>NZ_CP053844.1:1548543-1858252 GCF_013201685.1 Campylobacter geochelonis | reverse complement strand
TGCTTCAAAGTATGGAGCTGGAGTTAAAACAAAAAGATGATCGCCCATAGTTCTTGCTTTATAATCAGTGCTATATCCAATGCCTTCGTTTGAGTTGCCTTTAAATTTAATCTCTTTTAAGCTATCTTTTAGCTCAGTTTTTTTCTCTTTGTGGATTACATAAAAGTCTTCAACGCCAACTCTAGATTTGTCAGCTTGAAGCCCCATATCCATAGTATGCTCATCGGCAAATGGGTGGTTAAAAACTACTTTTAGTGGAATCGTACCGCCTTTATTTAGTGCTGATTCTGGTGTGTAAACCATTTGAAAATGCGCAAACGCACTACTTGCCAAACCTGCCGCAACAATAGATGAAATAACAATTTTTTTCATTTAATCTCCTTTTTTAGTTTAAATTTACTCAGCTATATCAGATGATTTAACTGTAACCTCATGACCCTCACCAGCGTAGAATTTAGCCACATACTCACCCTCTGGTTTTTTAAATGTATATGTGCTATCATCGCCAAATTTAGCTTCTGCTATGGTTTTGCCATTTTGCTCTAGCATAAATTTAACTCCTTTTGCCGAACTTCCATCGCTAAAACCGCCTTCGCAAGTTACGGTATCATCGCCATTATCAAAACAACTCATTAAAGCTGTGTGAGCAAAAAGTGATGAGCTCATAAGAGCAACTAAAGCTGATGAAAATAGAATTTTTTTCATTTTCTTTCCTTTATTATGATTTTGGTTTTGTAGTCCAATTTATCCTTTTTTCAGGGATAAATGAGATGATGACAACTATAGCTAGTAGTATTAGATAATAATACGTCATAGCAACAAGACCACTAAGTGCAAAAGCGCTTGAGATAGTAAAAAACAAGCTTGCAACAACAAGTGCTAAAGTAAATGGGAAAAAGATAGCAAAAAGCATCCATGCCCAGCTATTTGTCTGCATTTTTACAACTATCATTGAGGCTATACAAGGTGGAGTTAGCAGCATAAAGATTATGATAGAAGCTGCGTGAAGTGGTGTGTAGCCACTGTTTCTACTCATAGTCTCTTCTGGACGCTCGTTTTGGTTTTTCATCTCATCATCTACGCTATCTAAGCTAGTATCGCTTGCGGTTTGATTCATGTCGATTTTGCCGGTTTCATATATACTACCAAGTGTTGCAACAGCAGACTCACGAGCTGCAAATGAGCTTAAAAACGCAACATTTATCTTCCAGTCAAACCCAGCAAACTGAGTTATCGGCTCTAAAGCCCTTCCTGCCATGCCTAAAAGCGAGCTTTCGATTTTATCGTTTTTTTGCTGTCTTAAGATGGTGTTTCTACCAGTTGAGAGCTTTCTTAAGGCGGTGTTTATCTTTTTAGCATCTTTGTCATCTTTGGCTACTTTTAGAAATTTATAAAACTCAGGATTTTTAGAAGCATAACTTTCATCGACTGATTTGCTTCCAGCCATCTTTTTAGAGCGGTATCCATCGTAGAAATTTAGCAAACTAGCAACTTCTTCTCTAGTATCAACTAATGAGTAATATTTAGTTTTAGATACGGCTTTATCAAAGTTAGCTAAAATTTTTGTCTCTTCTTTGTTATACATCTCTTGTTTTTCATCGCTTAATCCAGGAAATTGAAGCAGGGCAAAAAGAACAATCGCCACAGCTATAACAATAGTGCAAACCTTTTTTATATAGACCCAAACTCTCTCGCACGCTCTTAAAATCACACCTTTAAAAGTTGGCAAGTGATAAGGTGGAAGTTCCATAACAAAAGGGGCGGTTTCTCTGGTTTTAAGTATCGTGCCGGTTAGAAATTTAGCGATTATCAAAGCAGTTAGTATAGTAACTGTTGAGATATAAAACATCATAAGTCCCATATCTTGCAAGAAAAACGCGCCAAGTAAAAGTGTGTAAAATGGCACTTTTGCCAAACAGTTCATCAAAGGAACAGTCATGATAGTAGCCATTCTTGCTCTATCATCGGCTATGCCTTTTGTAGACATAACTCCTGGCACAGCGCACCCTCCAACAAAAGCGCCACCTAAAACAAGTGGAAGTGTGCTTTGCCCATGAAGACCAAATTTCTTAAACACACGATCGAGTATAAACGCCATTCTAGGCATATAACCCACATCTTCCATAACCGCAATCAAAGCAAAAAGTATGAAAAATATCGGTAGATAATTTAGCAAAGCAACGGCTGAATTTACAAGCCAACTTGCAAGATCTGTTATCATAGGAACTTTTGCTATATCATTTGCTGGCGAGATGTCTGCAACAAAATTTTTAATCGCACCAAGGATAGGCCACGTATAGTCCGTTATCTTATATCCAAAAACGATAGAAAGCTCATAAACCAGCACTATGATGATTAAAAGTATAGGAAAGCTTAACCAGCGATTTAGCACCACTTTATCGACTTTATCGGTTAGTGTAAGTTCGCCTTTTTTAGTCTCTTCTACGCATTTATGGCAGACTACATCGGAGTTTTCATAGCGAAAAGATGCTAGAAAACTATCGACATCTTTATCAAACATATCGTGAAATTTCTCTCTTAAGTTATGCGAAATTTCTGATATATTTGGGTTTTTATCTTCTAAAAGTTTTATAGCAACTTGATCGTTTTCTAAAACCTTTATACTTAGCCATCTTTTGTTCATCTCGTTGTTTTCAAAATTTATCTCATCTTGAACTTGCGTTATAAGTGGTTCAAGCTCTTCATAGTTTATTTTAAATTCTTTATAGTTTTCTTTAAGTTCAACTACATTTTCAAGCGCGGCTAAAATCTCTTTTTTGCCCTCTCCTTTAGCTGCACTTGCGCGGATTACAGGACAGCCAAGAATTTTTTCTATCTTTTTATCATCGATTATTATCCCTCTTCCTTCAGCCACATCGCACATATTTATAACGATGATAACAGGTTTTCCTATCTCAAGGAGCTGAAAGGTAAAGTAAAGACTTCTTTTAATGCTTGATGCATCAACTATGTTTAAAATCACATCTGGATTTTCATCTATTATAAACTCTTTTGCCACCTTTTCTTCAAGCGAATATGAGCTAAAAGAGTAAGTTCCAGGCAAATCAACCATCTCGATATCAAGCTTTTTGGTTGAAAAAAAGCCAGATTTTTTATCCACTGTAACGCCTGGATAGTTAGCGATATGCTGATGAATGCCACTAAGCATGTTAAAAATAGTTGATTTTCCGCAGTTTGGTTGTCCAGCAAGAGCTACTTTTAGTTGCATTCGTAAACCTCGATTAACGCTGCTTCGCTCTTTCTAAGTGTTAAAATGTAGTTGTGAATTCTAAGTTCCATAGGGTCATAAAGTGGAGCTTCTCTTACCACTTCTATGGTAGCTCCGTTTACAAAACCCATATCCAAAAGTTTTTGTAAAAGTTTGTCTTTAGCGCTTAGTTTTACTATTTTGCATGATTTTCCAGCTTCGATTGTATCTAGTCCAAATGTTTTTAGCACACTCATTATAAGCCTTTCTGTAATCTTGATAATTAATTTCGTTATTATATGCCAAAGAAGCTTTAATTTGATTTAAAAAATTTAAAATTTATAAACGAATATTAAATTTAAATTCTAGTTTAGCTATCAAGATACAAAAAAGCCAAATTTTCTAAATTTAAAGCAGAATTTTTATCTCATTTTCTATCACACTTTGTGGAACAAGCCCTAAAAATCGTTTTTTTATCTCGCCATTTTTACTAAAAACATATGTCGTTGGAGTCCCATAAACTCCGCCAACCACATCAGAAAAGTAATCGACTGATTTGCGGTTAGCTATAGTTAAAAAATCAACCCCTTTTTTCTTAAATTCACTTAGTTGAGTGTTTAAATCATCACTTCGTCCACCCATTAAACCTATGACTTTTATCTTGTCTTTATACTCTTTTGCTATGTTATTTAGTGCTGGAATTTGCGCCATGCACGCAACGCAGTCTGTGCTGTAAAAAAAGAGCAAAAATGGCTCATTTAAACCTGCGATTTTAAGCTCTTTTTTGCTCGCATCGTAGTTTGTATCTATGCCATTTTCATCATTTAGCGCCATGTGGTGCTGTTTGCTTAGATCAAAGCAACCCGCAAAAATTAATCCAACCACAACCAAAAAAGCAAATTTTTTCATTACTGTCCTTCATCTGTTTTATTAGCACAAAATCCAGCCTCGCCAGCTATGATTTTATCGATTTTACCGTGTTTTAGATAGACTATTTTATCGCCAAATTTACCAAGTTCTGGGTTGTGCGTGATAAGCAAAAGCGTTTTTCCCATACTTCTTAACTTGCAAAATAGCTCTAAAACGACTCTTTCGTTCTCTTCATCTAAATTTCCAGTTGGTTCATCTGCGATGATGATTTCTGGATCGTTTATAAGCGCTCTTGCTATACAAACGCGCTGTTGTTCGCCTCCACTTAGTTGGCTTGGCAAGTGATCTAGCCTATGTGCAAGTCCAACGTTTTGAAGTGCTTTTTTAGCATCATCCACATCAACGCTACTGTGATAATACTGCGCTAACATCACGTTTTCAAGCGCGTTTAGATATGGTATGAGATGAAATTGTTGAAAGACAAGTCCGATTTCCTCTCTTCTAAATTTAAGCACATCTTCAGGGCTTAAATTTGAAGCATCTTTGCCATTTATCAAATACTTTCCTTCGCTTGGGTTATCCATCAAAGAAAGGATATTTACAAGTGTGCTTTTACCACTTCCACTTGGTCCCATTATGCTTACCCATTCGCCTTTGTTTGCGCTAAAAGTTATATTTTCTAAGGCAGTCGTATCGCCAAAATACTTACAAATTCCATCTGTTTTTAAAATTTCCATCATTCACCTCTTAATAAATTTGCCATATTTGCATTTAGTGCTTTTTTTATCGGATAAAAGCTTGCTAAAAACGCAAAAACAAGCGAAACGATAATCGCCACAACCACGCTTATAAAGCGGAAATTTATAGTTGAGCTAAAAATCGCTTCACCTAAAATTTGAGCCAACAAAAACCCAGCAAAAGCCCCAACTATCGAAGCAAGCAATGCTAGAGTAAAAATCTCGCCAGTGTATAAATTTAGTATATTTTTCTTACTTGCTCCGATTGCTCTAAGAAGCGCAATCTCTTTTAAGCGAGAAAGAAGAATGCTACTAAGACTTGTATTTACACAAATAGCGGTTATGATAAGTATAATTATGCTAATTAGCGCCATTAAAAGCTTGATTTTATCTAGTATAGCGCCTTGTGATTTTGAAATTTTACTTACCGGTTCAAAGTGGATTTGTTTGTTTGATAAGTTTTTTGAAATTTGGCTTAGGTTTTGAAAATCTGTGTTTATGATGGCGTTTGAGTAGTTTATAAGCCCATCTTTTTTGAAAAATTCTTGTGCAAGAGAGAGCGAGATGATAAGCAAGTTATCCTCTTTTTCTCCATCATAAACAACGCCTTTTATGCGGACTTTTATGACATTGTTATCAAATGAGTTTTTTATCTCAACTTCATCGCCGACTTTAAAACCAGCGATTTTGGCTAAATTTACTCCAATTAGCGCGTTTTTGTTATCAAAGTCTAAATTTATCATCTTTCCGCTTTGCAAATCTAAATATGGCATAACCTTTTTTAAACTTTCAAAATTTACGCCCATTACAACAGCTGAGGTTGTGCCGATATTAGCGCTTGAGAAAAGAAATTTGCCCTGTGCTAAGACAAGCTCTTTTGGGATTTTAGAAAATGCTAAAGATAGATTTTTTTCTGATATGAAATTTTCCTTTTCAAAATCGCTTGGGCTTATGATAAGGTTTGCGCCATAGCTATTTAACTCTTTGCTAACTTTTGCGTCGATATCTGCATAAACGTTGATAAATGCCGAGCTTACGCACGCTCCTATCATAATGGCTATAAAAATCACAAGGCTTCTAAGACCTGAGTTTTTAAAGCTTTTAAGGATTGAATTTATAAAAAATATCTTATTTGCGTCCATATAAAGCCTTTGCTGGTAAAATATCTATAACGCTTTTAAGCGGTAAAATCGAACCTAAAATACAAATTAACACGCCAAATGCAACGCACAGTGGCAACACCATAAAACTAAAACCAACAAATGAGTCAAAAATTTGATAAAACAAAGCAAAGGAAAGCGCATATCCTAAAATCACGCCAAACATACTTGCTATCACTCCAACGACGACCATTTCTAAACAAAAATTTAGATAAATGCTAAAATTTGAAGCGCCAATAGCTTTTAAAAGTCCGATTTCTTTGGTACGCCTGTAAATTTCACTACTCATAAGCGAAGTTATGCCGATACTTGAGATAAGTAAAGCGATTATGCTAACTATACCCATTAGGCTTTGGATTTTTTGTGTTATTCCGCTTTGTGTTTGGCTCACACTTAGCACGCCTTTTGCAAGGCTAGATGGGAACTCTTCGCTGATTTGGTAGGCTATTGAGCTTACATAAGCAGAGCAATACCACTTATCATACTCAACGCTATCAAGGCTATCAAGATTTCTTCTTGCGCGAACTGAGAGATCGTTTTCTGGGATTGTCATCGCGCTAACTTCAGCCTTGTTTATAAGACCTGGTTTATCTAGTAAAATTTGGGCTAGTTTTAGGCTCATTACAACTTGATTTTTTTGCGTATCAGCGCCATGAAGTATGCCAGTAACGCTTACTTCGTGGTTTGCTAAATTTAGCTTATCGCCCACTTTTATACCATCTTTTTGCGCTAATCTATCGCCAACTATAACGCTTGTTAGGCTATCATCTTTTGGATACTCTCCATCTACATGCCAAAAGATATTTAGTTGAGTTACGCCGGTTTTGTAGTCGTTTTCATCGCTTATAGGGACATTTTTATCAAAATAAGTTCCTTGAATGCTATAAATTTTATCGCCACTTTTTACCTTGCCATCTAAAAAAGGTGCAAATGCTACGATGTTATTTCGCCAAAAAATCTCTTTTATGTGGTGCAAGTCTGCCTCTTTTAGATAATCTTCATTTTTAAGCGGCGAGTACTCTTTACCGCCAATCTCAACGCTTAGCGCGTTACTTTTTGGTAAAACTACGATGTTTGAGCCATATCCTCTTAGCTCTTTTGCTACCTCATCGCCGATTTTTAAAGTCATATTTAACATACAAGCTATCAGTGCAACGCTAAGTCCAACTGTGATAAAGGCTAGAAATTTTTGTGCTTTAGCGCGAAATAGCGAGTTTTTTATCATCGTAAAAATCATTTTCTCTCCTTTAGTCTACCATCTGTTGTAACGTAAAGCTCTGGATTTGTGCTAAATTTATCCATATTTTCTTGAGTTTTGAAAAAGTATGTTTTGCCATAGTATAGATATGTAAATTTAGTCTTTATGTTGCTAACTTTTTCTAAGCTAACTGGATCGGTTACCATTTTTTCGACTATTTTTGTAAAAAATACAGCGCCATCTTCTAGCGTTTTTTGTTTTACGCTAATTGTCTTGCCATCATAACTATACTCCATAGGTATGGGATTACAACCTCCTGCTTTTCCAACTGAAGGTAGGAAAATTCGTACATTACAAGAGATACAAATCAAATCATTTCCCTTTTTAACATAGCCCATATCTCCACAAATGCTACAAGCATCAAAAACGATAATAGGAGAGCTTTTATCAGCGTATCTGTTTAAAAGAAAAAACCTAACTTCATGCCCAGTATCGGTTACATAAGCGTAGCGATGAAGTTTGTTGTCTTTTAAGACGCTAACATCAAATTTAAACTCGCCATTAACTGGTTGGACTAGAGTTGGGGTTGAAATTTTTGGCGGCGCGGAAGCGATTAGATAAAAATATAGCATAAAAGATGAATTTAGTGCACAAACTAAGATAACCCAAACTAAAAGTCCGTTTGCTTTGCTTCTTGCTGCTTTGATTTGGCGAAATTTAATACTTCCAACTTCGCTTTTTATGGCACTTTTTGGGCGAGATAAAAATTCAAATAAAACGATAATAAATGCAAAAAAGCTAAAAATATATGGCAAAAAGCCGTTAAAATAAATAACTTTTGCAACTATTGAAAGCAAACTTGTATAGGTTTTAACAACTCCATTTTGCATTAAAAATAACACTAAAAACCCAGCTCTATCAACGATAAGCAAAACTATACTAAGTAAAAAAAGGCTAAATTTAAGCTTTTGGTTTTGGCAAAGATAGACGATAAAATAAAAACAAACTACTAAAATCAAGCCAAAAGCGATTAAAAACAGGCTTGTTAAACTAAGTGAGTCTAAAAGCTCGCCTTGAAAAACTGGAAAATTTGAACCAATCTCGCCGTAAATAAAGCCTTGCGCTATAAAAAGCAAGCATATGCAAACGAGTCTAAAAATTTTGCTTTTAAAAAACAAAGCCACAAAGCAAAGCACAAGCACCAAAATCAAAGCTAAATTTACAAAAAATATAACTTTTTGATCAATTAGCGCGTGTTTGCAAGCCTTAAAAATCAAAAAACCTATAATAGCAAAGATTATAGCCTTATAGATGTTTTTAAAACTCTCGCCTTTTGGCGTTAAAACCGCACCAACAAACGCTGGTGCTAAAAATGCTAACAGTACATGAACTAGATAAATCGACATTTTTAACCTTTAAATCTTTAAAAAAGCTCTTTTAAAAAGAAATTTTTTAAAGATTTGCCCACACAAACGCATGGGCAAAAAAAGCTACTCTTTTGGAGCGCCGGTGTATTTAAATGTATAACTTGCTGTAAATGGAGCAAACCATTTTGCAACGCCAGTTGCTTTATCAGCGTGGCGACCAAAGCCTTGTTTTTCAGGATTGTCTATCATAAATTTAAGCTCATAGTTACCAACGCCACCATCCATTTTAAGGTTAGCGCCATAGTGAGGCCCATCGCTTGCTACCATCGGCATTAAAGTTCCGGTTTTGATTTTGCCGTTATCTGTGTTTTTTAACTCATAAGCGATTTTTAGATATGGTATCCACTCGCCCTCGCCAAAACCGTTTGGGTTTCCTTTAGTAGCGTGGATATCAGCTTCTAAGTGGATATCTGAAAGGCTTGGAGCAAGGTCGATGCCTTTTGGTTCCATGTCGATTGGTTGAAGATATACTGCTGCTATTTCCATGTTGTTCATCTCAACTGGATCGCCGATTGGATGCTCTGCTGCAAAACTCATAACACTTGTAAGACCTAACGCTAAAGTAGCGCAAACTAATTTGTTCATTTTCTCTCCTTGTAAATAAAATTTATTAACTAATTTTTGCTTTTGCTTTCATTATAAATATACCGATAACTAAAATCGCTAAAAGTATAAGTTGAGGCACTAAACTCTCATAATATGGATAAACTCCTAGCCACTCAATCGTTAAAGCGCCGTTTATATGAGTCGGGATAAAGACTTTTCCTTCAACTAGCTCCATAACGCCTTTTCCGGTAAAGACAATCGACATATAAAAGATGATTGTCGATGTGATAAGGAAAAATGGTCGAATCGGGATTTTAACTGCGCTAAATTTAAATACAAAATAGACTATTATCAAAAGTACAAGCCCGACAACAAAACCAGCCGCAACCATAAACAAAAGGCTTGGCGTTTTTGCATCAAAAATCAAAGCTTGATAAAACAGCACAGTCTCAGCTCCTTCTCTAAATACAGCTAAAAACACAGTCCACCAAAGTGCCTTGCTTGAGCCACTACTTAGGCTTGAAGCGATATGACCTTTTATATAGGTATTCCACTTTTTAGCTCCTGCGTTTGAAAGAAGCCAAAACCCAACATAAAATAGTAGCAGCACCGCTACTAGCATGGTAGCTCCTTCGATGACTTCTCTGCTTTGACCTGCGTTTTCAAACATCAAATTTGCAAGATATGCAACAACAAAGCTAAGCACAACAGCAGTGCTTAGTGAGCTATAAACTATGCTAAGTCGGTTTTGGTTTCCTGTTTTTACGAGATATGCAACCACAGCAGCTACGATGATAAGGGCTTCAAAACCCTCTCTTAGGATAATTGTCAGTGAGTATAAAAACAAAGCCAATGGACTGTTTGAACCGCTTGTTTTTTCTAAGCTTGCGTTAAGCTTTGATATTAGCTCATCTTGAGCCTCTTTTACTCTTGTAGCGTCTGCGCCACTTTTCATCAATGCTACGATTTTACTAAAGCTTGCTTCGGTTGAGGTTTTTAAATTTATATCAATCGCACCAACTTTATTCTCCATCCCGCTTGCTTCATACTCATCAAAATATATGTCTTGAGAGTCGCTAATAGCGTCGTTTACTTCGCCATTTTTGTATTTTTCTAGGCTAAGAGCAAGTTTGGTTGCGATGTTTTTAACCACAGGAGCAAAATCAACTGATTTTTCTTCCTTGATTTCTACTTTTGGAGCAAGCGCGTAAGACTCGCTAGGAAGCTTAGCAACTGCAGTTTTTAGCAAATCATCTAAATCTTTCATATACAAATCAAATTTATCTTGAGTGAAAGTAGGTGAGTTTGAGATAAGGCTTCCCATGATTTGCTGAATTTGCTGGTCGAAATTTTGTGAGATATACTTTCTAATAGCGATTTCAAGCTGAGTGTTTCGGTAGAGGTTAAATTTAATCTCGTTATTTAAATTCAGCTTCAAATCATCAAATTTTTTGTTTTTAAAATCATCTTTAACAACTTGAAGTTTAGCTAAAATATCGCTATAAACCGCGTTCCACGGGTTTTGAGCTGTTTGATTTGCGTTTTGGTTTTCATTTTCGTTTTGGCTTGTTTGGGTTGGTTGGCTTTGCTTTGATGGTTGAGCGTTTTGGTTTGCTAAATTTGATGTTTTAGTAGCATCTGTTTGCTTTGCTAAAGTGTTTGAAGAGCTGTCGCTATACTCGCCAACAAGTCTTGTTCCAGCTTCGATAATTGGCAAAACTTCATCGATTTCTTTGGTTAAATTTGCTATCTTTGCTTCAATCTCCTCAACTGGAGCTTTAGCAACTATGGCTTTTCTGATTTGACCAAATTGCGCTTCCATGGAGTATGATTTTTTAGCTGATAAATTTATACGAATTCCGCCCTCTAAATTTTCAAAGTGGCTAAAATACGCAGTTTGCGTAAGCTCTTTTGCCTTTTGGATATCTCCTGCTTTATAAACTTCTATCACTTTTACAAAGGTATCTTCGATGTTTTTTGCTTCAAGCGCGTAGTCTGTTTTTGCAAATAGCAAGATGGGAAATAAAAATAACAAAGCGATTTTATATATATTTTTCATATCAATTTCCAGTAATAATTTAAAAAAACAGCTGTAATCCTACTCCTAAAAAACTTAAACTTTAATAAAGATTATCATTATTGCACTTTTTATATATCTAAAATTTAGATTAAAATATGATGAATTTATATAAAAATTTAAAATGATATTTTAAATTTAAATTTCGATATTATTAAAATATACTGAAATTTAGTTTTATCTATAAGCCTTAAGAAATTTTATAAATTTAATACTATATTTTTACTAAATTTGTAAATTTACATTTATGATAATAAATTTTTTATATTTAAATTAATTAATTATATTTTTTCTAACATAAAAGCCACAAAACAAAGATAAGTTTTTTATCTTTGTTCTATATATAAATATTCCTAATTTTAGGCAGTTATGAGCTATAATATACAGATTTGCCTAAATTTATATGAAGTAATAAAATTTAAAATCTCTCCACACAAATTTAAAAAAGCTACTTTTCTTATATAAATATAAAAATACAAAACTAATATAAAACAATAAGCTTATGTCAGATATATGACAGAATTTATTAGTTAAAAAATATAAAATTGCACAAGAAATTTTAAAAAGGTGGTTATCACTATGATTAAAAACCCAAACTTACGCGTTGTGATTTTTAAATTTCATTGCGTTGTATTATCAGGAGGAATTTATGAAACAGCATAAATTTGTGATTGCTGATTATAAGCGTTGTATTGGCTGTGCTACTTGTATGGCTGCATGTTTTAAAAGCGCTTATGAGAGGGGAAAGCTATCAAAAGCGCGATTAAGTGTATTAAGGGAAGCAAAAGGCGTTATGCCTGCGCAGTGTCGTCAGTGCGATGATGGGCCATGCGCTAATGTTTGTCCTACAGGTGCTCTTAGGTTTGATGATAGCTGTATCGAGCTTCATGAAGAGATTTGCATAGGCTGTAAGATGTGTACGATAGCTTGTCCATATGGCGCTATTAACTCAAGTGCAGAGCTTATGCCATCGGTTAATTACTCAGTTGAACCAAAGCAATATCTTGAGATAGAATCCCAAGCTGGAGCTAAAAATATAGCCATAAAGTGCGATATGTGTTATGGAAAAGATGGCGGTCCAGCTTGCGTTGATGTGTGTCCTACAAGTGCACTTATCATGATAGATCCTTTAACAAATCATCACAAACTAGGCAAAAAGATTGATGTTGAGTCTGCAAGTAGTCTTGTTAAAAGAGTGCTAACTGGTGCGAAAATATCTAGCTTAGATAGCCATAATAAAGGAGCTTAGCCATGA
Organism: Campylobacter geochelonis; assembly: GCF_013201685.1. Taxonomy (NCBI): domain Bacteria; kingdom Pseudomonadati; phylum Campylobacterota; class Epsilonproteobacteria; order Campylobacterales; family Campylobacteraceae; genus Campylobacter; species Campylobacter geochelonis. Next base: position 1,845,774 of record NZ_CP053844.1, on the reverse strand, counting down.
TAAGTGTTTATGTTTTATTTCTTATAAGTTCACTTGTTAGCATTTTGCTTTATAACGTTCCAAAAATGGCTGTTAAAGTTGGCTTTGGACTTAGCGCGGTAAGTTGTTTTTATGGCATGAGCCATTTTGTGATTAGTATGGGTAAAAATGATAGCTTTGTTATGTTTGGAAATTTTTTATTTTCTCCAAATTTTGCACTAACTCCGCTAGGAAATTTCTTCAGTTTTGTTGTTGTTTTTATAGGTTTTGCAAGTAGTGTTTATGGTATGAGTTATGCTAAAGAGTATATAAATAAAGCAAACATAGGTGTATTTGCTTGCTTGTTTAACCTTTTTATCCTTTCTATGCTTTTAGTAATTAGCGCAAATAATGTCTTTTGTTTTATTGTTCTTTGGGAACTTATGACTCTTGTTTCATCATTTTTGATTTTAGTAAATGATGGGAAAGGCACACTAAAAGCAGTGATGATATACTTAGGCATAGCGCAAGTTGGAGCATTTTGCATTACTTGTGGGTTGCTTTTAATGGCATATTATGCCGGTAGTGCAGAATTTAGCGCATTTGCAAATCTTGCCATGCCACTACCTGTTTGTGTGGCGATTTTTATTTTATTTTTGGTTGGATTTGGTAGCAAGGCTGGTATGTGGCCATTTCATGTGTGGCTTCCTCTAGCTCACCCAGCAGCACCTTCAAATGTATCTGCCTTGATGAGTGGAGTTATGATAAAGGTTGCTTTGTTTGCGCTGGTTAAATTTACGCTATTTTTACCAATAAGTATATATTTTGGGCTTGCTATATTAATCCTTGGTGCTGCAAGTTCGCTTTTTGGTGTTTTATATGCACTTTGTCAGCATGATTATAAAGCACTTCTTGCTTATCACTCAGTTGAGAATATAGGTATTATTTTGCTTGGTTTTGGAACTGGAATTTATGGCGTTGCGGCTGGAAATGCTACTCTTGGTGCAATCGGCTTTTTAGCTGGATGCTATCATGTGGTAAATCATGCGATATTTAAAGGATTGTTGTTTTTATGTGCTGGTTCGGTTTTACACGCGACTCATACAAGAGATATGGACGTGCTTGGCGGACTTGCTAAAAAAATGCCATGGACTTCGGTTGGTATGTTTATAGGAATTATGGGAATAGCAGCTCTTCCTCCGGTTAATGGCTTTGTCTCTGAGTGGTTTACATATCAAGGCATGCTTCAAGGTGCGATGAGTGAAGGAATTTTTACAAGATATATATTTACTTTATCAGTAGTTGCGCTTGCTTTAACCGGAGTTTTAGTTGGAATGCACTTAAAGCTATATGCGGTAATTTTTGCAGGAACTCCACGAGATAAGAAAATTTGGGAAAATGCAAAAGAAAGTCCAGTGGGTATGATTTTAGGAATGCTTATCTTGATGATAGGTTGTGTTGGTTTTGGTATAGGAGCAAATTTTATAGTTTCTTATATAATGCAAGCTGTAAATTCAATCACTCCAAGCACTTACTCTGCAAATTTAGGCGCTACTTTAGTGACTTCACCATTAGGTAGTGCTATCTCTACACCGCTTATTGCTATTGTGCTTTGTTCAACTATGATTTTGCCTTTTTTGATTTTAGCTGTAATGAAAGCAAACAGAACAAAACCTAGAGAGACTGATCCGTGGGCTTGCGGATTTAAGTATAGTTCGCGTATGCAGATGACTGGCGGACCTTTTACTGGTGATTTAAGAAAGGTGGTTGATTGGCTATTTAAAGGACATAAAAAAATAGTGACAAATGGGTACTTTAGCCCAGTAGAGTATCATAACCACCCACAAGATATATGGTGGAGTTTGATATATAAACCGATAATAGAATTTATTAAAATGCTAGCTCAAAAGATAGGTGTTTTTCAAAATGGATATGCAAATGTATATACGCTTTATATCTTAATCTATCTTTGCGTAATCCTTGCAGTTAGCTACTTTGTGATTTAGGAGGCTAGTTATGCAAACCATACTTTTAATGATATTTCAAGTCGTTGTTATAGTTTTAATCGCACCTTTGTTTGATGGAATGGCAAGAAAGCTAAGAGCTAAGCTTCAGTCAAAGCAAGGAAGTGATTTTTTCCAGACATATCGCGATATTATAAAGCTTTTCAAAAGAAACAGAACTGTGCCAAAATGCTCCCATTGGGTCTTTAGGCTAGCACCATTTCTTTTATTTGCTACATCATCTGCGATTTTAGCTGCTATTCCTATAACTTATAGCAGCAATATGGCTTTTGGAGCTTACTCAGATATATTTGTTATCCTTTATTTGGGTGCACTTTTAAGATTTGTCTTTGGCTCAGCATCGATGGATAGTGGTAACCCGTTTGCTGCAACTGGTGGAAGTAGAGAGCAAATGATAGGTGTTTATGTAGAGCCAGTTATGATTATGTGTCTTATAGTTGTTATGCTAGCTGCTAAGACCTCAAATTTAGTCCAAATTCAGCAAATGGTAAAAGATGGAATAATCGGATATCAAATTCCTAGTTTTGCTGTCGCGTCAATAGCCTTTTTATGGTGTATGTATGTAGAAACTGGAAGAAAGCCATATGACTTAGCAGAAGCAGAACAAGAGCTTCAAGAGGGGGTTTTAGGAGAGTATGCAGGAGCTGATTTGGGATTAGTTCAAGCAGCACTTATCTTAAAACAGTTTGCGATGATAGGGCTGTTTTTAACCATATTTGAACCGTGGAATTTCTCAAATCCATTTTTAGCAATTATTGTATTTGTTTTAAAAGCTGGAGTTTTTTATGTAGCTGCTGTGTTTATCGATAACTTTGGTCCTAGATTTAAAATCGCATCCAGTCTTCGCAAAAACGCCCTTGCTGCATTGGCTATATCTTTTGTAGCTTTAACACTTTATGTAGTAGGAGTTTGAAATGGAAATGATAGATATTTTAGCTATATGTATGATAGTTACATCTTTGGCTGTGTTTGGGCTAAGAAATTTAAAGCTTTCGGTTGGAATTTACGCACTTCAAACAATGATTTTAGTAAGTATATTTACCATGCTTTCTGTTAAATTTAGTGCTCATCAGCTTGGAATGTGGGCTGTGGTGGCATTTTTTACAAAAGTTGTATTAGTTCCTACAATTCTTTTTTGTCTTATTAAAAAACTTAGCGTTATATCTGAAGATGAACCAGTTGGTGGGTTTTTTGTAAGTCCGGTTATTGCGATGGGATTTTCTTTGGCTATTGCTATGAGTATTTATCCTATATTTTTGGAATTTTCATTAATAAAAGAAAAAATTGTGCTAATAGCTGCTGTGACTGTTTTCATGATGGGGGTTTTTGGGTTTATGCTTAGAAACTCTTTTATAAAACAGATTTTAGCATACTGTTTGTTTGAAAATGGCATCCACTTAACTCTTGCTTTAATGGCTTATAACTCACATGAGCTTGTTGAGCTTGGAATTTTAACCGATGCAATTTTTGCTGTTATTATCATGAGTATTTTAGCGATTAGATTTTATAAGGCCTATGATAGCCTTGATACTTCTAAAGCTACAAATTTAAGGGGATGAAGATGGATAGTTTAACATTGATACTAATTTTGCCGCTTGTTGGCGCGTTGATTTTGTTTTTGTCTTCGAAAAATTATGCGACTTTAAGCATAATTCATGTTATTGTTTCTGGTATTACTTCGCTTGCTTTGCTTTTTAATGTTTATAAGGTTTTAGTAAGTGGAACGTTTTTTAGCTATGATAAATTTCTATTTCTTGATAGTTTGGGAGCTGTATTTTTAGTACTGATTGCTATAACTGGATTTTTAGTAAATTTATACTCAACTATATATATGAGATGGGAATTTGAAGAAAAGCATATAAATTTAGTTGATTTAAGAAGATATTATGGGCTTTGTCATGTATTTATTTTCACTATGACTTTAAGCGTGATTTGTAACAACATAGCTTTTATGTGGGCAGCGATTGAGGCTACGACTTTAGCATCTGTGTTTTTAGTAGCCATTCATAAAGATAAAAAATCAACAGAGAGTGGATATAAATATATAGTGCTTTGCTCAATCGGACTTGCGTTTGCGCTTTATGCTACAGTTTTACTCTACTCCGTAACTTTTACAACTACTCAAAACAGCGACACTGCGATGCTTTGGACGACTATTATGAGTAGTGCAAAAGGGCTAAATGAAAATGCTATGAAGCTGATATTTGTATTTGCTTTGATTGGATTTGGTACAAAAGCAGGACTTGCTCCAACTCATACTTGGCTTCCAGATGTTCACGCACAAGGTCCAGCTCCGATTTCAGCTCTTTTATCTGGAGTGTTGTTAAAATGCGCCATGCTTGCGATTTTACGATATTACGCAGTTACTGCTAGTGCGACTTCGTTTGAATTTGTGCAAAGTATTATGCTTATTTCAGGAACTATAACTTTGTTTGTGGCTGGTATATTTTTGATTCGACAACATGATGTAAAAAGAATGTTTGCTTATCACTCAGTTGTTCATATGGGAGTTATCGCTTTTGCTCTTGGAATCGGCGGAGAGCTTGGAGTATTTGCTGCGATTTTTCACTGTTTAGCTCATAGTTTTACTAAAGCACTTGCGTTTTGTTCAACTGGAAATATAGCTAGAATTTATGGCACAAAAGATATGACTAAAATGGGCGGTATGATAAAGATAGCTCCGGTTACGACTATTATGTTTGCAGCAGCGGTTTGCTCTCTTGTTGGTGTTCCTGCTTTTGCGATATTTGTAAGTGAGTTTTTAGTATTTAAAGGCGCGATTGTTACAGGACAATACTTTGCGGTTGCTTTGTTTGCAATAGCCCTTGCTATTATATTTATAGCAGACTTTTCACACTTTAACATGGCAAGTTTTGGTGAGCCTAAAGGCGAGGTATTACATAATAAAGAGATGAAATTTATAGAAAATCTTCCACTTATTTTGCTTTGTGTTTTAATCATAGTCTTTGGTGTTTGGCATGTAGATAGCTTTTTTACACTCGTTGAAAATGGCGTAAAAATTATAATGGGAGTTTGATATGCGTGGAGATAAATTTGTTGAAATTTTAAAAACTAAAGTAAAAGTACTTGAAGTTACTAGACAAACAGATGATCAAATAACAGTTCTGGTTGATAGAGGCGATTTGCCACTTGCAGTAAAAACGCTTTATTATGATATAGGCGGTTTTATATCTACAATGATACCAAATGATGAGAGAGCGCTAAATGGAAACTATGCACTTTATTATGCACTTTCTATGGAAGGTTCAAAAATGAGTGTGGATGATGATTTTGCTAGTGAAGACAAGTGTTTTATAAGCGTTAAAACTCTTATACCAGCAAATGACCCAACATTTCCATCTGTTACGCCTTTGGTTCCTGCTTGTATTTGGTATGAAAGAGAAGCTTTTGATATGTTTGGTTTAGTAGCTGAGGGCTTGCCTGATAAGAGGCGTTTGGTTTTAGCTGATGATTGGCCAGATGGATTATACCCACTTAGAAAAGATGCGATGGATTATAGATATAGACCAGACCCAGTTACTCATGAAAATGAGCCAGATGCACAGTTTTTGTTCCCTAGCGGAGATGGTGTGGTTGATGTACCGCTTGGACCTTTGCATGTTACGAGCGATGAGCCAGGGCATTTTAGGTTATTTTGTGATGGTGATGAGATTATAGATGCTGATTATAGGCTGTTTTATCAGCATCGTGGCATGGAAAAACTTGCTGAGAATAGAATGAATTATGATCAAATGGGATATTTGGCTGAACGAGTTTGCGGAATTTGTGGTTATGCTCACGCGATTGCTTGTATTGAAGCGGCCGAAAAGGCAATCAGGCTTGAAATTCCACTTCGCGCACAAGCTATTAGAGTTATTTGCCTTGAGATTGAGCGTCTTCATAGCCATCTTTTAAATATCGGTTTGGCTTGTGAAGTTACTGGTAATTACAATGCGTTTATGCATATATTTAGAGTTCGTGAATACTCGATGGAGTTGGCTCAACTTGTAACTGGCGGTAGAAAGACTTATGGAAATGTTGTAATGGGCGGGTTAAGACGCGATATGACAAATAATGAGATTAAAAAATCAATCCAGATAATTAACAACCTTGAAAATCAAATAACTGAAATTTGGGATGCGGTTATGGAGGATAAGCGTCAGATTGAGCGTTGGAAAGGTGTTGGAATTTTAGATAGACAAATAGCGCGCGATTTTAGCCCAGTTGGACCAAATATGAGAGCTAGTGGATTTAAGCGAGATAACAGATATGACCATCCATATGACTTTTTTAAAAAGATTGAATTTAAAGTAGCGGTTGAGCATGGGTGCGATGTATTTAGTAGGGAGATGGTTAGATATAAGGAGCTTAAAAGTTCTATTTCTATCATTCGTCAATGTCTTGAGCTTATGCCTCAAACTCCTATTATGATAGATCCAAAAACTATGATAAAACCTGAAAATTTTGCTCTTGGACATGATGAAGCGCCACGAGGCGAAAATGTACACTGGATAATGCAAGGGAGCGCACAAAAGGTTTATCGTTGGAGATGTAGAGCAGCTACGTATAATAACTGGCCAAGTCTGCGTTATCAGTTTCGAGGAAATAATATCTCAGATGCTGCACTTATAGTCTGCTCTCTTGATCCTTGTTATTCATGCACTGAGCGTATAACAGTTGTCGATATAAGAAGCAAGAAAAGCAGGGTTTTAAGCGAAAAAGAGCTTAAAAAATTTTGTCAAAACGGCAAAGTAGATAAGAAGGATTTAATATGATGAAGTTGTTTGATATAACACAAAAGTATGGAAAAGCAACGTACGCATATCCGTTTGAGCCTTATAAAGTGCAAGAAAATTTCCGTGGGCAACCAACATATACTTATGAGCTTTGCATAGGTTGTGCAGCGTGCGGAGTGGCATGTCCAAGCAATGCGATTGAAGTGAAGATGAATGAGAGTAAAGATAAGCTTATCTGGCGTTTTGATTGTGCTCGTTGTATATTTTGTGGGCGTTGTGATGAGGTTTGTCCAACAAGAGCTGTTAAGCTAAGTGATAGTTTTGAACTAGCTGTTAAATTTGATAAAAGTGCGTTGATTCAAAAAGGTGAGCTAGAGATACAAAAATGTAAATGCTGTGGCAAACCTTTTGTATCTAAACGGCTCATAAATTATACTTTTGAAAAACTTAGCAGTGCAAATTTACTTCCAGATAGGCTCGAAGAGGCAAAAGAGTATCTTTATATATGTCCAGAGTGCAAAAAAGCAAATAGTGTTAAACGCATCACAAGAGGCGAAGAAAAGGGTATGAAATGAGTATTTATCAAGTTCCTAAAGATATAAGCTCGGCAAATGACTTAACAGCTAAGCTTGAGCATCTAAAAAATATCAAAAGAAGTTTTAGCGTTTATAGAATTGATTGTGGAAGTTGTAATGGCTGTGAGATTGAAATCTTTGCTGCTATTACTCCGATGTGGGATCCAGAGCGTTTTGGGTTTAAACTTGTTGCAAATCCACGCCATGCTGATATACTAATCTGCTCCGGTCCAGTTACAAGACAGATGTATTATCCGCTTTTACGGGCCTATGAAGCCACTCCAGATCCAAAGATAGTAGTTGCATTTGGTGCTTGTGGAAGTAGTGGAGGTATTTTTTATGATGCTTATAGTGTATGGGGTGGGGTGGATAAAATTATCCCTGTTGATGTTTTTATCCCTGGTTGCCCACCACACCCAGCAAGTGTGATTTATGGGCTTGGAATGGCTCTTGGCATAATAGATCAAAAACTAAAAGAGCATAGCTATGATAATGATACAACCCTAGCTCCACAAGTAAAGCAATCAATCATAGGAAATATACTCTTTGAGCGAGATTTGCAAGCTGAGTCTAAGAGGCTTATGAGCTATGTATTTGGCAGAGTGCTTTTTGAAAAATACATAAAAGCCATTAAAAGTTCAAAAGATATAAAAGATGCTTTACTTACTAAAAATGCTCTTATAGAAGCAATTCACAAAGAAGACGATCCTCGATATGCTGAGTGTATGGCGATTTTACATAATGAAATATATCTAAAATATATAAAAGCGACTGATGAATTTAGTATTGATACACAAAAAGAAATTTGGGATAAACAAAATGATACACGTTTTTAAACTCACCAAAAGGCACGTTGATACAAACAAAGATATGCCAAAAGTGCTTAAAGATATCAAGCTTTTTTCAACTTGCGTTGGACATGGAGTAGGTACGATTGATTTTAGCCAAAAGGTTTTAGAAATCAGTGATGATGAGTATGAAATGATGATTAAGCATTCCAACGATTATGTTAAATTTAAAATAGGAAATTTAAGCAAGTATTTTGAGATTGAAATTTTTCCAGAGCATGCAGCTAAGCTTTTGCCCGGTCTTTGCGAGTGTAAGCTAAAAGATGCTTTGCTAAATTTTCATGAAGGATATCTTGTGCTTAGAAAGGATTTTTAAGATAAAAATCTATATGAATTTAAAAGATTAAAAGAGTTTAAGTGTTGGCTTTGCGCGTTAGCACAAAAGCTTTGGGTATAAATTTCATTTTATTTGTAAATTTAGATGAAATTTATTTGTTGAGCAAGGCTCAACTAAGGTAAAAGAAAGGAAATAAAATGTTAAATCCTGCACAAACCGCCGAGGCGATATCGGGTTCAATGGAGCATAAGGCGCACACTCCTATGATGAGTGTTGTTTTTCTAGCCATTATGGCAGGAGCTGCTATAGCGATGGGAGATATATTTTGGGCGCATTCTACTGTAGGAATGGCTGAAAAACAGTCAATCGGTATGGCAAATTTTATAGGTGGCATTACGTTTAGTTGTGGTTTGATGATGGTTGTGTTTTATGGTGGGCATCTTTTTACAAGCTCTGTTCTTTCAGGTGTTAGTGCATATGATGGTAAAGTTGGGATAGAAAAAACTATAGCTTATTGGGTTGTGGTTTGGGTTTGTAACTTTATAGGTGGCGCGTTGATTGCTTATATGTATTATTACTCTGGATTGCCTTTTAAATTTGATGCTTATATATTAAAACATTTCGTTCCATCGGGTATTGTTAAAGTTACTGATCCGTTTCATGAACTTTTTATACGAGGTATATTTTGTAATGTTTTTGTATGTATGTCTATCTGGACTGCGACTTCAGAGAGCAATTTATCTGGTAAATTTTTTGCGATTATGTGGATGATAGGTGCGTTTGTGGCTTGTTCTATGGAGCACTGTGTGGCAAATATGTTTATAATCACAGAAGCAATCATCGCTAAAGCTCACTATATAGCTGCAGCTGGTGGAGATTTAGATGCGGTAGCAAAAATGCTTCATGTAAGTGTTGATGGCTTAAAAGAGCTAACTTGGGGAAATTTCTTATGGAAAAATTTGCTTCCTGTTACTCTTGGAAATATAGTTGGAGGTTTATTTTTTGTAGGGCTAGTCGGCTTTATGGCTAACAAATTTGATATGAAAAAAAACGCTTAAGTTTTATTTTAAATGCAATTAGAGTAGTTTAACCCTAATTGCATTTTTTGCAAATTTATTTTTTAGGCTTTTGAAGTTATTTTTATAGTAATTTTTACTTTGAATTTAGATAAATTTACTAAAGCTTGCATAAATTTAGCTTTTTTAACCATATCATACTTTAAATTTTAGTTTTTATAACTTTCAAGCTTTTTATAATCTATGATTAAAAACTCATGTTGTGTGATTTTACGAAGGATTCCATCTTTTATAAGCTCGTTAAATGCAGTTGAAGCGCTTTGTCTTTTAAGCCCGACAAACGATGAAAGCACCTTTAATGAAAATGGCAAAAAGATGTATTTATAACCATTTTGATTTAAATTTTGCTCATTTGCAAGTTCTATTAAAAAGCTTGCGATTCTGCCTTTTGCATTTTCAAAAAGTATTGATTTTATGATTTGGCGTTGCACTACGACGATGTTTGTCAGCGTTTTAAAGTAGGCGTTACTAAATTTGGCATTTTTAAACAGCTCATCTAACGACTCGATTTTCATAGAGTAAATTTCGCTATCTTCTAGGATTTCTATCGCGCATGTTTCATCAAGTATGGTTATGTTGTTTTTGGAAAGATGATAGATGATAAACTCCTCTCCATCTTCAAAAAATGAAAGTTTTGCCAAACCGCTTTTAAAAACTATGATTTTTATCTCATCGCTATAAAGGATATTTCCTTTTTTTAAAAATTCGTGATTAAATTTAGAAATTTCAATCTCATCTAACTTATCTACAACTTCAATTTCAAGTAGTCCTAAACGAGATGTTTTCAAATTTAATTTCCTAAACTAATTTTAAAATTTTATTTTATCTTGATAACTTTAAATAAAATTTAAAGTATTAATTATTTAGTTTTGTATTTAGTTACATTAAATATAAATTTTAATAAAGTATAATATAAAAAAAGCGTTAAAATAGCAAAAATATCTATAAATATTAAAATTATTTTAAAGAAAAATATTAATTTTAAAATTAAATTTATTTTTCCGGTGCTATAATTTCTAATATCAAAATTAGTCGACGAAAGGGGATGATAATAGATGCAATCAGTTGTAAAAACCACTTGCCCATACTGCGGAACGGGCTGTGGTATAGACTTATACGTGCAAGATGGCAGAATCGTAGATGCAAAGCCTACTTTACATCATCATGTAAATGATGGGGAGCTTTGCTTAAAAGGAATGTTTGGCTGGGAATTTGTAAATTCTAAAAAACGTATCACAAAACCGATGATTAGAAAAAAAGATGGTGTTTATGATAAAAATGGCACTTTAGTAGAAGTTAGTTTTGATGAGGCTTATGATTTTGTAGCTAATAAATTTAAAGACATAGTTCAAAAACATGGCTCAAATGCGATAATGGGATTTAGTTCTGCTAGATCAAATAACGAAGATAACTACACTTTTCAAAAATTTTTTCGTGCATTAGGAAGTAACAACGTAGATCACTGTGCTCGTCTTTGACACGCTCCGACAGTGGCAGGTCTTGCCAACACTTTAGGAAACGGAACGATGACAAATGATTTAGTTGAGTTTGCAACCGATACAGATGTGTTTTTCTTAATCGGAACAAATACAAGCGAATGTCATCCTATAATCGCTATGCAGATGCAGCGTGGACTTGAACGTGGCGCTAAGATGATAGTTGTAGATCCAAAATGCACAGATATGGCTAAAAAAGCTGATATCTACCTTCAAATTCCAGTTGGTGCAAACATTAAGACACTAAATACAATCATGAATGTGATAATAAGCGAAAATTTACAAGATAACGAGTTTATCGCAAACCATTCGCATGGATATGAATACCTAAAAGAAGCGGTTAAAGAGTATACGCCTGAAAAATTTGAAGCCGACACTGGTTTGAAAAAAGAGTTGATTATCCAAGCTGCTAGAATGTATGCTAAGGCGAATGCGGCTGCTATTTGCTATACAATGGGGATAACTCAGTTTACTGATGGAACTTCAAATGTGTTTTCTTTATCAAATTTAGCTATTCTTACTGGAAATTTAGGCAAAAAAGGTGCTGGAGTAAATCCGTTGCGTGGGCAAAACAACGTCCAAGGCGCATGCGATATGGGCGCGTTACCAAACTGCACTCCAGCTGGAGCAGTTGATAGCCCATATGCTAGAAATCAAGCTAGAAAAGTATGGCACTTCGAGTTAAATCCAACTCCAGGTATAAAACTAACCCAAGCTCCAGATAAAATGGATAGTGGTGAATTAAAACTTTTATATGTTTTTGGCGAAAATCCGGTTATGAGTGATCCATGGACCCAACATTTTATCCACTCTGTGCATAAGCTTGATTGTTTTATTGTGCAGGATTTGTTTTTAACAGAAAGCGCACAAAAAGCTGATGTTGTCTTACCTGCGGCTGGTTGGGGCGAAAAGGATGGAACGTTTATCAACACTTCAAGAAGAGTTCAACGAACAAGAATGGCTAGCAAGCCAGTTGGTGGCGTTGAGCCAGACTGGAAAGTGGTTTGTAATATCGCAAATCGCATGGGACTTGATGGCTTTAACTTTGGAAATGCTGAACAAATTTGGAATGAGATTAGAGAGCTTATGCCTAAATTTTTTGGTGGTATTAGCTACTACAGGCTTGATAAACTTGGCGGGATTAGTTGGCCATGCCCTGATGAAGAGCATCCTGGAACTCCAGTTCTTTATGCTGATAAAAAATCAATGCTTCCAGATACTAAATTCAGGCTCGTTCCTGTGGTCTATACAGATGATAAGACAAAGCGAAAAGAGATAGAAAAAGAATTTAGAGCAAGGACTAAAATGCCAGATGAGTATCCTTTAGGTAGTGGAACGCTAAGTGAAATTCCTGATGAAATTTATCCTTGTTTGTTTACTACTGGACGCAAGGTTTACCACTATCACACTGGAACTATGACTAGAGAATGCCCGGCTTTAGAGTATGGTGCTGGTATAGATGGCGCTTTGATAGAAGTAAGCCCAGATATAGCTAGAGAAAGAGAGCTTGAAGATGGTTGTTATGCGCTAGTGCAAAACAAACGAGGAAAAATAGCAGCAAAACTTCGCATAAATAATGATTTGCGCGAAGGGACGATATTTACGACGTTTCACTATAGTGAAGCAGATGGAAACGAACTTGCAAATGCTGGCGATACAGATCCGTTTTCTGGTATCGCGCCACTTAAGATGACTATAGCAAATATCAAAAAGCTAAATGAAGATGAATTTTTAAAATTCAGAGAGCAAAACGAGATGGATATGCACTCTGAAACCCCATATTTATCAAGAGTTAGATAATACAAAGGCTCAAATTTGAGCCTTTTAACTTAAATTTTATACGTTTATTTTTTGTGTTTGCATACTTGTGGTGCGAATGATAGTAGAGAAAAGTGCAAGTGTTTTGTCTTTGGCTAGTATTTATTTGCTTTAAAACACGCATTACTTGCTGGTCTTAAAAACTCAAAGAATATGGAAGAAGCGGTATTAAATATATCTAAAATTTCAACCGAAAATCTTGACACTCCTACCAAAGAGGCATTAAAGAATTTTAAATCTGAAATATCAAATTTAGAAAAAGAGTTTAAAAATACTACGAAAGATATAGATGAAGTCAGCGATGTAATTAAGGCTGATGAAATTAACCAAAACACTAAAGCTGATATAACCAAACAAAGCACATTAGATGAGATAGCACAAGTAGCAACTAAGCCAACATTTAAATCTAAAATTTTACAAAATCATTTAAACAACGATGGAACTTTAAAAGTTAAATCAGATGAGATAAACGGCGATGGCTTTGTGATGAAAAAAGATGGCAAGATGATTTTTACTGATAAGGTTAAATTTGAGTTAGGAGAATATCTTAAAAACAATATAGATATAAACGAAAATCCAATAACTGCAAGTCTTAATTATCTTTTTACTCATCATAAATTAGATGGAATGTTTAAAAGCCGTAGAGAGGTTAAACAAGCTATTGAAGATGTGCTTGATGGTATACCAAATATCATAAGAAAACAAAGTGATGGAACATATTATTTTGCAAAAGCTATGAAAATAGAACCTACAAATAAAAAAAGTTTTATGAAAGATATGGTTATAGAACCTAAAAGCGATGAAAACTACATAAAACACGTTAATCAAAAAGCTTTTAATAAAGAGATGAGAGAGACAATAGGCGGTGAGGGCGTCCACTCCTCACGCTTCCCTCAAGGGGCGAAGACGCTGGGTAATAACCCTGAGCTAAACAAAATTAGCTATTCGCCTATTGCTAACGATATTATACCACAAAAGACTAAATCAGATGAGATAAACGGCGATGGCTTTGTGATGAAAGTAGATAATTCTAAGCCTATGAGTGATTATAATGTAAAATTTGATGTAAGTCCAAACATTAGAGCTTTATCAAAGCTAACAACAGATGAAATTAGTGCTGATTTAGAGTATTTAGCTAATAAGCACCCTGAGATGTTTTCAAAACCTAGTGATGTATTTAGACTAATAAAAGAGATAAAGGAAAATCCAACATTTTTTTATAACAACAATAGACTTGATTATGCTTTGATAGTAAAAAGGCTTGAAAAAGTAAGTAAAGAAAAAGACGCTGGTATTATCCAAACTTTCACCCAGCAAGGTAACAAACTTGATAATCAAGGCTTGGGCTACCAAACTGATGAAATTATACCACAAAAGACTAAATTTGATGAGATAACATCTAGTATACTAAGTAGTCCGCAAACAGGGCGAGATATGTTTTTAGTAGGCAAAGATAACCTAAATGCCGATTTGTTAAAATGGAGCATAGATAATAACCGTAAAATAGCAGTTGACAAACTAGATGTAGCACAAGCTAAAGAGTTAGGATTTAAATACCCTGATGATGTTAGGCGCACAATTAATCCAGATGAGATAAAACATACTCTTAAAAATCACGGAAAAGAGAGTGAAGTTTTAAGAGGTCAAGATGTTATTACTTTTGAAGATATTGCCAAATATAGAGATTTGGTAGAAAACCCTGATAAAATTCGCATAGGAAAAACCAAACAAAATAACACAGCTATTATCAGTGCAAAGCAAATAAACGGACACTATATCATTGTTGAAGAGGTGCAAAAAGGCAATAATGAATTAGCATTTAAAACAATGCGAAAAATGAAAGGTAATGTAAATGATAGTAAGTTGTTTCAGAGTGTAGCAGACACTAAAACTAGTGAAAGTCTTGCATTTGAGGGTTATAAGCCCACCGCTCAGAGAGTCCTACACCCTGATAGTGAAATTATACCACAAACTATATCTAAAAACAACAAAAGAACGCCTGCCGGTATGATTCCTAAAAGCTTAAAACCTAATGAAGTAAAGATTTTAGAAAGATTAAGAAGTGGTTATAAAGACATTCAATCATCATCACCATTAATAAAATCTAATATTTCGCATATTAGAAGCAAAATTCAAACAGAGTTTAACATCAATCCTATAAAAGAATTTGGCACTAATTACGCTGAGTTTTACCACGATGGAATAAGTGCTATTAAAAAACTACTAAATGAGAAACAAGGACAAGTTGCAGGAGCGTTTAGTAAAGAGAACTTAGGCGATATTGATTTGGTTTGGGGCGAGATAACAGATGCTAAAACTCATAAAGGATTTGGGTTGGCTCATATTATCGATAAACATCCAGAAATTACACCTAAAATTTTCAATGATATTATAAATAAAGGCAAATTATCTACTAAATGGGATGGTGGCTATAATATAGAATTTGATGGTTATATTGTCGGTATTAATAAAGGTTGGAATAAAAATGGTAAAAAAGTTGCGAATAATAACTGGGTTGTAACTGCTTTTGATAATACAAAAGATAGGGTAAGTAGCAAGACAGCACCCTCTGCTACTTTTACAGATGGAAAGGCTACTCCATCTAACCCTAATAATAGCATTATACCACAAAAGATTAAATTTGATAAAACGCCATCGACAAATGATACAAAAATAGAAAAAATAGATGACTTTGGAGAAAAAATAGGTGGTGCTAGAAAAGACTTAGGCATAAAGCACTCCATAAAAAAGCTTACTAGTGAAGATAAAACAAACTTATTAAAAGATGAGTTAATCAAACCACAAGAACTTTTTGAATATGATGAGTATAAAAGTTTATTTAATCAGCCTATAGAACCTTTAAGTTATAAAACAACAGATGGAACTAAATCAGTCCCTCAAAATATTTATTTAACAGTTAAGAACGGCAAAATAAAACCTATCATAGGCATAAGTAAAAACAATCTAATCTTAGAACCATCAACAAAAAAAGTCTATGATTTAAAAAGTGGATTATTTACAGATGGAGCTTTTGTTGATTGGCTTGATAATAGTAAAATGATTGATTATATGAGCGATGATAAAACTGTAAAAAACTTTCAAAAACGATTAAATAAGGCTAAGAAAAATGCTAATACAAACCATTTTATATTAAATGATGAAAATGGAATATTAAAGAGTTTAAAAGATGAGATTATACCACAGGCTAAATTTGATAATAAAGAGTTTAAATCGCCACTATTAAATAAGTTGCTTAATGATAAAAAGAAGCTAAAAGGCGAGTAAAACTTAAGATTGTTTTTAGTCCCAAATGTAGTCCCATTTAGTCTTAAATTTCAATAAAATTTAAAAAAATTCATTTATATCGAAATAAACAAATATAAATTTAAATATCAGCTAAATTCAAGGACAAAAAACCATTTTAGCGGCTCTAATAAGATTTGTAAAAAGCGATGAGATGGGGATATTTTATAGGAAGTGGTGGTTAGAGGCAATCTCAAAAGTGCCACCAAATCTCGATATATCGGCATTTCGTGCTTTTTAGTCAGCTATTTTTTAAGGGTGACTAAAAATCTTAAAAAAACAGTGTTAAAATGAGTCAGAAAGGTCATAAATCCGTGAAACTTAAACAAAAAACGACTTAATTTTAAGTTGTTTAAGGTTTTAAGCTTAAATTCGTATAATCTATATACCTTTTAAAACTGACATTATTATAACGTAAAATTTTTATTTTTCCAAATTTACAGAAAAGTAAAATAATTTATTGAATGAATAAATATATAAATGCAATAAAAAGGAGTAAGTATTTTATGGACATAGCTAGGGGGCTGGAAATGAGTCACTCGTGTTATTCGCGCTTCGCGCGCAAACTCTCGCTCTCATTTCTGAGCCGCCCCCTAACCACCCCAACAGTTGCGACCAGCCGCAACTGCTTTTATTATAAACTTATAATAATATATCAAGTGGTGGGGGTTGAAACACTGTCTAGCCCCCATTCTAGCGGGGGGACAAGCAGTTGATAATTTTACATTTTAAAACCAAAACCCTTTGAATTTTGATTGTTTTTTAGTTGTTGTTGGCGTTTTTTTTCGATTTCGGCTTTGACTGTTGGCGAATTCAAGATTGATTTTGCGTCAATCCAGCTAGGAATGAGGTCGTAAGCGTCTTTCAACAAATTTAGGTCTACATCTTTATTTTTCAGACTTTCAATTTTTTCGACACAGTCTTTATTTAGTTGTTCGAGATGAGCATAGTGTTCGCGTTGGGCGCCAGCTTCCCTCAATTGCTCTCGAACCCCCGCCACGTGGGCTTTTAATGTCATTTTTTGGGAGTGAATTTCCACAATTTTTACCCTGTTTTTTAATTTTTCGTTTTCAGTTTCGAGTTCAGTTGAATTTTGAGGGAGTGAATTTGATTTTAACTCCTTGTTTTGGGCTTTTAACTCGCTGTTTTCGTTTAATAAATTCAAAGTTGAAATTTTATACATTGAGTTTTCGGACGCAAGTTTATCGACTTTGGCTTTTAAAATTTCATCGTTTTTATTCGATTTCTCGACTTTTTGGGCTTTGAGGTCGTGGATTTCATCTAAAAGCTCGTTTTTTGCTCGTTTATGCTCTTTTGAGATTCGAGATAACAACCCCGAAACCCCCTGAGCCACTGCACCCAAAATGAATATTGAGTTCCAGAGGCTCGATTTTAGGGCGTGTTCAAGGGGGTTATCGTTCCATTTTTTTTGGGAAAATTCGTCTCCCAACGTCATCAGAACGTTAGTTTTAATTGCTTCAATATCCGTTATTTTGGATACAAATTTATCGAGTTCTTTCTCGCTCAAGCCCAATATATCGACGTTTGAAAGCATTTCGAGTTTTGAATTTAGAGTGTCTGAAACTTTAGTATAATAGTGGTAATCAACCCCCTCTTTTTTCATTTCATTAATAGCCGTCTTGAAACTGCCCCAAATAGCCGATTTTAGGACGTTTTGAGCCTTATTTGACGTTATGTTTTCGATTTTTTGTTCGAATTTATCGTGTTTTTCGGTTGCTTCTTCGAGTTCTTGTTTTTTGATTTTATCTTGAATTTCAGTTTTTTTGAGTTTCAACTGCTCAATTTTGCCTTTTATCCGCTCAATGTGGGCTTTATACAGGTCGGAGTTACCAACACTGCAACCGTAGGCAAACAAATTTCTCCAATTTTTATCATTTTCAGTTAATTCATATTCGATTTTTGATAACTCTTCTTTATAATTATGCAGAATTTTTGGGCGATTTTGTAGTCGTTTTAATTCTGTTTTTAGGGCTTTAATCTCGTTTTCAAGGGGCTTTAAAGCTTGTTTCATACGTTTGTATTCTCTGTGTTCTAAACGTTTATTTTTCGAGCCGATTTCGCCCCGTTCGAGTCCGAGAATTTCGGCAACTTCGGTCTGAATTTCAGACATTAGTTTTCGATTTCGATAATTTTTTCTTGCTAAATTTCTGCCATTTTCATCTAATACAAAAAAGCAGATGTGGGCGTGCAAATTTGGGATAAATTCACCGTTTTCATAATGCCCCTCGTCCCTGTGAATTGCCATTTGAATGGGGGTATAGCCTAGTTTTTTTGAAACTAAATCTGCAACTTTTTCGACATCTTTGAGGGTGTTTTTGCTCGATAAATTTAGAACACACTCCCAAAAAATGTTTTCATCTTTCCCTTGAAATTTTTGATTAAATTTTGCTTCATAGTTTGAAATTGCATTTTTTTTGAGCTGGTTCGCCTTTTTTCGGGCTTCGGTGGCGGTTAAATCGCAGTCGTTTAAGGGCGTAAATTCAGTAAAAACAGTTTTTGATTGAAATCCCTCTCTTGCATTATGCCAAAAAGCTGAAAACAGCATTTGCTTAAAATTTATGGATGATTTTGGTTTACTCATTTTTGACTCCTTTCTTTTGCCTTTTTATGCCCCTTGTGGGCTAAAAGGCGATAGGTAGGTTTATCGTACTGCGTCCCGTAGGGCGCTTAGTACGCCCATTAAGCACCCTGTGGGGGCGCGATGGGGTTTGTTTTTGCCCCACAAGGGGGCAAAAAAACGATTCAGTAGGATTCATCATTTTGGCTGTTTTTTGGCTGAATTTCGGTGATTTTTTGGCTAAATTTTAGTGTAATTTCTTCATCGATTTTTTGCATTTTTTGCCTGATTTTTCGGGCTTCAGACTCGAGCTTGATTGCTTCATTTTCGAGATTTGCGAACTTGTTTAGTAGATTAATTAAACCACTTGCACGATAAGTTAAATTTTGCATTTTTGACTCCTTTTTATGTAATTTTACTTACATTAATTATATTAAAAATTTTAGTTAAATCAAAATAAAACCAGCAGTAGAAAAGAAAGCCTACTGGCTCATTGAGCCAGTAGCCCTTAATGCGCCCCATAAAACATCGTTTTATGGGCTTCTTTTTCTATTGCTAACCATTATCATCGAACAAATCGATATTAAAATCATCAAAATTTTTGCGACATTTTTTGGCTTTTTTTAATTCGTCGATTTCTTTTGCCCGCTGGAAATTAGTACATAGTGCAGTTTCAACTTCTGTTTTGGTCAAATATTTAAAATTTGGCATAAATTTTAAAACAACCGTATCAAAATCGTGCTTTAAAATTTCATAAAATTTTCTTGCTTTTTCAAGAGTTTTAAATTCATTAAATTTGGCTTCCAGAGCCGATTCTAGGGCAGTTTGCATATTAGTATTTAGATAGCCATTTAGTTGCAAATTCAAATCAATAAAATACCCTTTTTTGCCGATTTCAATACATTTGGAAACACTGCAATCTATGGTTGAAACATCCCTGATGGTCATTGTCACTAATTGCCGAATGGTTGCTTTTTTGTTAAATTTTCTACCCTTTTTTCTTATTATTTTTATCACTTTAACCCCATTTTTTGGGGTTAGGGGCTTAATTAAAGCGCGATTTATGTGTATTCGTTTACCATTTTTTGTTTTCACTTGTAAATCAATTCTGTTTACGCTTCTAGGCTCGATTTTAGGGGGGTTTGAAGTGGCAGGAGTGAGAAAAATGTCCGATTTTACCACACGGTCAATCACTTTTTTTCGCTCTTTTTTATTTCGTTTTTCGTGTCGAAAGTAGGGTTTAAAATTTTGCTCCAAAATTCTACCAATCGCGGTCCATCTTGTTGAAACTTTTCGCGGTCGATGGCTCAGGAAGTGCGGTATTTTGGTATTTTGAACGCCCGAAACCCGTGCTGTGTTATACTGTTTTTGGTGACTTTCCGAATCTTTGCTCATCGTTTTTGTTAGATATTGAATTTTGAATTTTGTCCCAACTGCTTTCTCATTCTGCCATTTTTCTCTGGCTTTTTGTTCTACGATTTCGTGGCACTTAGCAGGAAAGAAAATAGCCCCGTGCAGGTGTGGAATCCCCGAAAAATGGCGCTCGCACACGTAAATGGTGTGACTCGGAATATGCTTTATATCGGATTTTATGAAATCCGTTAAATTTTGAACGAGCAAATCATAAATTTCCTTGTTATTTTTTGTTCTGAATGTCTGTTTTTTACGATTTTTGGCGTTGATTTCCACCCCAATTTCACTGGCTTTGATACAAAAAGTGATGAAACTTAGCCCCAATTTTGGGAGAAAGTTGGCGTCGGCGTAGGTTTCCTTACAAATTTTGATACCATCTTTATTTTTAAATTCAGTTGAACTTATTTTTGTCATTTCGGTATCGATTGAGTGGTGCAAAAGTTCCGATGGGTTTAGCCAAAGCCCCTCTAAATGGGAGTTTAAAGCGTTGTAGTTAATCATTTTTGCCCCCTGAGAGGACTAAAAAACATAAATATAAATTTATCAAAATATGGTATAATTTTGTCGAAACTAATTGAGAGTCCCACTACAATATATACCTTTCGGGACTCTTTTATTTTATTCCAAAACATCGATTTCTCCCACCTTGCAAATATAGCCCAGCCAAAATTCAAGCACTTTTCGAGTGTCATTTTCATATGTGCTTTTATCGTAGGTGCCGTGTGTCGAGCTTCCTAAGGTGCTTGAAATGTCGTGAAATAGGCACTTCTCGATGGCTAGTCTCGAATTTAAACCTAGCTCTTTTCCGCAAAAACTGCTCAAAACCTTTCTAAATGAATGAAAAACGAACCTTGAACCCTCGTGAAATTCCAGATTTGAATAAGGTCTAAGGGCGTTGCTTAGACTGCCGTCGCTTAGAATTTTGCCCGTGGCACCGGTAAAAAAGAAGTCGTTGTTTGTTTTAAGTGAATTTAGCCAAAGTGCCAATTTGGGGGGGATTCCCAATTTTTCGGCTCTATTTGCTTTTGTTTCGTTTGCTGAAAATTCAAGAAAATAACCGTTTTCATTTTGATGTAACTGGCTTTTTTTCAGCTCTCTTACGTTTTTACTTCGCAGCCCCGTTAAAAGTCCCAAAATAAGGGCATTTCGGACACTTTTTGTGTTGGAATAATTATAGATATATTTAATTAAAGAGCATAAGGCAACTGTATCCTCTGTTGGCAAATAGCCATATTCGCCTTTCGTAATTGCGAAAATTTGGCGAAATTTGACATCTTTTAATGGGTTATCAGATAATAGCCCAGTTGCAACTGAAAATGACAAAATTGAGCGTGCAAGGTTGAACGTTTGCTCAGCCGTATTATATTTTTGTTGTTTGTAATAAGTGTTGCAAATCTCGATAAAATCGGACTTCTTTATTGATTTTAGCGGTTTATTATGAAAAGCCATCAGAGTTTTAAACAGTTTGTCATTTTTTGTAATGGTGCTTTGTTTCAAATTCGAACATAGTTGTATTTTAAATCGCTCATACGCCGATTTTAGAGTGGTTTGCTCGATTTTAGGGGCAACTGTTTTCAAATTTTCAACTGCTCTTATTGCGTTTCTAAATTTTAGTTCTGGAAATTTGCCCAAAAGCGTTAATTTTTTGTCTTTTCCAACAAAATAGAATGTTTTTGTATATTTTTGACCTCTTTTTTTATTTTTTTTAACCCTAATTTGCAAATTTGGGTACAAAATTTCTCGATAAATTTTGTTATAAAATGTAGGAAGCTCGAATAATTCGATAACGACGTCGGGTTGGACTTTGAATCCAGCACGTTCTTTTATTTTTTGGATATCGACAGTACAAATAATCATCATATACCTTTCGTTTTTTATTCTAGGTATAAGTAATTATAAGTGATTTGATTATTTTCTAACTGACTAAAAATTTTTTAGTCAATTTTTTAGTCCTAAATCTTACCAAATTTTGGTCAAATTCAACTTTCTGCATTGACATTGCAAGAATTTAAAAAATTCAAGGACAAAAAACCATTTTAGCGGCTTTAATAAGATTTATGAAAAGCGATGAGATGGGGATATTTTATAGGAAGTGGTGGTTAGAGGCAGAATCGAACTGCCGACACGCAGATTTTCAGTCTGCTGCTCTACCGACTGAGCTATCCAACCACCAAAAAAGTGAAATGTAATTCTATAGCAAATATTCTTAAAAATAGGTTAAATTTAGGATATTTTTGAAATTATTTAAAATTTACTATTTTCTATCTATTACCATGTTGGCTAAAGTATCTTTATGCAAATATTTATTTAAGATATAGGCAAATACCGTTAAGGCGCTATAAATAATATAAAAAGCAAAAGAGATTAACTTTTGGCCAAAACTCAAATAACAAACCATTGTAGCTATAAATGGTGCAAATTATAGCTGTAATTAATCAAGCCTTTAGTTACAAAACCGCAAACCAAATATAAGATTATCAACGAAATTTTAGACTTTCAACTGCTGCTAAATCTAAATTTTAAGATTTTTCTTTTTTAAAAAAGCCTTAAGTATTTTAACAGTAAACAGCTAATTAAGTCTATTTAAAAATCCTAGATTTTGCAAATTTGCTAACTAAGATTTTATAGAGAGTATTTTACAAGGTATTTTACACGTATAAGGCATTTTAAATTTAGCCAAAATTTCACTCAAATTTATAAATTTGTCAAAAACTCTTTAAATTTAGCTCAAATTTAAAAAGATTATAAATTCGCTACAAATTCCTTAAATTTATCTCCACGCTGTGCGTATGAGCTAAACTGATCTAGGCTCGCGCAAGCTGGGCTTAGAAGTGCGACTTCGCCAGAGTTTGCTAAATTTAAGGCGATTTTATTCACTGCAGTTTCTAGCACTTCGCAACGAGTGGCTTTAAAGCCGTATTGGTTAGCTAAAGCCATAAGTTTATCTGTGTTTGAACCGATAGCATAAATTTCTAAATCAAGCCCTAAAAACGAGTCAAAAAGCTCGTGCAAGTCCACGCCTTTATCATCGCCACCTAAAATCAAGCGAATTTTTAACTCTTTATATCTTCTAACGGCTTGGATTGTCGCGTCTAAATTCGTAGCCTTCGTGTCATTTACCCAAAGCCTTGAAAACCTATCGTGAAATTCTTCTATGCGGTTTTTTTCTATCTCAAATTCATTCAAAAGCGCCACATCAGCCTCGCCAACAAGCAGTTTTTGCACGCAAAGCGCCATTAAAGCATCCATTAAAAATGGGATTTTAAATTTCACGTTATCTATATCAATGCCACAAATTTTAGCTAAGTCTGCGTCGTTTTCATAGCTTAAAATTCTCGCGCGAGATGGTGTGTTAGCATAGATTTTAGGCACGATTGCGGTGCAGGTGCTATCCATCATAGAAAGAGGTTTAAGCTTAGCTTTAACATACTCGCTCATATCTCCATGCCAGCTTAAGTGATCTGGCGTAACTGGAAGCAGGGCGTAAATTTTAGGATAGGCGAATTTGGTGTAGTGGATTGTAAATGAGCTGGTCTCTAGTATCCAAATTTTTGCGTTTTTATCTAGTGCGGCTAGCGGAGTCCCAACATTTCCTCCCATAACCGAGCCAAAGTTTTTAAGCAAAAACTGGCTCATCTGCGTGGTTGTAGTCTTGCCATTAGTCCCACTTATCCAGACTTTTGTAGGCGATGTGTTTCTAAAAAAGTCGTATTCGCTTATGAGATTTTTAGCTTCTTTTGCTAGCCTGTGAGTGCGTGGAAAGCCTGGGCTTGGGATTTCAAGTTCGCTTTTTTGCGCATCAAATTCACTTGGAGGTAAAAGTGAGTTTCCAAAGTCATCTTTTGCCATGCTTTTAAATTTATCATCATATATGCTCCAACCGCCGCTTTTTGCGATGGCTTTTGTTGTCAAACCATATCCAAACAAACTTCTCATTTTCTAGCCTTTATCTTAATTTTAAAGATGTTAAAGCGATGATATTAACTATCAAAGCAATTATCCAAAAACGCACTATTATCTTGTTTTCAACCCAACCTTTAAGCTCAAAATGGTGATGAATAGGCGCCATTAAAAATATCCGTTTTTTAAAAATTTTAAAGCTTCCAACTTGCAAAATCACAGAGAGCGTTTCCATAACAAAGACAAATCCGATGATGATAAGCAAAAGTTCATTTTTGCTTATAACGCCACAGTATCCGATAAACGCACCAACGCTCAAGCTCCCGCTATCGCCCATAAAAACTTCAGCCGGATAGCAGTTATACCACAAAAATCCAAGCATAGAGCCAACTAGCGCACCACAGATTATACACACTTCGCCGATACCTACAACTTTTGGCAAGAGTAGATACTGGCTTAAAACAGCATGCCCGCTAAGATATAAAAAAACGCCAAGAGTAGAGAGTGAAAATACCGATGGAATGGTAGCTAAGCCATCAAGCCCATCGGTTAAATTTACTGCATTTGAACTAGCTGTGATAACCAAAGTCCAAAAAACTATGGCTAAAAAAGACATATTAAAAATAGGATGTTTGTAAAAAGGTAGATAAAAGTTGCTATCTAAATTTGTAAAAGTATAAAGAACGATAGCGATAAGCAAAGAAAACGAAATTTGATAGCCAAATTTGACTCTAGCGCTCATCCCATCGTGGTTCTTGCCACAGGTGATTTTCGCGTAGTCATCTTTAAAGCCGATATATCCAAAGCCAAGTAAAATCAAAAGCCCAGTAAGAACGAAGATGTTTGTTAAATTTGCACTTAAAAGTGTCGCAACAACAGCACTTAGAGCAAAGACGATTCCGCCCATTGTGGGTGTTGAGTTTTTACACTGATGAGTTTTGGGTGCGAGTTCGTAGATAGGCTGGTTTGCCTTTTTTTCTTTCGCCCAAGTTATAAATTTAGGCATAAAATATACGGAAAAAATAAACGATAAAAAAAACGCCAAGCCCGTCCTAACGGTGATGTAGCTAAAGATATTTATACCAAAAGTTTCATATAAAAAATAAAACATAAAAATTCGCCTTTAAAATCTAAAATGGCAATTTTACAACAATATTGCTTAAATGTGCTTATATTTATAACTATGGCGCTTTTGTTTTGACTAAATTTGACTAGCTTTAAACCTAAATTTGAGCTTATATTTATCTGGCTTTAGTTTAAACTTTGGATTAGTAAATTTAGTATTTTAAAAGGGAATTTGGCTGGCTGTTTTATGAGATGTTATTTATTTTATTTATAATTTTAGTGAAAATATAATAATTTTTTTATAAATTTTTATAAGTGAAATCGCTTACTTTATGGCACGTAAAGCAACTAAACTTTTATAAACTGCTTCTACATATGCCAAATGCAACTGTTATCTTTGATAAGACTATAGGCTATATTTAGCGGTGTGGGCGATGAGCGTGGCAGTAGGATAGATAAACTAAGTCTTTACCGACTCAAAAAATCTATAGTAGCGTGCTGTGTAGCCGACATAGATAATAAGCTAAGCCTTTGTCAGCTTCATTTAAAGAGTAGTTTATACAAAATCATCTGATTTGGCTTTTGTATTTGTTAAAACTGTGATTGTTTTTGCTGTTGTATCTAAATTTGTTAAATTTATCTAATTTATATGTCATAAGCAAATTTTACTTTTTGTAGCATAAATTTATACTAAAGATGACTTATCAAAATACGTTAGAATCTAGCTTTTAAGCTTAATTGTCGTTGGATTTATTATACTAAGTGTTGTTTAAAATCGCATAGCCTAAACTCTTGATAGAAATGCCTAAGCTATGCGAAGTTAAAAGTAAAAAAGCTGTAAAAAAAGCAAATTTAAAACGCCAAGCTCGTTATAGAGCTTGAGCGTTGGCTAGTTTTTCACACTCAACGCTTTTCCAAAAAAAGCTTTGAGCTATGTAGTCTTTATCAAACACGACTTTATACTGACACTGTTTTACACCATCTTTAGTTCTAAAGTTAAACAAATAGTCCCACTCGCGCACGCCAAGTAGCCCAGCTGGATAGTGTGGATGTCCGATAAGTAAGCGAATGTTGTCCTTATCCATACCGGCTTTTATCTTTTTTAAGTCGTTTATCCTCGGGAATGCGCCACGCTCTATCCACGCATCATCAAATTCTGGAAATTTCACTTCATCGGCGCTTAAAATGCCATTATCTGGAACATTATCACTTGTTTTTGTTACACAACCTTGAAGCGCAAACATTAAAATCACAGCCGAAATTATAATCAATCTTTTTTTCATTTATTATCCTTTTTTTATAGGGGCGGTTTTGCCCCTACGTTAAATTTATCCTAGAAATGGAAGTTTATAGATGCGCCTGTGCCGATGTTTCGCTGTGAGTCATATGACGCACCTGCTTTAAAGACCCATTTGCCATCATCAGACATCTTTGACACACCCACAGATACAGCACTTTGTCCTTGATATGAGCCACCGCCCACACCAAACATACCTTTACCAGGGATTGTTGCTTGACCTAAACTTCCTAAAGCGATAGCAGAAGCTGTTCCAGCTCTAGCTTCGTCTTGATACTCGCCGATTTGGTTATATACGTTTTGAAGTCCAGCGTTTAGTTGGTTTAGATTAACCGCGTCGGTGCCGTAAACTCCGGCAGCTACGTTGCTTATGGTTCGTTCTTTTCCAGCTGAGCCAACTGATACTGTGTTAGCTCTGCCGCCATCGTTTGAACCAGCTCCAAGTGCGACTGAGTTTTTGCCACTTGATGTTGCGTTTGTGCCAAGTGCGACTGAGTTGTTGTTGGTTGTTTTTGCTCCCATACCAACTGCTAAGCTATCATCGCCTTTGGCTGTTGGCGCGGTTTTTACGCTAACTGGATTTGTAGCCACTGCGGTTGATGAAGTGCCGATTTGGTTTTTAACCTCTTGTAGTTGAGAGTAGTTAACTGCGTCGTTTGGTTTTTCTCCATCTGCTAAGCCTGTTATCTTTTTGTTGCCTTTTCCATCATTGTTTAATTTTATACCGCCATTATCCAAGACGATGCCAGCGGTTGTAGTAAGACTAGCAATCTCTGTTATGTTTTTAGCAAGGGATACTTTGATCTTTTTGCCATCGTTGGTAACTTTTATGTTCTTACTATCGCCATTAATTGTTACAGTATCTCCCATAGCTATGTTTTCTGTTGTACTACTGTCAGTTTGGATATTAAAGCCTGCATTGACTTTGTTTTCTAAATTGGTAATGTTAGTGTTGGCAGTAGCGCTTATAGAAGCTATAGCTAAATTTGTAGCGTAAAGCTGAGAGCCATTTATCGCATCTGTTGAAGAGGCTGAAATACGACCAGCTGCTACATTTGTTATAGTTCGCTCTTTGCCACTGCTACCAACGCTTACTGTTGAAACTGGGTTTGCTCCTGCAAAATTATAAGTCTTACCGTTAATTGTCACACTTTTTGTTGCAACTGCTTTTTCAACAGTCGAACCATTTCCTAAGACAACTGAACCTTCAACTTCGTTTGTTACACCGCTTCCTAAAACAAAGGCATCGTTTGCTTTTATAGTGTTGTTATTACCTATAGCATAAGAACCTGTTCCACTCACTTCATTTGGATCTCCAAATGCGCCTGAATTTTTACCACTTACTTTATTGCCAGTTCCTATGCTTATAGAATTTTCAGCTGTAGCTTGTGCGCCTGTTCCGATAGCGATAGCGTTTGAATTTTCCGCTAAAAGTTTATTCAATTCATCTGTTGCTTTTTTAATTTTATCATTTTGCTCTCTTAATTTAGCAGAATAATCAGCCGCAGTTTTGTCAAGTCCATTTATAGCTATCTTTGCAGCAACTATTTCGTTATTGTAACCATTTACAATATTTTCATCGTATGCACCAGCTATAGCGCCTTTTCCAAATGCTATAGTTAAATTTCCTTTGGCGGTTGCATTTTTACCTATAGATATAGCTTCGTTAGCACTCAATCTATTTGTTGTAAATCCTCTTCCGGCAAATTCTCCTATAGCAATGTTGCTACTTCCAACAACATTACTACCAGCATATCTACCAATAGCAGTACTGTTTGAACCAGTTACGCCAAATCCTGCCGAAGTACCAAACGCAGAGTTTCTATCTCCTATCACATCAAGACCAGCTGAAGCACCAAACGCAGAGTTGTTTCCACCAACTACACCTTGTCCAGCGCTACCTCCAACCGCAGTGTTATCTGTGCCTTGCACTCCTTGTTTTCTAGAACTTAAGTTAGAACCAGCACCATAACCTATGGCAACATTTCTTTGTCCAAGAATCATACCAATACCAGCATTTGTTCCTATAGATACGCTATCATTTCCACTTAGAAGGTTTGAACCTGCACCAACACCGATAGCTATATGATTTCCACTTGTTACAGTGCCTTTTGTGTTGACATTTACTCCAGCATTAACACCTATAGCCAAGTTATTAGCTGACTTTACAAGATTTCCGGTACCAAAGCCTAAAGCAATATTTTTTCCATCTTTCACTTCTCCTTTTTCACTTAAGGATAATCCAGAAGCTATTCCAGAAGCAAAACCTATAGCTGTGTTATAGTTAGCAGTTACTGCAGAACCAGAAGCAAAACCTATAGCAGTGTTATAGTTACCTTTTACTTTTTTAGTTTCATCAAGAATGGTTTCATTACCATTAGTAATTACTGCTTTTCCATCAGGATTAAGCTTAATATCTATCCCAGCATATACACCTAAAGCAATATTACCATCTCCCTCAGTATATACACCTGCTTGATAACCTGAAGCGAAGTTCATGTTGCCCTTAGTGTTTTTTCCAGCTTGGAAACCTTGAGCTATATTTGAACCTCCAGTTGTTAAAATACCAGCTTCATTACCCAATGCTAAGTTGTTATTACCTGTTGTGCTTGCACCTGCATTATATCCAAGCGATGTATTTCTAAAGCCATTTACTTTATAGCCAGCTATTGAACCTACAAAGGTATTTGAATTCCCTATAGCTTCTTGTCCAGCACTATCTCCTATAGCTACGCTATATCCAGTGCGCGTTTGTTTGTTTGTTACATCAACAACACTTGAATCTGATTTAAATCCAGCATGGTCGCCTATATATGTGTTGTTATTACCTTTTGCTTGACTTCCAGCATATCCACCAAAATAATTATTATATTTTCCTTCTTCCGATTTATAGCCGGCGTTGCTACCTACTGCTACACTATAATCCCCATTAACCATAGCCGCAGACCCTATAGCAATAGCTCCCTCACCTGTTGCTCCATTGTTATCATAATTTTTATCTTTTTCTGTTGCGCCTTCTTTTATACTAACATAGTGTATTTTGCTACTTTCTACGGCTGTGGATATAGATGTATTTAAAGCTTTAAGTTGTGCCACGTTTACCGCGTCTGTATCGTTAAATCCAGCTGCTACGCCTGTGATTTGTCTAGTTATAGTTCCATCTGCTTTACCGATTGAAACTGCACTATGAGTTGATTTCCAAGTTGCTGATTCGTATGTTGAAGCTTTTTTAGTTGCTACATCGTATCCAACTACTCCTTTATCTACCGAAGCGACTGAACCGCTACCAAGAGCAACGCCATCAGCTACAGTTACATTTGTTTTGTTACCAAGCGCGACTGCACCACTAACAGAGTCTCCATCTGTAAATTTACCCAAAGCATCTTTAGTTCCGCCTAATACTACGTTGTTTCCTAAGACAAATACATTTTCAGATGTTTTTCCTATAGCGTTGTTGTTACCAACTGAGTATGAGTTAGCCGCATTTATGATACTTGGATCTCCAAATGCGCCTGAGTTTGCTCCGCTTACGATGTTGCCAGTTCCTATTGAAATAGCGTTTTTAGCAGTTGCTTGTGCTCCTGTTCCTATGGCTATAGTATTTTCAGCACCAAGTTTTACATCTGTTCCTATGCCGATAGAATTCTTTAAGCTTTCTGATAAATTTCCGTTATCTTTTTTACTATTAAATCCGATTATGACATTATTTTCTGCTCTAGCAGTTTCAGTCCCTGCTAAATTATAGTTATTTCCTAATACAAAGTTATTATCAGCATTTGTAATTTTATTATTTGTTCCAATTGATACTAAACGATTTACATCATTTGCTGTATTTTCAAAACCATTTATATAGTTAAATGTACTATATCCTGGATAAATACCATCTTTATTAAATTTTAAATTTTTTGTGCTACCTTTACCATTTAATATATTTCCAACACCTTGAACTTGAGAAAATAGTGCTGAGTCGGACTTGTTTGATCCGCCCATAACAAGAACTGAACCAAGTTTTTCACTTTGAGCATATTTCATCAGTTTATCTTGTAAGTCTTTAGCTGATGATGCACTGGTTAAGTCGTCTATAGGTGGGTTATTATCAACATCTAAATATGAATTTGTTATCTCATTTGCTGTTCCTATTATAACAGAAGCATTACTTAAGTGAGTTTTGTTTACAAATCCTACTATGCTATTTCCTATACCTGAATATTTTTTATTTTCATTGCGATTTTCAATACTATTTAATGATCCTGAGATTGTTGCGCCTAGCCCTTGACCTGCGATACTTAGATTATATAGTCTATTTATCAAACTACTTGTTGGTTTTTGATCAAGTTTTGATATAGATGAATACGAACCATTAATCGAAGCAAACATTCCACTGTTAAATGAATTTGCACCAACTGTTGTAGTTCCTATAGAATTTTGAATATCTTCTATCCTTTTTCCTGTATAATCTGCATCTCCGATTAAACCTCTATAATCTCTTTGTCCTATATCAACAGCTCCAGCTCTTGTTATTGTTCCATATCCTATGGCAACTCCAGCTATTTGCTCTTTTCCAAATGACAACATTTTATCTTCACTTTCAGGCATTAGTCTTGCATATGCTCCTCTTCCTATAGCAACTCCACCTTTACTTGCACTTCCTGATATCGCTACTGCTTTTTCATTAGCGACTGAACTATTTCCTATTGCTATTGAATCTAAACCTATTGCATTTGAAGCATTTCCTATCGCCACTGAATTTTCTTCTAACGCTTTTGCTTCTTTTCCTAGAGCCGTTGCGTTCTCTTTTAACGCTTTTGCTCCATTTCCTAAAGCTGTTGCACTTTCTGAATCAGCCAATGAATTATTTCCTATTGCGACTGCATATTTAGCTCCAGTTGTAGCTAAAGCCCCTAAAGCTATTGCTCTTTCTGAATTTGCATCTAATGTAGTTATTTCTTTTCTAGCTGCATCTATAATATCATTTTGCTCTTTTAGCTTTGTTTTATAATCAGTTGCTTTTCTATCTAATTTGCTTATTGCAGTTTGAGCTGCTTTTATTTTATTTACTTCTGCAGTATATAAAGTATCTGTTGCTTTATCGTATGTTTTTGCATTAGCACCAATTGCTATCGAATAAGTCCCTCTTGCTCCATCATTTTCATAATTAGAGTTGTTTGTTGTACCATTTACGCCTACAAATCTTGTTTGTGCTGCTTTTAACTGACCGACATTTACAGCATCTGTATCTTTA
This sequence comes from Campylobacter geochelonis, assembly GCF_013201685.1. Lineage (NCBI taxonomy): Bacteria > Pseudomonadati > Campylobacterota > Epsilonproteobacteria > Campylobacterales > Campylobacteraceae > Campylobacter > Campylobacter geochelonis. Next base: position 1,814,168 of record NZ_CP053844.1, on the reverse strand, counting down.
CTACCTGCTGCTACTCCTATTATTTGTCTTGTACTGCTATCTGTTCCAATAGCAAAGGCTGCATTTCGAGATGTAAAAACTTCAGTAGATCTAAGCCATGTAGATGCTTTTCCACTTCCATCATATCCTATTTCTCCTTTTTCTCTATTTGCAAGTGAGCCTGAACCAAGAGCAATTCCACCTTCTACAAGCGCTCTTGTATTAGTTCCTAAAGCAAGTGTATCTACTGCTTGTGTTCTTGCATTAACTCCTAAGGCAAGTGCATTTTTATTTGTGGCATAAATTTCTTTTAGTTTAGTGTTTGCCGCTTTTATTATTGCATCTTGTTCTGCCTTTTTATCTTTATAATCAGCTGTAGTTTTATCTAAGCTCTCTATCGCTTTTTGAGCATCTGCTATTATTTTATTTTGAGTTGTGTATTCTTTCTCATCTGCTTGCGAACCTATTTTAGCAGCATATCCATTTGCTAGTGAGTTATCTCCTAAAGCATTAGCACTAACTCCTATTGCTACTGAATTTAATCCTTTAGCTCCATCGTTATTAACATTTCCTCCACTTGCTGAGTTTACACTTACAAATTTTGTTTGCGCTGCTTTTAGTTGAGCCACATTTACTGCATCATTATCTTTTGTTCCTGCGCTTAGCTGAGTAATTTGTCTGCTTCCAACATCAACAGCTCCTTGTCTTGATGTCCAAATACCTGAAGCTTTTTGAGCATCTGTTAATTTCTTGCTTGGATCATATCCAACTTGACCTTTTCCTACACTCGAAACCGAATTAAAACCAAGAGCTACTCCACCTTCTACTTCACTTCTTGCACTTGTTCCTATTGCTACAGTATTTGCACTAGCTTTATAGATATTTTTTAACTCATCATTTGCTGTCTTTTTTACCGCTTCTAACTCTGCTTTTTTAGTAGCATAATCAGCTGCATTTTTATCTAAAGCTGCAATAGCTGCATTTGTATCTGTTATAATCTTATTTTGTTTATTGATATTTGCTGTATCTGCAATTTTACCAGTTCTTGCACCAGAACCAAGTGCTATAGAATTAGTTCCGTTAATAACCGAGTTTCTACCTATAGAAATCGTGTCAGTTGTTTGAACTCCAGTACCAGCATTCTCTCCTATGGCAATATTATAAGAACTAGTTACATTTTTTCCTGCATTTCTACCTATGGCGGTATTGTTTGAACCACCAACGTTTTGACCGGCATTTTCTCCTATAGCGTTGTTATAATTACCGCTAACAGATTGACCTGAATTTGCACCTATTGCAGTATTTTTAGCTCCAGTTGTATCATTTCCTGCACCTGTTACTATGCCTACATTGTTTCTATTCAATGCTATTTGTTTATTTGTAGTGGTGTTCATCCCTGTTGTTGTTCCATCACTATAAAAACCGTCTGCATAAGTAGTAGCTGGCAAAGTCGATATGCCAAGAGCTAGTGCTGCTACAAAAGATAGCGACTTAAGCGAGCTAAGTGTGCTGCTAAACGATGTTTTAAGTGTTTGGACAAATCCCAAACCAACTGCTACAGAGCCTTTGCTCATCTTAGAGCGTCCACTTGAACTCTCTGAAACGGCAACCCAGCCAACGCCCTCTTTATAGATATGTTTATAAGCTTTATTCATAATTGACCCCTCATTATATTAAAAACAATGTTATTATAATAATATAAACTTTAAATTTACTTTATTTTGCTATAAATATTTACACATTATTTAAAATTTTTATATTTAAAGAGAAACTTTCATGAAACAAAAGACAATTTTAGTGATAACAGATGGCATAGGATATAACCCAAGTGATAAATTTAACGCTTTTGCAGCAGCAAAAAAGCCAACTTATGAGTGGCTTTTTAAAAATACTCCAAACTCACTTTTACGCACTAGTGGACTTGCTGTGGGCTTGCCTGATGGACAGATGGGAAATAGCGAAGTAGGGCATATGTGTATAGGAAGTGGGCGAGTGCTTTATCAAAATTTAGTTAAAATCGATAAAGCCATAGAAAGCGGTGAGTTAGTAAAAAACGATAAGTTAAAAGAGCTTTTTAAAAAGTGTAAAACTATCCATGTTATCGGACTTTATAGCGATGGTGGTGTGCATTCGCATTTACGGCACTTTGACGCGGTTTGTGATATCGCACAAAATGCAGGTTGCAAGGTTTACGCTCATGCGATAACTGATGGGCGTGATGTAAGTCCAACGAGTGGAGCTAAATTTATCAAAGATTTGGAAGCTAAATTTAGCGTTGCGACTGTGTGCGGAAGATTTTATGCGATGGATAGAGATAAACGGTGGGAGCGAGTCAAAGTAGCATATGATGTGATAAAAAATGGCGAAAACAGAACCGGCTTAAAACCAAGCGAATATGTAGAACAAAGTTATGCTAAAGATATAACCGATGAGTTTATCAAACCTGCTAGTTTTGGCGAGTTTAGCGGGATAAAAAAAGATGATGGCGTTGTTTTTATAAATTTTAGAAACGATAGAGCAAGGGAGCTTGTATCTGCGTTATCGGTGAGTGAATTTGATGGATTTGAGCGCGATGAAGTGGTAGAGAATTTAGTAACGATGACAAACTACGATGATAAATTTAGCTTTGATGTGTTGTTTGCAAATGACGATATAAAGGAGACTTTAAGTGATATTGTAAGCAAGGCTGGGCTAACTCAGCTTCATACTGCCGAGACTGAAAAATACGCTCATGTAACATTCTTTTTTAACGGTGGAAAAGAGGAGCCAAAACTAAATGAAACAAGAGTTTTAATCCCAAGCCCAAAGGTCAAAACATACGATGAAATGCCACAAATGAGTGCTTATGAAGTGTGCGATGCGGTTATAAAGGGCGTTGAGTTTGGGCATGACTTTATCGTAGTAAATTTTGCAAATGGCGATATGGTCGGGCATACGGGCAACTTTGATGCGGCGGTTAGGGCTGTTGAGGCGGTTGATGAGTGCTTGAGCAGGATTATAAAAGTAGCAAAAGAAAATAACTACGCTTATATACAAATCAGCGATCATGGAAACTGCGAAGCTATGCAAAGCGAGAGCGAAGGAATGCTTACAAATCACACGACTTTTGATGTTTTTTGCTTTGTTATGGCTGATGGCGTTAGCAAAGTCGCAAATGGCGGACTTAGTAATGTCGCACCAAGCGTTTTAAAGCTCATGGGGCTAGAAATCCCAGAAATTATGGATAAGCCACTGTTTTAGTGGCTTAAATTTTAAATTTAGCAGCTGCTAATCGTTGTATTCTTTATATAATATTTCAAAATGTAAATTTATGGTTTCTGTAATGTATTTTTTTGCCTCTAAAAGATTGACATTTTGATTAAAAATATAAATTGCTTTTTTGTGTATATCATCAATTGGCAATAGTTGTTTTGCTCTTTTCCCCATATTAGCAATGCTTTTTTCAACAGTAGCTATATCTTTTTTTACGATATTAATATTTTTCTCTAAAGGAATAATCTCATTGTCTAAATTTTTTAAATTTAACTCTCTTTGTTCTTCAAATTTATGATTTTTTATAACAATTTCATCGTTTTGTTCTAATGTTTGGGCTTGGTTATTACTATTTTTAACCACTAAAATATCTGGTATAAAAGGATTTTTTATATTTTTAATTTCATCTTTTTTTGATTTTAGTTTGTTTAATCTTGCTATCGAAGCATCTATTTGAATACTAGCAGAACCTAGTTTTGACATGTAGTCCTTAAGGGTATAAAATTTTTCTACTCTATTTATTTCCACATCTATAAAATCTTTTATAGCTTCTAAAGAATCTTTGTCTAATTTATTATAAAAATGATGACAATATCCAAGATATACTAAAATAGTCGAAGATGTTAAAAATATTATAAGTGTTGTCATTAATGATGTGTCTGTAGATTCGCCAATAAATGGCAAAGTAAAATTAAAAATTATTATAATAATGACAATTTTAACTAGTCGTGATATAATATTTCTAGAAAAAATGTTATAACTGAATTTGGCGACAAAGTATATTGTGGATAAATAACACGTTATGATTAAAACAATTTTGATAATTACGGTTAAGTAATCATAAAGACTTGGCATAATAGCTCCTACTATAGTTTTATTAATAAGAAAGTATAATATCAAAAAAAAATAATTCAAGCTTATAACACTTTCTAAAACAACACTTATAAAATAATTTTAAATATTTTATATTTTTGATTTTAAGTCTAAATTTGATAAATTTAGACAAAATTTGTCAAATTCAGGAGTCTAAAATAAATGGCTGGCTTTTTAGCACTATTTAACAGCATTGTTCCGCTGTATCTTTGTATACTTTTAGGGCTTTTTAGCACCGCAGTTTTAAAATGCGACCGCGAAACTGTCGCTAAAATCTTGCTTTTCATACTCTCGCCTTTAGTCGTGTTTAACTCGGCGATGAGTGTTGAGTTTAGCTTTGCGATTTTTGCGATTCCTATTTTTTCATATATTATGGGAGTTGTTATTTCGTTGTCTTGTTTGCCGTTTTTTAGGCGTATTTTTAGAGATAACACGGCAAATTTGCTAGCTTTTAGCGTAGGAAGTGGAAACTCGGCAAATTTAGGTATTCCGATTGCACTTTTGCTTTTAAGCGATGAACTGGTTGAAATTTTTATTTTTAGCACGATTGGCGCGGTGATGTATCAAAACACGGTTGGCTACTACATCACAGCAAAAGAAAGTTATGGCATAAAACAAACACTTATAAAAGTCGCACTCTTACCCGTTCTTTACGCACTCTTGCTTGGGCTAGCGTTAAATTATTTTGGTGTGAAAATGCCACCAAATTTAGCTGAAGTTTTTGTCTATGTTAAAGGTACTTTGGCGTTTTTGGGTATGATGATGGTTGGCATGGGGCTTGAAAATATCAGAGCTGAACGTGGGTTTGATACTAAATTTATCGCTCTTGCAAGCTTTGTTAAATTTATCATCTGGCCGGTTTTAACGCTGATTTTTATAGTGCTTGATGTTAAATTTTTCCATATTTTTACACAAGATTTATATATTATTTTATATATTTTAGCTATCGTTCCACTAGCAGGAAACTGCGTAACTATCGCAGCTTTGCTCGGTGTGCAACCTGCAAAAATGTCTATGGCGGTTTTTGTAACTACGGTTATATCATTATTTAGCATTCCGCTTATGCTTTATCTTTATAGGGGCTTTGAAGGAGTTTTGTTTAAATTTTAAATGTTATAATGGCGCTTGATTTTAATTTAAGGAAAAAGAATGAAATTTAGTGGAAAAAATGTCTTAGTAACTGGTGCTAGTCGTGGTATCGGTGCTGAAATTTGCCGAGTTTTGGCTGGATATGGGCTAAAAGTTTGGATAAATTACCGCTCAAAACCAGAAATCGCCGACGCTTTGATGAAGGAAATTATAGCAAATGGCGGTGAGGCAGCTGTTGTGAAGTTTGATGCGACAAATGAGGCTGAGTTTATAGAAGCTATAAATTTAATCGTTCAAAGCGATGGCGAGCTAAGTTATTTAGTAAACAACGCTGGAATCACAAACGACAAACTTGCTTTAAGAATGAAGCTTGAGGACTTTACAAACGTGATTGATGCGAACCTTACTTCAGCATTTATCGGCTCAAGAGAAGCGCTTAAAGTGATGAGTAAAAAACGCTTTGGTGCGGTTGTAAATGTCGCTTCTATAGTCGGTGAAATGGGAAATGCAGGGCAAGTAAACTACTCAGCAAGTAAAGGTGGTATGATAGCGATGAGTAAGAGTTTTGCTAAGGAAGCAGCTAGTAGAAATGTGCGATTTAACTGCGTAACTCCGGGCTTTATCGCTACAGATATGACTGAAGTTTTAAGCGAAGAAGTTAAAAAAAGTTACACCGATGCAGTCGCTCTAAAACGTTTTGGAACGCCAAATGATGTAGCGCAAGGCGTTGCGTTTTTGCTAAGTGACGCATCTTCATACATAACTGGAGATGTGCTTAAAATCAACGGTGGATTATATATGTAGGTTTGGTGATTTAGCTAAGGTAGCTAAATTTAAGGTATTTTAGTCTGGTTTTGCGATTTTGTTTATAGTTTATTTTGTTTTGTGCATTTTATTTAAATTTACTTTTGCCCAAAATTTTGGCTTAAATTTTATGATATAATGGCGAACAACTTTTAACTTAAATAAAAGTTTAAATATTGTAAAATAACAGACATTTTATATAAGGAGTGCTGAAATGGCAGTTTTTGAAGACGTAAGAGATGTAGTTGTAGAACAACTTAGTGTAAGCCCAGATGCGGTTAAGTTGGAGTCTAAAATTATTGAAGATTTAGGTGCTGATTCTCTTGATGTTGTTGAGCTTATAATGGCTTTAGAAGAGAAATTTGAGATTGAAATTCCAGATAGTGATGCAGAGAAACTAATAAGCATCAACGATGTTGTAAGTTATATCGAAAAACTATAATTGTAGTTTTATTTAAGGAGATATTTTGAAGAGAGTCGTAGTAACTGGCATGGGTATGATAAATGCGCTTGGACTTGATAAAGAGAGTTCTTTTAAAGAAATTTGTGCAGGAAAGACCGGTGTCGATAGGATTACGCTGTTTGATGTGGAGGATTTTCCGGTTCAAATAGCAGCAGAGGTTAAAAACTTTGACCCACTTAGCGTCATTGAAGATGGTAAAGAGGTTAAAAAGATGGATAGATTTATCCAACTAGGATTAAAAGCTGCTGCAGAAGCTATGGGTGATGCTAAATTTGGCGAATTTGATGCTGATGAATTTGGTGTAAGTTCAGCTGCTGGTATTGGCGGACTTCCAAATATTGAGAAAAATTCAAATGTTTGTGTAGCCAGAGGCCCTAGAAAAATATCTCCTTTCTTTATACCTTCATCGCTTGTAAATATGCTTGGTGGAATGGTTTCTATAGCTCATGGCTTAAAAGGACCAAATTTATCGAGCGTTACAGCATGTGCTGCCTCAACTCACGCAATCTGCGAGGCTGCAAAGTGTATAATGATAGGCGAAAGCAAAAAGATGTTAGTCGTAGGAGCAGAGTCTGCTATATGCGCTGTTGGCGTTGGTGGGTTTGCTGCTATGAAGGCATTATCAGATAGAAATGATGATCCAGCGACTGCTTCAAGACCATTTGATAAAGGTAGAGATGGCTTTGTTATGGGCGAAGGAGCTGCGGCGTTAGTGTTAGAAGAGTATGAAGATGCTAAGGCTAGGGGAGCTAGAATTTATGCAGAGATTATAGGATTTGGCGAGAGTGGAGATGCTTATCATATAACATCGCCAACACTTGATGGTCCAACAAGAGCTATGAAAAAAGCTTTAGCTATGGCTGAAAATCCTAAGATTGACTATATAAATGCTCACGGAACATCTACATCGGTAAATGATAGAAATGAAACAAATGCACTAAAAGAGGTGTTTGGTGATAAAACGCCACCAGTTAGTTCTACAAAGGGTCAAACTGGGCATTGTTTAGGTGCGGCTGGTGCCATTGAGGCTGTTGTCTCTATAATGGCTATGCAAGATGGAATTATGCCACCAACGATAAATCAGATAGAAAAAGATGAAGAGTGTGATTTAGACTATGTGCCAAACGTTGCTAGAAAAGCGGATTTAAATATCGTAATGAGTAACTCTTTTGGTTTTGGTGGAACAAATGGTTCTGTAATATTTAAGAAATTGGATTAAGACATGGCTAGCTATTTGGATTTTGAAAAGGGAATTAAACAGATTGATGAGGAAATTTCAAGCGCTAAAATCAGAGGTGATGAAGATGCGGTTGAAATTTTAGTAAAAAATTTAGAAAAAGAAGTTAGTAAAACTTATAAAAATCTTTCAGAATACCAAAGATTACAGCTTGCTAGACATCCAGATCGTCCTTATACGCTTGATTATATCAGAGCTTTACTTAGCGATGGATATGAAATTCACGGCGATAGAGCGTTTGCTGATGATCCGGCGATACTTTGTTATATAGGTTATATAGGCGATAAAAAAGTCGTTGTTATAGGCGAACAAAAAGGTCGCGGAACAAAATATAAGCTAAAAAGAAATTTTGGTATGCCAAACCCTGAAGGCTATAGAAAAGCCTTAAGAGTTGCTAAAATGGCTGAAAAATTCTCTCTTCCTATACTGTTTTTAATCGACACTCCAGGTGCTTATCCTGGAATAGGCGCTGAAGAGAGGGGACAAAGCGAAGCCATAGCTAGAAATCTTTATGAGTTAAGCACTTTAAGAACTCCAATAATATCTATAGTTATAGGTGAGGGCGGAAGTGGCGGTGCTTTAGCTATCGGTGTTGCTGATAAACTTGCCATGATGCAAAACTCTGTTTTTTCGGTTATCTCGCCAGAGGGCTGTGCGGCGATACTTTGGAATGATCCTACAAAAAGTGAACTTGCGACAAAAGCGATGAAAATCACAGCAGGCGAACTTAAAGAACACAATCTAATCGATGATGTTATAAACGAGCCTAAAATGGGAGCGCATCGTGATAAAGATGGTGCTGCTAAAGAGCTTGGTGAGTATTTTTTGAACAATCTTGAAGAGTTGGAAAAACTAAGCATAGATGAGCTTTTAGAAAAAAGAATGGAAAAAATTCTAAAAATCGGTGCTTTTAAAGAAAAATAAACACTATTTATAGCAGATAAAAACTACTAAATTTATATCATCAAGATATAGAATCTAAAATAATGATATGCTTGTATTATCATTTTAGATTTTTTTCTTTACAAAAGATTAATTATTTGTGTGTATAATTATGGTTTGTGTGTGTAATTTGGATTTTATACTGCTATAAAAAAGCGGTTGGAAATTTAAAATACGCTTTATTTACGTTTATATTGATATGATAAAATAAACGTAGATTGCAGTTTTTGGAGAGAAGTTTAAGCCATTTTTGGGCTTTTAATTAAAATTTAAATTATCTATTATAAGAGGTGAAAAATGAAAAAACTTTTAGTTGTTTCTACTTTTGTTGCGTTAGCATGTACTAGCGTGTTTGCGGCTGATGGTGCTACCATCTATAAAAAATGTATAGCATGTCATGGTGCTAAAGCTGAGAAAGTTTATCTTAACAAAATCCCAGCACTTAACACATTAGAAGCTGCAACAATGGTTGAAGATATGAAAAAATACAAAGCTGGCGAGCGTAATGAGTTCAAAATGGGCGCTATTATGAAAGGTCAGATGGCGACATTGAGTGAAGATGATATGAAAGCAGTAGCTGAGTATATCCAAACTTTAAAATAGTCTTTATATTGATAAACAGGGGTTGATTTCCCCTGTTTAGCCTATTTCTTATTCATAAACTATAACTTTTTCTTAATTTTAATAATCAAAGTTGCAATATTTAAATTTATATGCTTGTTAAATTAGTTTTTAAATTTATCCATTAAGATTAATTAAATTTAACTTTTGAATTTTTAAACTGCTTTTAAAAGCCTTTTTATAGGCTTTATAGCATTTATCGCAAATAACCAAAGTAGCCTAAAGTGGCAAATTTAACATCTTTGTCTTTTACAAAATCAACTTTATTTTACTATCGCCATGTTTTAATTATCGAGTAAATTACAACTTTTAGCGCGTTTGTTTTAGATTTGCGGTAATGTCTTTGCTATGCAAACATATGAAAATGGTAAATTTATGAAATTTTACTTCAGTATAATGGTTGTTTAGAATATAAAAATGATTAATTTAATTATAAAAATTTAGCTTTTAATTTGACATTTTTCAAACTTTATTATTTGATGGTTTTGTTAAATCGGCGAAATTAAATTTATTACCAGTTTTGTTAAATAAATTTGGCTAATACTAAGTAAATTTGCTCTTTAACTCTTGCTATTTTACTTGTTGAGTGAGTTAATATTTCTGCTTATACTTTTAGCAGACTAAAGAGTCTAAGGCTTGTTGTATTATGCGCAAAACAAGCGTCCAGAAGAGACTATAGTAGAAACTTTAAAAGTCTAAGGCCTGTTATTTTTGTGTATATAAATTTGAAGCGCTTTTAGTGGCTAAAACCGCCACCGCCGCACGAGTTGTTTTATATATAAATTTTAAATCAAACTACTAGCGCAAATTTATAAATTCAAAACTATTTTATCAAATTCTAAATCAACTATAAATTTTAACACTTTCATTATAAAAACTTATTTTCTATCCATCATATGGCTTGAATTTAGCTATATTCTGATTGTATTTATCTAAAAAGTGATATAAATTTTTACCATAAATTTAAGGCTTAAAAGATTTAAAATTTAAAAAAGATTTCTAAAACCTTTTTTAAAATTATCTAAATTTTATAAATTTAGCCTAATCAGGCGGTCTATAACCACTATTTTTATCTTCTCTTTTTTTAAGAGCCTCTTTTTTCTTTTGCTCCATTTTATAAGCGTCATTTAGTGCATCTTCACTATCAAATTTTGTCCCATCAAGAAACTTTGAGTAGTCCTCAAACTGCCTAGTCTTAAGCCCCCAAAGAAGCCCAAAAAGCCCTATAAGACCCATGAAAATCGATACAACAAGCATTATAGTTAGTATAGTACTCATCTGTTTCCTTTAAAGATATTTTTAATTTTTAAGCTATTTAAGACAACGCTAATCGAGCTTAAGCTCATGAAAAGTGCCGCAAATAGCGGTATTATGAAGCCCAACATCGCAAGCGGTATGGCGATAATGTTATAAAGAATAGATAAAGCTAAATTTTGTTTAATTGTCTTAAGCGTTGCTTTTGAGATTAAAATCGCCTCATAGAGTTTTGTTAAATTTTCATTTACTAAAATCACATCGCTTTTATCCACGCTCACACTCGCGCCACTTCCAAAACTTATGCCAACAGTCGCCACGCTTAGTGCAACTGAGTCGTTTATACCATCGCCTACCATGATGACATTTTTACCATTTTTACTTAGGTTTTGAACGAATTCTGCCTTGCTAGATGGTAGAGAGTTTGCTACGAAATTTGTGATATTAAGCTCATTTGCTATCTTTTTTACCACTTTTTCGTTATCGCCACTTAGGATATAAATTTCAAAGCCTTGATTTGCTAAATTTAACACCACATCTTTAGCCTCATCTCGCAAAATATCTTCTAACTCAAACTTAGCCACGACTTCATCATCTATAGCGAAAAAATAGCTTGTCATATCGCTATTTGGGCATTTTAAGCCAAGTTCTTGCATAAATTTATAGCTTCCGCCTCTTAAGTGGGTATTGCTAAATTTAGCGCTAACTCCTTTTGCTTGTATGTTTTCAAACTCACTTAAATTTAGCGACTTATAGTCGTGATTAATGTGTTCAAACACAGCTACACTAACTGGATGGTTTGAGCTTTTTAGCAAATTTGCTAATAAATTTATATCAAATTTGGTGTAAAATTCGCTATTTACAACCTTAAGTTTTGCTTTTGTTAAAGTCCCTGTTTTATCAAACACGATTGTGTCGCACTTTGCCATGCTTTCGATGATTTTTGTCTCTTTGTAAATAATTCCTTTTTTAAGCCCTGTACTAAGCCCAACAAGCGTAGCCACTGGAGTTGCAAGACCAAGTGCGCAAGGACAAGCAACGATGATAACAGAAACTGCGACAATCAAAGCTTTTTCAAAACCAAAATCAAGCCCAAACCACGCTAAAAAGGTAAGCAAAGCAAGAGAAAGTATGATAAGTGAAAAATATCCTGAGATTTTATTTACCGTTTTTTCGATTTGTGGTTTTTTAAACGAAGCATTTTCGAGTAAATTTATGATTTTACTTAAAATTGAACTTTGAAAATCGCATTGTGCCATATACTCGACTCGCCCATCAAGGCAAATCGCTCCAGAGCTTATCTCATCGCCATTTTGTTTAAAAACCGGAATGCTCTCGCCACTTAAACTCGCATAATCAAAGCTTCCATCTCCACTTATAATCTTGCCATCGATTAGCACCATTTCGCCGCTATTTACTAAGATAACATCGCCGATTTTAACGCTATTTGCGCTTTTTAGTTCAAATTTATCGCCATTTTTTACTTGAATCTCTTTTATAACCAAATTTGATAAAGCATCAAGGCTATCAACTGCCTTTTTTTGGCTGATAACTTCGAGGTATTTTCCTATAAAAACAAAGGTTATAATCATACAAACCGAGTCGAAATACACCTCGCCAGAGCGCGAAAACATCGCATAAAGCGAGTATATATAAGTAAGCGTGGCGCCTGAAAAGATTAGCAAATCCATATTCGGCATTTTGGTTTTAACTGCAGTTATCGCCCCTTTTAAAAAGACATTTCCGGTATAAAAAAGCACCGGAGTTGCTAAAACAAACTCAGCAAAGTGAAGCACATCTTTTATGCTCTCATCCATTCCACTAAAATACCCACTATACAAAGCAACTGCTATCCACATGATATTCATCGTAGCAAAAATGCCAACTAAAAGCCTAGCGTAAAAATCGCGCCGTTTAGCATCAGAGCGAGTTTGCGAGCGAACGGGATCGTAAGGATATGGGTTGTAACCAATGCTTTGAATGATGTTAAAAATTTCAGCTAAATTTATCTCGCTTTCATCCCAGACGATTTTGGCTTTGTTGGTTGAAGCATTGATTTCAGCTTCTATGACGCCTTTTGCGTTAAATAAAACTTTTTGATTTAGCCAGATACAAGCCGCGCAGTGGATTCCTTCGATGATGATGTAAATTTCGTTAAATCCATCGCTATTTTGTTTGACATAGTTTTTATAAATACTTCGCGCGGTTTCATCTGAAATTTCTTTTAAATTTGAAGCTGGATTTAGTGTATTTTTTCCAAGTTTTTTGTAAAAATCATCAAGCCCTTCGTTTTTTAAAAGATAAAAGACCTGTTTGCAGCCGTTACAGCAGAATTTATTACCAAATTCATCATCTATTAGCGCATCTTTTTCAAAACTTAGTTGGCAATGGGAGCATTTCTCTTTTGACATTACATTTTTCTTTCAGATTTATATTTATGGTTATTTTATAATAATATCCTAAAAAAAACGTTAATTCCCATTTTAGGATACTTAGCGATATAAAATTTAGCTTATGATATAATGCTAGATAAATTTAAATAGGATTTTTATGGGCGCTTTAGCGATACTATTTTTACTTTTTGAAATTTGCGATATGGTTTTAAACCCAAGCACTAGTTTTAAAGAGCTTGTTTTTGGATACGCACGCAGGTGGGCAAAAAGCAAAGCGTTTTTTTTGCTGACTCAATTTAACTTTATATTTTTAACATTTTGCGTGTTTGGACTAAATTTACAAAGCACGATAATCATCTTTTTGTACCTTTTTTACGCTCTTGATAGTGCTTATAAAATTTATCTATCAGACAAGATAGTAAAAGATGAGCTAAATGATGAGCTGAAAATGCTATTAAATGGCGATATTAGGATAACTTTATGGCAAAGAGCGCTCTTATCATTAGGCGCTGCTTTGTTATTTTTTATGGGCGTTGTGTAAAATTTTATATTGACAGATAAGTTAAATTCTACTAAAATGCTATCTAAACAACTTCAAATTATTGAAAAATCTACATAAATTTCCAAATTTACAAAGAGGATAGATGGAAAACAACAAAAAACAACACACAAGAACTCATGTTCCAGTTGATGGGCACAAAATAGAAGAGCTTAGAACGCTAGATCTCGATTCGCTTGTTAAAATCGCACTTGATATGGGCGTTGAAAACCCGCGTGAATTTCGCCGTCAAGAGCTTGTTTTTGAGATACTTAAAACTCAAACCAAACAAGGCGGCTTTATACTATTTACCGGTATTTTAGAGATTACAAACGACGGATATGGCTTTTTAAGAGGGATTGACTCAAATTTAAGCGATAGCGTAAATGATGCTTATGTAAGCTTATCTCAAATTCGCAAATTTGCCCTTCGTGTTGGAGATATCGTAACTGGACAAGTTAGAGAGCCAAAAGATCAAGAAAAATACTACGCGCTTTTAAAAATCGAAGCGATTAACTATAAAACCATTCAAGAGGCAAAAGAAAGACCACTTTTTGATAACTTAACTCCACTTTTTCCAACACAAAAACTAAAGCTAGAGTATGATGCAACGCATTTAACTGGAAGAGTGCTAGATCTTTTTACGCCGATTGGAAAGGGACAGCGTGGGCTGATAGTTGCTCCTCCACGAAGTGGTAAAACAGAAATAATGAAAGAGTTAGCTCATGGAATCGCGCGAAATCACCCAGAAGTTCAACTTTTGGTTTTGCTAGTTGATGAAAGACCTGAAGAGGTTACTGATATGCAAAGAAGCGTTAAGGGCGAGGTGTTTAGCTCAACTTTTGACCAACCAGCGCTTAACCATGTTAGGGTTGCAGAGCTAGTCATAGAAAAGGCAAAAAGATCTGTTGAGATGGGAAAAGATGTTGTGATTTTACTTGATAGTATAACAAGACTAGCAAGAGCGTATAACACAGTAACTCCAAGCAGCGGCAAAGTGCTAAGTGGTGGCGTTGATGCAAATGCGCTTCATAAACCAAAACGCTTTTTTGGTGCAGCTAGAAATATCGAAAATGGCGGAAGCTTGACTATCGTTGCAACTGCGTTAATCGAAACTGGCTCAAGAATGGATGAGGTGATTTTTGAAGAGTTTAAAGGCACTGGAAACAGCGAAATCGTGCTTGATAGAAACATTAGCGATAGGCGAATTTATCCAGCGATAAACATCTTAAAAAGCGGAACTAGAAAAGAAGAGTTGCTTCAAGGACCTGATAATCTACAAAAAATTTGGGCGCTTCGTTCGGCGATTGCGACGATGGATGATGTTGAAGCACTTAAATTTTTATACTCAAAAATGCTAAAAACTAAAAACAACGAAGAACTTCTTTCTATCATGAACGAGTAGGATAAAATTTGCAAGCTTTAGCACTAAAATATAGACCAAAAAATTATGAAGAGCTTATCGGACAAGAAAGCGTTTCAAAAAGCCTATCTCACGCGCTCGATAGCAAAAGATTAAGTCATGCTTACCTTTTTAGTGGGCTTAGAGGAAGTGGTAAAACTTCAAGTGCTAGGATTTTTGCTAAGGCTTTAGTTTGTGAGCATGGACCAACTAGTAAGCCGTGCGAAGTCTGTGCAAACTGTAAAATGGCAAATGAGTCAAGACACATCGATATCATAGAAATGGATGGCGCAAGCCACCGTAAAATCGATGATATAAGAGACTTGATAGAACAGACTAAATACGCACCAGCTGTTGCAAGATATAAAATTTTTATCATCGATGAGGTTCATATGCTAACAAAAGAGGCGTTTAACGCTCTTTTAAAAACGCTTGAAGAGCCGCCAGAGTATGTTAAATTTATCCTTGCGACAACAGATCCGCTAAAGCTTCCTGTAACGGTGCTTTCAAGAACCCAACACTTTCGTTTTAAACCGATTGCTAAAAATATGGTTATAAAACATCTTGCTTATATCTTAGAAAACGAGGGCATACAGTATGAAACTCCAGCTCTTGAGATTATCGCTAGAAGCGGTTCTGGTTCACTTAGAGATAGCATAACATTGCTTGATCAAGCGATAATTTTTTCAAGCGAAAACATAACACAAAGCGCAGTTGCTTCTATGCTTGGACTTCTTGATCCTTCAAAAATAGATGAAATTTTAGATATCGTGCTAAAACAAGATAGAGATAGGGCGATTGTAGTAATTAAAGAGCTTGAAAACTACGATCCAGAGACAATCATCGATGAGATGATAGCAAATATCAAAAACCGTTTTTTAGCCAAAGAGCCTAAATTTAGCCTTTTGATGTATGAGAGGTTTTTTAGAATTTTAAGTGAAGCTAAAGGAATGCTTTTCGTAGGCGCTGATAGTGGATTTGCTTTGGCTATGACGCTGTTTTTGATGATGGAGGCAGTGAATTTAAGAAGCATTGATGATATCATAGAAAGTGCAAAAAGTCTAAATTCGGCCGATACAGATAGCCAAAACGTAGCAAAATCTAACAACCAAAAAGAGCAAGATAGCATAAAAGCAGTTATCGCACCGTTAGATAGCATAAAAATAAGCCCATATGATAAATTCTTAAGTGGCATTTATGATAGGGATTTTGATTTGGGAGAGTGCTTTAAAAAAGATATTGAATTTATCAAATTTCAAGATAACACTCTTTTTGTTATCTCTCATGCAAAAGGTGCAAACAAGGAGCTTTTGCGTGGCGCATCTAAAGCGATAATGAGTGTTTTAAAAGCCACTTTCAACCAAGATACAAAGATAAAAATCGACCCACCAAAAGAAGAGAACGCAAGCGAACCCACAAAAGATGTAAGTATAAATTTAGATAAAGATATGCAAAATCTTGATAAGCTAAATGTTCTTATAAGTGAGGATAGGGGTGTGGACTTAAAAAAAAAGAGCAGTGAGCTTTTTAACGAGCTTAAAAACTCAAACTCATTTGTAAAAGAGTCAAAAGAAGAGAGTGTTTTAAAGGAGCTCGAAAAGCTTTTTGGAGCTCCTAAAGTAGAGGATAACTAAATATCTCCAAACAAAGATTTTAGATCTTTTACAGCCAAGCTTGTTTCGCCATTTCTCTCATCTGCTGTTTTTGACTCAACAAGTTCGATTTCATAACCAGTTAGCATCGAAGCTAAGCGGATATTTATACCATCTTTTCCAATTGCCTTGCTTTTTTGCTCACTGTTTATATAAATGGTTGCTTTTTTGCCATTTACTTTAACTGCATTTACGATTGCTGGGGCGATAGCGCGAGATACCATAAGCTCTGGTTGGCTTGAGTACTCAATCGCATCTATGTTTTCGTTTTTAAGCTCTTTGCTTACTGCATTTATTCTAACGCCTTTTGTTCCAACGGTAGCTCCTACTGGATCGACATTTGGAGAAAGCGCAAGAAGAGCGACTTTAGCGCGTTTTCCAGGAATTCTAGCACATGATTTTATGATGACATTTCCATCTTTAATCTCAGGAACTTGAACCTCAAGCATAGCTTCAAGAAATTTTGGAGATGTTCTTGAAATTTCAATTTTAATCCCTTGACTTTTATCGACAAAAACGCGTCTAATAACAGCTCTTGCGATATCGCCGACTTTAAATTTCTCATCTTTTATTCTATTTTTTCGTGGCATAAAGGCTTTTAAGTCATCAATCTCAACAAAAGTTGTCTCATCAGAATCAACATGAGTAACTGTTCCAAAAACCAAAGTCCCAACCTTGCTGTTGTATTTCTCAAAAAGTTTTTCTTCTAAAAGGCGTTGTATGTGGTAGTTTAGCTCGCGAGATAGAGTCTCAGATGCAGTTCGCCCTAAATTTTCTAAATTTATATCATAGCTAAGCTCATCGCCGATTTCTATACCACTATCAATCTCTTTTGCCTTGCTTATATTAATGATATGTTCGCCTTCATGAACTCTTTCATCATCGTTTGCAACTACAAGAATTTTTTGAAAAAGCTTGATGTTTTTTGAACTAGCGTCTAAAACCGCTTCATACTCATAGTCCTCACCAAAGAGTTTTTTAGCTGAATTTATAAACGCTCTTATGACTCTTTCTTTTACTTCTTCGATTTCTAGCCCTTTTTCGTTTGCGATGGATTCGATGATATCGCTAATCTTTTCCATTACTTTTCCTTATTTTAAATTTGACAATGATAAACCATTTGGATTTATAATTACGAGATGTTGGCATTATACTATTTTTACTCTTTTATTTTGTTTAATCCAGATTTTACATAATTTTTGCTATAATCACAAATTCAAAAAAAGGCAAAGGATTAAAAATGGAGTTAAAGTTAGCGCGAACTGAGCTTGATAAAGCACCAAAAAACATAGCAATAGAGAAAATCGAAGAAGATTTAGAAAAAAGTGGGCAAAAAATTTACTATTTTGATAGAGAAAATTCTCATAAAGATTTGATTGCCTTGATTGAATTTTTTGAAAAAAAAGGTCTAAGCGTCTATCATCGCACCGTTAAATACGGTCTTGATGATAATGAGTATATGTATGAGGTTCATATCCTTTGAGCAAACGGCTTTTTATACAAACTCTTGGCTGTGCGATGAATGTGCGTGATAGTGAGCATATCATCGCAGAGCTTAAAAAAACTGATGATTATGAACTTACAGATGAAATTTCCGATGCCGACTTGATTTTGATAAATACTTGCTCAGTTAGAGAAAAGCCAGTTCACAAGCTTTTTAGCGAAGTTGGAAGCTTTTTTAAACATAAAAAAAGTGGAGCAAAAATTGGCGTGTGCGGCTGCACGGCTAGCCATTTAGGAGATGAGATTTTTAAACGAGCGCCATATGTAGACTTCGTGCTTGGCGCAAGAAATGTTTCTAAAATCACAACCGCAGTAAATACTCCAAAATTTATAAGCACAGATATAAATTTCGATGAGAGCGAGTATGCTTTTGGTGAATTTAGAAGTTCACCTTATAAATCTCATATAAATATCATGATAGGTTGTGATAAAAAATGCACCTATTGTATCGTTCCGCAAACTAGAGGCGATGAGATAAGTATACCAAGTGAGCTTATTTTAAAAGAGGTTGAAAAAGCTGCAAAAAATGGCGCTAAAGAGATATTTTTACTAGGACAAAATGTAAACAACTATGGCAAACGCTTTTCAAATTCTCACGAGAAAATGGACTTTAGCGACTTACTAGTTAAGATAAGCGATATAAAAGAAGTCGAGCGAATTCGCTTCACTAGCCCGCACCCTTTGCATATGGATGATAAATTTCTTGAAGTTTTTGTAAATAACCCAAAAATTTGCAAATCCATGCATATGCCACTTCAAAGCGGCTCGACTAAAGTGCTTCGTGATATGAAACGAGGCTATACAAAAGAGTGGTTTTTAGACCGTGCTTTAAAACTTCGCCAAATGTGCCCACAAGTAAACATAAGCACAGATATCATAGTGGCTTATCCAAGTGAGAGCGAAGAGGACTTTGCTGATACGATGGACGTGCTAGAAAAAGTTAGATTTGAGCAAATTTTTTCTTTTAAATTTAGCCCACGACCGCTTACTCCAGCGGCTAATTTAACTTTGATTGATGATGAGGTAGCAAGTGCTAGACTTAGTGCTTTGCAAAACAGACATAGCGAAATTTTAGATGAAATTGTGCTTAAGCAAGAGGGCGAAATTTTTGATGTGTATTTTGAAGAACTGCGCGCAAATGGCGCTGTGGCTGGGCGAAGCTTTAGCAACTTTTTGGTTCAAGTTAATGGAAGCGAAGAGCTTTTAGGCACAACTAGAAAAGTGAAAATCAATGAAGCCAAGCGAATGGTGCTTTATGGACAACTTGTTTAAGTTTAGAAATTTTAGCTCTGGGTTTAGCTGGTTTGGCGGTTTTAACTTTGCATTTTGCTTATCAAATTTGGCTAGGCGAATTAAGTTATCAAATTTAGGATAAATCTTGCAAGATATTAGTTTTAAAAACCAAATTTTACTTAGCCTTTTTGCTTTGAAAAGTTGTAAATTCACAACTGCTAAATGGCTAAATTCGGTTGCTTTTAAATCCGGCATTTTTTTTAAAAACCTAAATTTAGCGACATTTTATAATGGAAAAAGCCATGCAAGATAAACCGCTTAAAAAAAGAGTTTTGCTTAAGGTGGCTGAGTGGGTTATACTTGTCTGTATTTGGCTGATTTATCTAACTTGTAAGAAAAATTTCACCCCAACGAATTTGCCGAAATCCCCTTGTGTCGTTGTCTTTTGGCATGGACGTTTGGCTATGATGAGTTTTGCGTATCGTCACTGGTGGAAAAAGGCGCATAGTGGGCAAAAACGTGGCAAAGTTATCATAAGCGATCACAAAGATGGCGAGATAATCACGCGAGTTATAAGTCACTTTGGAATCGGCGCGATTAGAGGAAGTAGTTCAAAAGGTGGCGCAAGGGCTTTGATAAATGCGTTTACTGAGATAAAAAACGGCGTTGATGTCATCATCACGCCAGATGGCCCACGAGGTCCAAGACACAGCGTGGCTGATGGTGCGGTTGTTATAGCGCAAAAAAAAGAGCTTGATATTTATACTCTAAATTACGAGGCGAGTCGCTTTTGGCAGTTTAAAAGCTGGGATGGTATGATACTTCCAAAGCCATTTTCTGCGATAAACTTTAGTTTAAGTGCTCCGTTTTCGGTGCGTGATTTAGAACTTGAAAGTGCTAAAAGCAAAATCCAAAATGAACTTTTTGAGGCTGCAAAAATAGATAGTAAATTTAGCTAAATGGTGTAAATTTAAAAACTTTCTAATCTAAAATTATCATTTAAAAACTTAAATATATTTTAACACTTAAAAATATAAAAATAAAATATTACTAAATTTAGTAAAATAAATGCAAATTTTTCCAATTTCTTTAAAATAATTTTATATGTTTTTAGTATATTTTAACCAGTTTTTTAGCTTGTATATTTTATAAAGCGCTATAATTTAATCACAAGCGCAAAGTATCTGTAAAATAAATTTATAATTAAATTTAAGCTCAAGACAAATTAAAAACTTTTAAAGGGGTTTTTAACTACTATGCTGTCGATGAAAAACAAATACATATACCGTTTCCTAATTTCTGAAAAGAAATTTCGTGAAATTCTCAAGTATTTTTGCCTTGATTTAGAAGCTGTAAAGATAGCTGAAATTTGTAATATTTCTAGAAATTCTATCAATAAAATTCTAAAAGAGATAAGAATTTTAATGGCACAAGAATGCGAGAAAATTTCTAAATTTGATGGCGAGATAGAAATAGATGAAAGCTACTTTTTACTTCGCTTTGCTTGTAACTGTAAACAGAAGGAGCTAAAAGAGTAAGAGGCAAAAGAGGCATAGGTGCAGCTAATAAACAACTAGTATTTGGTATGTTAAAACAAGATGGTAAGCTATACACAAGTAGTTAAAAACTGCAGTGCAAGTGAGCTAGTGTCAATATTAAGAGAGTTTAGTGAGCTAAATGAGAGTATTATTTACTCTGATAGTTGCAGAGCTTATGATGGTTTAGTGGATTATGGAGCAAAAGCTCATTACCGTGTAAAACACTGCAAAAATGAATTCGCTAATGGTAAAATTACATAAATGGTATAGAGAATTTCTGGGGTTATGCAAAGCATAGGTTAAGTAAATTTAAAGGCATAAAAAAGATAATTTTATATTGCACTTAAAAGAGTGTGAATTTAGGTTTAATAACAGAGAAAACTTATATCAAATTTTACTCAAATTGATAAGAGAAAATCCGCTTAACTTGTTTTGAGCTATATTTAAATATGCTTTGTTCTATATTTATATAAATTGTTATTATAAATTTAATATAGATAAAATTTTGATTATAAAAATATAACTTAAATGAAACTATTTTAGATGGATATCTCTTATAAAACTGTTGATGATTTTGCTTAGATGAGATAAGTTCGATAAAATATGCTTAATAAAATTGGTTGTGCTAACTCTATAAATTTAACATTTTTGTTTGTGAAAATTAAAATCACTATTTTTTAAAACCAACTTTGGCTATCACTTTTATCTAAAATAATACTTTTCAAGCCGCTTAGTCGCAACTCATATGTGTAAATAAAATTTAATTAAAAATTTGCAAGTTATAAAATAAATTGAGCAAATTTTATAAATCTACTCAAAAAAATAAATTTGAATAAATGTAGCCAAATTTAGATAAATTCAACTACATTTCAAAAAAATTCTAAATTTAGAGCAAAAAATTTGGCAACTTTTACCAAATTTTTAAAACCCAAACCCTAAATTTAGCGTCTATTTAGGTAGTGCGCGACTTGTGAAAGCTCCATTTGACTAAGCTCTCCACACGGTTTGTGCTTTATAAGATATGCTTTAGCTTGTGCTGGGCTTTTGAACTTAGCATCGATTTTAGCGCAAGTTGCTTTGTAAATTTCCTCGCCTTTTTTAGCAGCCATCATCTGCCTTTTATCTATGAGTTTGATATCGTTTTCTAAATTTTGCTCTGTTTTTTCTGAAATTTGAGCGTAAGTTAAAACTTCTCCGCCAAATTCATCACAAAATTTACTAGCTTCTTCTTTTGTAGCAAAGGCGTATGAGCTAACTGATGCCATGGTTGCAGGTTTGCTTGAGCCATAAACATAAAAAGATTCGTTTGCATTTATAAATTTTAGCGATGTGTTATCAACTGCTTTTGGCTCTTTTGGAGTGGATTTTTTCATCATCGCTTCTTGAAACATACAGTGTATAGAGCAGTACTGATGAAGCTCGTTATCTACCGTTGCAGCGTGGTTTGTGCGGTAAAACATCTGAAGTGACATACCGCAAACTTGACAAAAATCCTTGCTATCGCCATCTTGTAAAATAATCATTTCATCTTTTTTGACTGCTCTAAAGTCCATTTTCATAGGCATTGCAAACAATGATGTGTTAAAACTTAGGTTTGAGGTAACGCCAAGCGCCATTAAAGCGGAGGCTTTTTTGATAAAATTTCTTCTGTTTTGCATAAAAACTCCTTTGCGAAATTTGTGTTAAAAGCGGATTGAAAACTAATTTAATTATATAAGAACTTAAATTAAAGGCAAATAAACTTATAACCTTAGTTTTTAAGAATAAATTTGATAGAATAATATAATTTTAATCAAAGGTTTAATAATGAGTCTTTTTAAAAAATCTCCAAGCATGTTTTATAGTATTTTTTTAAATAATGAGGTTTGTAAAATTTACTTTAGGGAACTTAGCTTTCAAAAAACGGTTGTCAGAGAGGCAGAAGAAAAGATATCTTTGAAAAATACCACTGATTTATCTGAAAAAATTTCTCTTTTTCTAAGGCAAACTGATAACAAAAAAGGCTTTGTATCGGTTCTTTTAACTTCGTCTAACCAAGGTCTGCTTGATGATGATGTAAATTTAGATGATGATATAGTAGTTCAAGAAATAGATGATGATGTTATAGCATACTGCGCTAAAACAGACATTGAAAAAACGCAAGAAGTTGTTGGCGTAAATGTAAACGAATTTATGAACGCTTTTAAAATGCTATATTTTTTATATAAAAATCAAGATTTTAAAGGCACATCGATGTTTGTGCTTAAATTTGATGATAATGCGGCTGTGATAGTGGCAAATAAAGATAAAATTTTCTTTTCAAAAATGCTTGATTTTTCCGCTCAACTAGATGAGCTTGTAAAAGCAAAAAGTGTTGATTTTGCAGTAGATGATACCGATGAAATACTTTGTCAAATTTTTAAACAAAATATAATTAAAATTTATCAAGATAGCGATGAATTTATAGAAAACATATATATTTATGATGAAGATAGCCTAAGTGCAGAGGTTGGATATTATATATTTACTAGAATTTTTATCAAAACAAGCGTTGTTCCTATAAATATGATTGATTTGATAAATAAAATAAATATTAAAGAAAATAGCTAGAAAAACTCAAGCAGCTTTTGCCTTGTTGATATATATCCACGAAGTAGTTTTGGGACTTTTTTGACTCTGCAAGTTTCTTTGAACTTTTTTGTCATCACGGGCGTTATATATGGTGCTATAAAAACTCTATCTTTTGTGTAAGAGATACTAAATTTAGCACTTATAACGCACTCTTTTTTAGCTTCAAGACGCTGTTTTTGGCTCATGACAACGCCAAATTTTTTAGCCGCTTTGTCTATTAAATTCATCGCATTTGGACTATTTTTTACGATAAAAAACTCCGAGTCTTGATATATAAACTCGCCTTCTAAAATATCCTTTTCGCTTCTTAAAAACTCAAAACTTTTTTTAACTCCACTGCTAAATTTAGCCACAAATTTATCGCTAAAACTCTCTCTTATAAAGTTTCTTTCAAATTTGGTGTTTGAGTTTGAACTGTCGATGAAGTATTTTAGCTTTTGGCTATGTAAGAATGCCTTTATCTCATCTTTTGAAGTGTCTAAAAGCGGGCGAACTATGGTGTAGTTTTGTCTTTTATCAACCACGCTCATACCGACTAAATTTACTAGCCCAGAGCCTTTTGAAAAACGCATTAAAAACCACTCAAACAAGTCATTTAGCTGATGAGCGGTTATAAGATGAGTGTAGCTAAACTCTAAGCAAATTTCATCAAAAAACTGATATCTTAAATCGCGCGCTGTTTTTTCAAAATTTGATGAGTTTTGTAGGCTTAAATTTAAGCTTTTTATATAAATTTGCTTGTTAAATTTAGCCGCTAAGCTCCTAGCTTCAAGCTCTTCGGTTAGTGAGTTTTTTCTTGAGTTATAATTTACTAGTGCTAAGTCAAACTCGACGCCTTTTTCTTCTAAAAGATAAAAAAGCGCAGTGCTATCAACCCCATAAGAAAAGGCTAAAAGGGCTTTTTTGCCCTTTAGTGCATCTAGCGCTTGTTGGTTAAGCAACTATCTCTCCTATGAGTTTTTCACCGCTAAATTCGCTGATGTGGCACTTGTAGGTTTTGCCAACTTCTAAATTTTTAACCTCGCTATCATTTATCAAAATTTCCCCATCGATATCTTTATCCCACAACGCCTCTTTAGCGCCAAAAAACATCTCGCCCTCGCTGCTTATGCCATCTATTTGACAAAGTACTGTTTTTCCAACTTCGTTTTCAAAGCTTTGATTTATCGCTTTTTTTACTATTTTTTCGATTAAATTTAGCCTTTTAGTAACTGTTTTTGGAGGAAGTTGCTCCATAGAAAAACTCGCTGTATCCTCTTCTTTAGAGTATGCAAAGACTGAAATTCTATCAAATTTAAACTCTTGTAAAAACTCGCAAAGTTCGTTAAAGTCCTCATCACGCTCTCCTGGATGTCCGACTATAAAACCACTTCTTAAAAATGAGTC
This sequence comes from Campylobacter geochelonis, assembly GCF_013201685.1. Lineage (NCBI taxonomy): Bacteria > Pseudomonadati > Campylobacterota > Epsilonproteobacteria > Campylobacterales > Campylobacteraceae > Campylobacter > Campylobacter geochelonis. The sequence continues at coordinate 1,789,399 of NZ_CP053844.1, read as the reverse complement.
TTTTGCTTCTCTCATCAAGTTTAAAAGCTCCATTATGCGAGCTTTTGCAGCTCCTCTTTTCATCACTTTTAGCATATGGTCGCTTATGTGTTGAATCGGCATATCAAAGTAGTTTAAAAAGACTTTTGAGTCTATTATCCGCTTGATTAGCTCGTTTGAAGTCGTAGTTGGATAAAGGTATAAAATTCTTGCAAATTTAACCCCACCGATTTGCTCGATTCTTTCAATCAACTCAACTAGCCCATCTTTAGCGCCAAAGTCTTTGCCAAAGCTACTACTATCTTGCGATATAAAGCTAAAGTCATAGTATCCTTTTTGCACCAGCTCTTCAACCTCTTTAGCGATATCTTCTACGCTTCTACTTTGAAGTTTTCCTTTAAAAGTTGGTATAGCACAAAAGCTACATTTTTGGTTACAACCCTCAGAAAGCTTGATATAAGCGTGATAGTTTGAGCCGGTTATAACTCTTGAAGTGTTTTTTTGAAGATAAGTTTTGGGTGAGAAAAGATTTTGTTTTTTAAGTATCATCTCATCAATTTTATCATAATCCCCAACCCCAGAAAAGATATCAACTTCAGGCAATTCTTTCATAAGTTCATCGCGATATCTTTGCATTAAACAGCCAGTTACGACTAAAACGCCATTTTCTTTTTTATGTTGTGCTAGTTCAAGTATGGCTCTAATGCTCTCTTCTTTAGCCGAAGCGATAAAGCCACAAGTGTTTACTATCATCACATCGGCATCATCTGGTTTATCTACTACTTGGTAGTTTGAGAGTCTGCCTAGCATGATTTCGCTATCGACTAAATTTTTATTACAGCCTAAGGATAAAAGATATAATTTTTGCATGTTAAACCCAGATATTATCGATTAATCTTGTGTTGCCAACATAAGCTGCTACTAAGATGATAGTGTTTTCAAGCTCTACTTTGCTAACTTCGCGAAATTCTCTATCGACAATGGCTACATAATCGACCTTTAAAGGCTCTAAGATTTTTTTCATTTCAAGCTTTATGGCATTACTATCCATTTCGCCAGATTTGATTAAATTTCCAGCTTTAAGCAAGGAGCGAGAGAGTTTTAAAGCGCTTAGTTTTTGCTCTTCATCAAGGTAGACATTTCGTGAGCTAAGTGCCAAACCATCGGCTTCTCTGATGATATCGCAAGGGACTATCTCTAAAGGCATAAAAAATGTTTTAACTATATTTTTTACAATTGCTACTTGTTGAGCATCTTTTTTACCAAAATACGCACGAGTTGGGCGAACTATGTTAAAAAATTTATTTAAAACTCTAAGCACTCCATCAAAATGCCCTGGTCTTGTAGCGCCTTCGAGTATAGAAGCGATTTTTGCTGGCGCTTTGATGAGTGGCTCATCTTCAAAATACATCTCTTTAGCCAGTGGCATAAAAAGAACGTCTACTTTGCAAAGCTCACAGACTTTTTTATCGCCTTCTTCGTTTCTTGGGTATTTATCTAAATCCTCATTTGGCAAAAACTGCGTTGGATTTACAAAAACAGAAACTACTGTAAAATCGTTCTCTTTGACAGATTTTTCTATCAAAGAGATATGTCCTTTGTGTAAAGCACCCATAGTTGGGACTAAACCAATGGAGCCTTGAAGCGTTTTTAAATGCTCTTTTAGCTCGCAAATTGTGGTGATAACTTGCATATAAATTTCCTAAGTTCTAAATTTACGCGATTATAGCTTAAATTTTATAAAAGAGTCTTTACAACTGTTTGTTATTTTAATGCTTAATTTGATAAAATAAGATAAAAAAAGGAGATGGTCGTTGAAAAAATTGCAAGCGCTACTTAGACATGATGCTATTGGTGGAATTTTGATTATAACTGCTACAATTTTAGCTTTGATTTGCCAAAATACAATTTTAACTGATTTTTATAATGAGCTTTTAAGAACCGAATCAGGCTTTGTCATCGGCGAATACAAAGTTATAAAGCCTATTTTGTTATGGGTAAATGATGGGCTTATGGCAGTTTTTTTCTTTGCTATTGGACTTGAGATAAAAAAAGAGATTATGATAGGCGAACTTAGCACTCCTTCTAAGGTCGCACTTCCAGTAATCGGTGGTATCGGTGGCGTTGTTGTGCCATCTTTGATATTTGTCGCTTTTACTTTTAGTGATCCGTTTTTGGTAAAAGGTTGGGCGATACCAACGGTTAGCGATACTGCTTTTGCGCTTGGAATTTTGCTTCTTCTTGGCTCTCGCGTTCCGCCATCTTTAAGGCTGTTTTTGCTTCTTTTAGCCATTATCGATGATATTTGTGCGGTTGTGATAATCGCTATATTTTATACGGGCGAGTTATCAAATTTTGCTTTATATATGGCTGGAGTTGCTTTTGTTATCATGGCGGTTTTAAATATTTTAAAAGTAAACAAGCCACTATTTTACTTTGCGGCTGGAGCTTTTATGTGGGTTGCGTTTTTAGAATCAGGCGTTCACTCTACAATAGCAGGCATCGTTGCGTCGCTCTTTATCCCGCTAAAACCGATAAAAGGCTATAGAATGCTTATAGGCATAGAGCATAGCTTAAAAGGCGTGATTACCTATTTTATAATGCCAGTTTTTGCCTTTGTAAATGCTGGAATTGCTCTAAATTCTCAAGCATTTTTAGGACTACTTCATCCAGTATCTTTAGGGATAATCTTTGGACTTTTGATTGGAAAGCCGGTTGGAATTTTTATCTTTTCATATGCGGCTATAAAGTTAAAATTATCAAATTTACCAACAGGGTCAAATTTCAAGCAGTTTTTAGGGCTTGGATTTTTAACAGGAATTGGCGCTAGTATGAGCTTATTTATCGATTCGATTGCTTATGAAGATAGCGATTTATTTGTTTATGCAGATAAACTTGCTATACTTATAGCATCATTTTTAGCAGCATTTATCGGTTGGTTTATTTTAAGAAATGCTACGGTAAAATTGAAATAAAGTAAATTTTGTTAGAAGGAAAACTTTGGATAGTTATGAATACACAGAGCTTTTAAAAACTTTAAAAAATAAAGTTGAAAACATATCTTTAATCATAAAGCCAGAAATTATAAAGGCTAGATTAAAAGAGATTGAAGATATGCAAAATGACCCATCTTTTTGGAATGATGCTAAAAAAGCGGGTGAAATAGGAAAAGAAAAAACTAAAATTTCATCTATGCTAAACAAATTTCAAAATGCTAAAAATGCAGTAGATGATGCAAAAGATATATATGATTTGGCAAATGAAGAGCAGGATTTAGAGACTATAAACTCACTTTATGAAGATGCAGATGAGCTTGAAGAAAGAGTTGTAAATTTAGAAGTTGCGATGATGTTAAGTGGCGAAAATGACTCTAAAAATGCCATTGTAACGATTCACCCTGGAGCTGGCGGAACTGAAAGTAGTGATTGGGCTAGTATGCTTTATAGGATGTATTTAAGGTTTTGTGAGCGTGAGGGATATAAGGTTGAGGTTTTAGACTTTCAAGAGGGCGATGAAGCTGGGCTTAAAGATGTGAGTTTTATCGTTTCTGGAGAGAATGCTTACGGGTATTTAAAAGCAGAAAATGGAGTTCACAGACTCGTTAGAGTAAGTCCTTTTGATAGCGCAGGCAGACGCCATACGAGCTTTTCAAGCGTTATGGTAAGTCCAGAAGTTGATGATGATATCGTTATAGATATAGAAGAAAAAGACTTGCGATTTGACTACTACAGAGCTAGTGGAGCTGGTGGACAACATGTTAATAAAACTGAAAGTGCGGTTCGTATAACTCACATACCAACAAACATCGTCGTGCAGTGCCAAAACGATAGAAGCCAACACAAAAACAAAGCAACAGCGATGAAAATGTTAAAATCGCGCCTTTATGAACTAGAGTTAATGAAACAAAGCGAAGCAAATAATAGCGTAGAAAAAAGCGATATAGGCTGGGGGCATCAAATCCGCTCATATGTGCTTTTTCCATATCAAAGCGTGAAAGATAACAGGTCAAATTTAGCTTACTCGCAAGTAGAAGCGGTATTAGATGGCGATATAAAAAAGATAATCGAGGGAGTTTTAATCTCTCATGCAGATAAAAAATAAATTTCTTATGAAAGGATTGATATGAACGAAGAGGGAATTTTAGTATCTTTAGGATATGTTATGAGCGATGCGAGTTTAGCGCAACTTAGAGCTATACTTTCAAAATGCGATTTTAATCAAAATGAGCTTGAAAAAATTGTTTTGTTAAACGATAAAATCAAAGCTTATGGCGCTTATGTTGCTATGTCAAATTCAAATGATTATTTTAAAATCAAAAACGAATCAGACAGCGAAGATGTTAGAAAGCTAGTTAGAGAGACGATTTTTGCGTGGTCTGATAAGTATAAGTTAAGTATAGAAAAAGTTGATGGTAAAGAGACATTTTATATCACAGGAAGATACTAAGGAGTTGATATGAAAAAGATAACCAAAATTTTGGTATTTTCTATACCAATCTTTTTTTTGGGTTGTACGGCTCAAAACCAAGGAGTTAAACCAAGCGCTACCACCCAATCTGGAAAGCAAGATTCACAAATAGTTCAAAAAGCAACTACAAATTTAGCTCAAATTTGTGATGGTTTATCTATAGCAGATTGCGCTTATAAGGGCGATAAGTTCTATAATCAAGGTGATTTTAGATCAGCTATTTACGCATATGATACAAACTGCGCTAGACAAGATGTAAACTCATGCTTAAAAATGGCTAAAATGTTTGAAAAAGGCGAGGGTGTAAGCGTAAGCAAAGCAGCTGCGCTTGATATATATGAAAGAGCTTGCTACTCTGGAAACACTCCAAGTTGTAAAGATATGCAAAGACTTCAAAAGTAATTTCAGTTGCCAAATTTATGCTAGTTAGGCTAAATTTGGCACTTTTGTTTTAAAATATTATTTAATTTTAACTCGCGATAAACTCAAATTGAGAAATTTTTAGCTATAAATTTGGTTATAAAATTTAAACACGGTGTTTAAATTTGTAACTTTTCTAAATTTAATGGGCTAAATTTAGAAAAATTCCACAAAATACCTATCATATAAAAAACTATATCCAAAGCTAGAAGTGGAATTTAATAGATAGGGTTTGCATATGGGAATTTTGATTTTACTTAATGCATTTAGTTTAAAGCGCTAGATTAGTTGGATGTGGATTGTATACATAGAAATTTTTAAACAAGTTTGATGGGTAAGATTTGATTTTATTGTGTGCTAGTCGCACGTTGTGGATAAGTTGTGAGTTAATTTTTGCTCATCGCCAAAATCAAGGTTTTACTAAATTTAGATTTTAATATTTTGCAAAAAAGTCTGTTATAAAAGCTACAAATTCATCGCTTTTTGCATAGAAGATGTGATTTTATCTTCATCAAGACTTTGATTGTAAAATAAATTTAGTGCTAAAACAGCTTGAAAAATCAGCATATCAGCGCCATTTTTAGACTTTAAATTTAGAGAATTTACTAAATTTAAAAATGGAGTTGGTTTGTTATAAATCACATCAAAGGCAAATTTAGACCCTTTTAAAACCTCTTTAAGCAAAACTTGTGGCATAGGAAACTCATCATCTTTTAGTCCAGCTGAAGTTGAGTTTACAACTAAATCATAGCCTTTTGGCGTAAAATCATCCCAGCTAAAAGTGTTAAAATCGCTAAATTCACTTAAGCGGTTTTTGCTTCTGTTTATTATATCAATCTCTATATTTTGTGATTTTAAAGCATAGGCTAGAGCTTTAGAAGTTCCTCCAGCTCCGATTATAAGAGCAGTTTTTATGCCCTCAAATGGCGCTATGGATTTTAAAAATCCAGGCGCGTCTGTGTTGTATCCATAAAGCAAATCGCCTTTTTTAACAATAGTATTCACTGAGCCTATGTTTTTAGCGTGAGAGTCTAAAACATCACAAATTTCAAACGCTACTTGTTTGTATGGAACTGTGATGTTTGCGCCATCAAGCCCTAAAGTGTTAAATTTAGCTTTTAAAAGCGCGCCATCTTTAAGCCAAACTCTGCCATAAAAGGCATCTAAATTTAGCTCTTTTATGGCAAGATTATGCAGCCTTGGAGATATAGAGTGGGCAATCGGGTCTCCAAAAACTGCAAACTTTTTCACTATTTTACCTTGTAGATAAATGCATTTTTGTTGATAGCAGCTCTTATGTTAGCTATCTCTTTGCTAAGCTCTGCACCGCTATATGGACCAACTAAAACTTTAGTAAATTCTTTTCCATTTACTGTGGTTTTGTGAAGTTTATAGCCATATCCTTTGCTTTCTAACTTTTTGATATAGTCAGCATCTGGTTTAAATTCACTAGTTGCAAGAACTTGTATATAACTACCTTTTGGCACATCTGTGTGCGAAGTGGTTGGCTTTTGCGCTTTTGTGGCAGTAGGATTTACTTTAGTTTTAGGCTCAACTTTTTTAACCGGTGCTTTTTTCTCAGGTTTGGTTGCAGTTTTTGGTTGCTCTTTTTTGGCTGTAACAACTACAACTTCTTTTTTAGGCTCAACTTTTTTAACTTCGCTCTTAGTCTTTATAGGCTCAACTTTTTTAATCTCGATTGGTTTAGGTTCGATTGGTTTTGCTTCAACAGGCTTAGTCTCTACCGGTTTTACCTCTACTTTTATCTCTTGTTTTATAGGTTCTACCACGGTTGGTTTGATAACTTGAGAGGTTGCGCTAGGAGTTTGTGGTTGAGACGCCTCATTTACTTTTGGTTTTTCTTCTATAATTATAGTTTTTTGTGGCTCTTGTGCTTCTGGTTTTGGTTTAAAAATCAGCTCTTCGCTAGGCATAACAAGAGGTTTGTTATCTACTTCGCCGCCACTATTAATAAATTTCATAATGATAAGCACTATAAGAAACAAAACAACTAATATCGCTATTGCTGTTAAAATTTTTTTGACATTATTAGATCTGCTTTTTTCGGGATCTAGTACAATGCTATCATTGAGGTTAAATTTATTATCTTTCATGCAAACTCCTATTTAAATTTTAATACATCGCTCTATCATAAATGATAAATTGATGAGCTAGTTCTTTTACCTCTTTTTTCACTTTTGCTTGAAGCTCTGTGTTGTTGATATCATCTAGCACATCTGCGATTTTGTTTGCAATAAAGCCAAACTCAGCCTCTTTCATACCGCGCGCTGTCAAAGCTGGGCTTCCTATACGAACGCCACTTGTTACAAACGGACTTCTAGTCTCGCCTGGAACTGTGTTTTTGTTAGTTGTAATTCCAGCATTTTCTAACGCGTTACTTGCCTCTTTTCCACTAAAGTCATTGTTAAGCAAGCTTAGTAAAACTAAGTGATTTTCAGTACCACCACTTACTAAGTCATATCCTCTGCTTACTAAAACTTCGCCTAATTTTTTGGCATTTGCTTTTACCTGTTTTGCATATACTTTCCACTCATCGCTTAAGTTGTGTTTAAAACCAACTGCTTTACCAGCGATTACGTGCATAAGTGGACCGCCTTGAATTCCAGGGAAAATCGAAGAGTTGATTTTTTTAGCATACTCTTCATCATTTGTCATTATTATACCGCCTCTTGGACCACGAAGCGTTTTATGTGTGGTTGAACTTACGACGTGGCAGTGTGGGAATGGATTTGTATGCTCACCAGCTACAACAAGACCAGCCACATGAGCTACATCGGCAAACAAAAATGCGCCAACACTATCGGCAATCTCTCTAAATTTAGCAAAGTCAATCTCTCTAGTATAAGCACTTGCGCCACAAACTATCATTTTTGGTTTTGTAATCTCTGCTATTTGGGCGATTTTTTCATAGTTCATTCTACCATCAAGTTCAACGCCATAAAAAAAGCTCTCATAGTATTTTCCAGAGCTACTAACTTTTGCACCATGAGTTAAGTGTCCACCATGGCTTAAGTCCATACCTAAAATTCTATCTCCTGGTTTTAAAAATGCTCCATAAACACCTTGATTTGCTTGACTTCCAGAGTTTGGCTGAACATTTGCAAACTCACAACCAAAAAGCTCTTTACATCTATCTATAGCGATTTGCTCTATCTCATCGACAAATTCGCATCCGCCATAGTATCTTTTACCAGGATATCCTTCTGCGTATTTGTTAGTTAGGATTGAGCCCATAACTTCCATAACATCAGGATAGGTAAAGTTTTCACTAGCAATCATCTCAAGATAATCGCACTGTCTTTGTAACTCTTTGTTTGTTAGGTCAAATATAGCCTTGTCAAAACTCTCTAATGACATATTTACTCCTTATTTTCTTGTGTTTCTAGGTTTTTTATAGGTTTCATAGCTGGGAAAAGTATCACATCGCGGATAGATTTTTTGTTTGTTAGCAACATAACAAGTCTATCTATACCAATGCCCTCTCCAGCAGTTGGAGGCATAGCATAGCCAAGCGCTCTTACATAGTCTTCATCCATCTCATGAGCTTCATCATCTCCTGCGTTTTTCGCATCAATTTGTGCTTTGAATCTAGCGTATTGATCAAGTGGATCATTTAGCTCATTAAAGCCGTTTGCAAGCTCTCTGCCGGCGATAAATAGCTCAAATCTCTCTGCGATTTGACTATCTTCATCGCTTCTTCTTGAAAGTGGGCTTATCGAGATAGGAAAATCGGTTATAAAAGTTGGATTTATAAGCTTAGCTTCAACATAGTTATCAAAAAGTTCAGCCCACAAATGACCCATATCAAGCTTGTCATTTGCTTCAAAGCCATCAGATTTTAGTTTTGCTAAAATCGCTGTTTTATCATCTAAAATTTTAACATCTAGCCCGCCTATATCAACAAGTGCGTCTTTATAGCTAATGCGTGCAAAAGGTTTAGAAAAGTCGATTTTCATATCATCAAATTCGACTATCTCATCTAAATTTAGCCTCTTAATCAGCGTTAAAAATAGCTCTTGGGTTAAATTCATCAAATCTTTATAGTTATGATACGCCCAGTAAAACTCAATGCTAGTAAATTCAGGGTTGTGAGTTAAATCCATTCCCTCGTTTCTAAAGTTTCGATTTATCTCAAAAACGGCTTCCATGCCACCTACAACAAGGCGTTTTAGATAAAGTTCTGGCGCTATTCGCAAGAAACGTTCAACATCCAAAGCGTTGTGGTATGTAACAAACGGTTTTGCGTTTGCGCCGCCTGCTATTGGGTGCATCATCGGAGTTTCGACCTCTAAAAAGCCTTTATCTTCAAAAAAGCGTCTTATGGTGCTAACGATGATGGAGCGTTTTGTAAAGTCATCTCTAACTTCTGGGTTCATTATCATATCAAGGTATCTTTGGCGATATCTTGTCTCGATATCAACAAGCCCATGAAATTTTTCAGGCAACAAACAAATAGCCTTGCTAGCAAGAACAAGTTTGCTAACGTGGATTGAAAATTCTCCAGTTTTAGTGATAAAAGCATAGCCTTTAACTAAAACTATATCGCCAACTTCAAGGTTTTTCTTAAATTTAGCATAGTCTTCTTCTCCTATGCTGTCGCGCGAGTAATAAATTTGTATATTTGCGCTTTCATCTTCTATGTTTCCAAAGGTTGATTTTCCAGCAACTCTTTTTAACTTTAACCTTCCGCCAAGCGTAACTTCTTCATCACATCTTTTGTTTTCTAACTCTTTTATATAATCAAATTTAGCCTTAAACTCAGTTATACTCATATCTTTTTGTAAGAAATGAGGGTATGGGTTTGCGCCTAAATTTCGTAACTCATCAGCTTTTTCTATACGTTGTTGCTCTAATACGTTATCAAATATTTCCAAATTTTACCTTTTCATCTTTTTATTACAATCTGAACAAATTCCATAAAGTTGCATCATATGCCCAGTTAAAATAAAGCCATTTTCTTTAGCTATACTCATCTGTTTTTTCTCTATCATCTGATCTTGAAATTCTACTATCTTGCCACATTCTTTGCAGATAAGGTGGTCGTGGTGAGGCTTAGTAGCAAGCTCAAACTTTTTGCCTTGAGTTCCAAAAGATACAGATGTTACCATTTTTGCATCTTCTAATAAATTTAGCGTTCTATAAACAGTTGCTATGCCTATGTTTAGTTCTGGATATTTATCTTTGATTTTAAGATATAAATTCTCAGGCGTAAAGTGACAGCTACTGTTATAAAGTACTCTTAAAAGCGCTTCTCTTTGCTGGGTGTATTTTAAACCCTCATCTTTTATAACTTTTTTAAACTCATCTAATAAGGCATCAAATTCTAAATTTTCAATATTTTGACTCATTACTATCCTTTATATTGTTTGTGGCATTTGCGTCATTTTCTTCACTTGATTCATATACTACTTTTGTGTTGTTATCATCAGTTTTTAACTCAACTTCGTCTAAATTTATCTTAAAGTCATCTCTATCAAGCTGCATTAGATAGTTGCCTGTGCTTAAAAGATATGGATATATTATACTGTTTTGAAAGTATGGTTTAGCCTGTTCGTTTAAAAGTGCAGAAGATCTTATAAATACAGCCAAAATAGAAAAAATCAAAAATATCTTAGCGCTACTAAAAACAAAACCGGCAAGCTTATCAAAAATTCCAAGTCCGCTAAGTCCTAAAAGTTTTGCTAAAATTTCTCCTAAAATCAATGATATAAACCAAATAGCAAACAAAGCAGCTATAAAGCCAACTACTATCTCTGTGCCATTTCCATTCATTAGTCCGATTTGGTTTAGGTTATAGACATTAGCACTTATCCACTTTCCAACTACGGCTTTGTATTTTATAGCAGCTATAAATCCACCTATCATTCCAATAATACCAAAAATTTCTCTTATCATACCGCTTTTTAGCCCTTTTAAACCAAAAATCAGTATCAAAGCAAGCGAAATTATATCTAGCCAGTTTGCACTACCCATTTACGCTCCTATAACATTTGTAAGCTCTTGAAGATTTGTTGAATATCTAAGAGCATTTTCTTTTGTTATCAAATTTGCTCTAATAGCTTTTACAAAAGATTGAGTTTGCGTTGTCATGCCAGTTTGTTGCTGGTTAAGTTGCATTTGAGAGTAAATTTGATGAACTTTATCTTCTCTAATAAGGTTTGCAATAGCGTTGTTGTTGATTAAAATCTCATGAGCAGCAAGCCTTCCGCCACCTATTTTTGGAAGAAGTGATTGAGAGATAATCGCAGTTAGTGAAACCGAAAGCATGTTTCTAACTTGCGTTTGCTCACCTCCATCAAAGCTATCTGTGATACGGTTTATTGTTTGTATTGCTGAGTTTGTGTGCAGTGTTCCAAAAACAAGGTGTCCTGTTTCAGCTGCGGTGATGGCAATCGAGATAGTCTCTTTATCCCTCATCTCACCAACTAGTATGATATCTGGATCTTCACGAAGAGAGTATTTTAACGCTCTTGCGTAAGATTTAGTATCAGTTCCTATGTTTCTGTGAGAAAAAAGCGCTTTGTTGTTTTGATGAACAAACTCAACTGGATCTTCAACTGTGATTATATGTTTTCGCTCAGTTAAATTTATCTCATTTAACATCGCTGCTAGGGTTGTTGACTTACCGCTACCTGTTGGTCCAGTTACTAGTATCATACCCTTTTCTCTTTTTACTATCTCTTTAAAGATAGATGGAGCTTTTAAATCATCAAGTGATGGTATAGTTATAGGAATGATACGAAAAGCAGCCGCTAAGTCGCCATTCATAGTATAATAGTAGTTACCCCTGAAACGACCGATGTTTGGTATCTCAAGCGCAAAGTCAAGCTCTCTGTTTTCTTCAAGCTCGCTTTTTTGCGAGTCGGTTATAACAGCGTAGCAAAGATACTCTATATCTGATCCAGAAAGTGCGTCCATAGCAAGTGGTCTAAGCTTGCCATCAATTCTAACTTGTGGAGCACTTCTGCTTACTAAGTGAAGGTCGCTCGCTTTGTTTTGAACAACTACCTTAAGAAGGGATTGGATATCTATGTTTAAATTTCTTTTTTCTTCCATAGTTTAAGACTTATTCTATGATTTTTGGGACTACAAAAAAGCTTGCATCTGTGCTTGGAGCGTGGTTTAAAATAATATCTATAATCTCTTTATCGTTATTTGGTTCATCTTCTCTAAGAGGAGTTCCGCCAGATATGGTACTAACCGCTACTTTGTTTTTGTCTAAATCAAGCTCGTTTAAAATTTCTACAAAATTTACAATTTTATCAAGTTGGGATTTTATCTCTTCTCTTTTGTCATCTTCAATTTTTAAAGCACTTAGCTTTTCAAGCTTATTTAGTAGGTTATCATCTATCGCCATATATCTTTTCCTTTCATAAACAATAAAAAATCTTTTTATTATAACACAAATTAGCTTATATTAGGCGGTATTTAAAATATTTTATGCTACAATTGTGCAATATTTATTTTTTAAAGGATGTTTTTTGGCTATTAAAGATGATATCAAAGATGTGCAACAAAGTATAGGCTCAGAAGAGCAATTTTTAGAGAACATTATAAAAAGTGAGATGTTTGTTAGAAAATACAAAAAGATGCTGATAGCTATTTTTGTAGTTTTAGTTGTTGTTGTTTTGGGATACAGCTTGTTTAACTATATCGAAGATAATAGATTTCAAAGCGCTCATAAAGCTTATAGTGAGCTTGTAGCAGATCCAAACAACCAAAAAGCAAAAGATGAGCTTAAGTCAAAAGATAAAAATCTTTTTGCTATTTATGAACTTAGACAAGCCTTAGATGCAAACGACACAGCTAAAATCAAAGAGCTAGCAAGCAACACGGCACTTGATCCAATACTTCAAAATATTATAAAATTTGAAGCAGGAGAGGATAGTGGCGAGATGATGAGTGCATACTCTGCTTTTATGAAAGGTTATACACTTTTAAAAGAGGGTAAAATCGAAGCTGCAAAAAGTGAATTTGCAAAAATTCCACCAAATTCACAACTTAGCAATATAGCAAGAAATTTAAGACACTACAACGGAAGTAAAAAATGAAAAAAAATGTAATAATTACAGCAGTTTTAGCATCACTTTTACTAGCTGGTTGTTCTACAAAAAGACAGTATTTCTCACCACAAGATGAAGAGATAAAAGGTGAAGTATCTTATGAGTATAAATTACCAGATAATATAGCCCAAACTACCATAAATGGCGCTACTTTAAAAGACGGCACGATAGTTACTAAAAATGGCGTTTTTAGTGGTTTTAAGCTTGAAAAAGGCGAGAAATTTTTAGGAGAATTTGATGGCAAATTTGCATCTTCAAATTTAAATGGAAATTTTAAACTTAGAGATAGTGCTGGAAATATTTTGCTTGAAAATGATTTTGATGAGCAGGTAGTTTCTGCTAGTATTAATGGAGATGATTTGGCTTTAGTTTCTGCAGATAACGCTATTTATCTAATAAAAATTTCATCAAACAAAACAGTTCTAGCCCAAAAATTTCCAAGCGTTTTTACGATAGATTCAAGAACTGCCTCACCGCTTTTTATCGAAGATATCATCGTATATCCATCTCTTGATGGAAGGCTTTTTATAGTTCATAGAGCAAGTGCAAGAATTATGCAAGATATGTTTGTAAGCACCGAGCCGTTTTTTAATAATATTATATTTTTAGATATGGTCGGACAAACTATGTATGCTGCAACAAACACAAACCTTGTGCTTCTTAGCCCGACAGGAAATAAAAGATTAGTAGAAGATATAAAAGATGTATTAAGATATAAGGATAAATTTTATATTCTTAAAAAAGATGGAGTTATAAAAGTGTATGATTTAAATTTAAACGAAGTTGCGCAAAACAAGTTTAAATTCGCCATCTATTCGGGTGTTATCGCTAAAAACGATAGCTTATATATCTTTGAAAAAACTGGATATTTTATAAAGACAGATTTAAATTTACAAAACCCTCAAATTTTTGAGCTAAGCGATGAGATAGATGATAAAAGTTTTACTGGAAGCGACGCTTTTTACTATGATGATAGATATTTAAAGCTTGATTAATGAACCAAAAACTAACGGAAATTTTGATAGAAAAAGGTATGCTTTTTAAAAAAACAAAAAGCATAGAACTATCAAAATTTACCCGTTCAAAGTCTTATAGCGCCTTGTTTGCTGTGGATATGAAGTCAAATAATACTTTGATTTTTATAAGAGATGCGCTTAGTAGATTTTTACAAAAAGATGTTGCGATTTTAGAAGAGATTTCAAATTTAGTAGCTGATGATGAGGGGAAAGTTATCAAAAAAAAACTCTTTTTTTATAACTCTCAAATTTGTTCAAAAAGCCTAAATTTACTAAAAGAAAAAGGCTGGAGTAGTTATGCTTTTGTGTGATATAGGCAACTTTTCTGCAAAAATTTATGATAATGGCAAAATTTCTCATATGAGCATAGAGGCTTTAAATAGCTATTTGCCAACCCAAAATATATACTATATAAATGTAAATTCTAAATTTAGCCCAAAAAGTTCTAAATTTATCGATATAGCTTCATGCTTTGAGTTTGATACGGCCTATAAAGGGCTAGGAATCGATAGAATAGCGGGTTGTTATACTATCGAAAATGGAGTTGTGGTTGATGCAGGAAGTGCTATAACTGTTGATGCGATGCTTGAAAACAGGCATCTTGGCGGCTTTATACTTCCTGGGATTAGCTCGTATTTAAAGGCTTATGAAGAGATTTCTCCAGCTTTAAAAATTCCATTTAACTCTCAGATAGACCCAAACGCTATCCCGCAAAAAACAGCCGATGCGGTAACTTATGGCGTGGTTATGCCTATAATTTTATCTATAAAAGATATTGCTAAAAATCAAAAGATATTTTTTACCGGTGGAGATGGTAGCTTTTTTGCTAAATTTTTTGATAATGCTATTTTTGATAAAAATTTAGTCTTTCGAGGTATGTTAAAAGCAATAAAACAAAAGGATTTAAAATGATAACAGTAGCTCTTCCAAAGGGACGAATCGCAGATGATACGCTTAAAATTTTTAGACAAATTTTTAAAAGTGATTTTCTTTTTGAAGATAGAAAACTTATCATGGAAGAGGGAAATTTTCGTTTTTTAGCTGTTAGAAATCAAGACATACCAACTTACGTATCAAACGGAGCTGCTGATATCGGAGTGGTTGGGCTAGATGTGCTTGAAGAGCATAAACCAGATGTTTTAAGACTTTTGGATTTGGGTATAGGAAGGTGTAGAATTTGTGTTGGAGTTAGAAACGAGTATGAGTTAGACTACAACAACCCAGGCATTAAAATCGCAACTAAAATGCCAAATATAACGCGCGAGTATTTTGCCTCAAAAGCAACACCAGTTAAAATCATAAAACTTTATGGCTCAATCGAACTAGCTCCTTTAATCGGGCTAGCTGATGCGATAGTTGATAACGTAGAAACGGGCGCTACTATGAAACAAAACGGACTTAAGGTGGCTGAAGTTATCATGCAAAGTTCAGCTCACCTAATAGCTAACAAAAACAGCTATATCATAAAAAGAGATGAAATTTTAAGCTTATATGATAAAATTTCAGCCATTTTATAAAGTAAGGTTGTTGTGATACATCCTTATCTTTTCGACTAAGATGTTTATAACTCTTGAGAATGTTTCACTCTCATCTTTATCTTTAGCATAGACTATAGAAAGATCTCTTAAGAATTTAACGCCTCGTATTTTAACCTCATAAAGTCCATCATCAAGTTCGCCTTTAAGAGCAAACTTTGGCATACAGGTAAAAAGAGTTTTATTTTTTATACATCTTTTTATAGACTCTGTTGAAGTTAGTTCTAAAATAACGTTTAAGCTAAGATTTTTTGGTAAATTTTCAAACAAAATATCTCTAGTTCCAGAGCCTTTTTCTCTTACAACCCAGCCTAAATTTGCTATTTCTGCTATGCTAAATTCTCTATCTTGAAATCTCTTATCGCCAGTTACAACAACAAGTTCGTCATTACAAATTTTTATAGAGCTGACTTCGTTATCTCTTAGGTTGTTTTCAATCAAGCCTATATCGCACTTATTTTTTTTGATAAATTCTAAAATTCTTTCAGTGTTGCATATTATAACATCTAAATCAATGTTAAAATCTTTATTTGTAAAATCGCTTAAGATATAAGGAAGTAGGTAGTTTCCGACGTTTTGACTAGACATTATGCTTATGTCAAACATACTAGAGTTCCTCATATTTTTTTCTATTTCTAAAATTTTATAATACACTGGAGTGATAGAATTTAAAAAAGCCCTGCCTCTTTCGTTTAGGATTAGACTTTTACCTCTTCTGTCAAACAGATTTCCATTTAAAGATATTTCAAGGTTTTTTATGGCAATAGACATAGCTGATTGAGAAATTCCGAAGAATTTAGAACACTCGCTAATCTGTCTTAGTTCGCAAACTTTTAAAAAATACTCTATTTGTTTAAGTGTCATAAGATTCCTTTATAAAAAATATTCTTTAATTATAGCAAAATAAATAGCAACTTTATATAAAAATTTTAGATATAATTATGGGATTTATTTTAAAAAACTAATATAACAGGTGAAAAAATGAACAAAAACAAGCCAAATAGGCACTTTCATAGTGTAACAAAAAGAGAAAAATTCAACGAAAAAAGCACAAAAAAATTATATTTTTATAGAAAAGTAAGTTCGTGGGTTATCATTATGGTTATAACTTCGTTGGCTTTTTTGATTTCGGAGTTAAAACCAGTCAAAACTTTAGCCATAAGTCCACTTATAATCGCTGTAATTTTAGGAGCAATTTTTGCAAATACAGCTAAAAATTCGACAAATTTGCTTAAAAAAACATCAGTTATCGCTATATCAACAAAGCAAATTTTGCGACTTGGAATTATATTTTATGGGTTTAGAATCACAGTTTATGAAATCGCACTCGTTGGCGTTGGTGGTGTAAGCATGGCGTTTTTGATAGTTTTTACTACATTTTTTATCGGTTATTTTGTCGGCCGGATGATTGGGCTTGATAAAAAAAGCTGTATTCTTATAAGCGCTGGAAGCTCGATTTGTGGGGCGGCGGCAGTTTTAGCTACTGAAAGCGTTGTAAAAGGAGGAAGCGCTAGAGTTGGCGTTGCGGTTTGTACGGTTGTTGTTTTTGGCACGATGATGATGTTTGTATATCCTTTGCTTTTTAAGGCTGGAGTTTTTGACATTAACGCCTCTCAAATGGGCTTTTATATGGGTGGCACACTTCATGAAGTGGCTCACGCAGTCGCTGCTGGATGTGCTGTTGGAGGTGAGGGCGAAGAGTTAAGTGTGATTATAAAAATGCTTAGAGTGCTAATGCTTGTGCCGTTTTTAATGATGATGGGAGTTGCTAAAAATTTTATGATTGCTGGCGATAGCGCTAATAAGGGAGTTAAAGGTTCTATCCCATACTTTGCGATTTGGTTTTTAGTCGCTGTTGGGGTTGGCTCGTTGTTTACTGGTGATTTTAGAGCTTTAGTTTTGCCGTATTTAAATTTTGCCGATACGATTTTGTTAAGCGTTGCGATGGTTGCGCTTGGGCTTGGTATTAGAAAAGATATCTTAAAAAGCGCTGGTAAAAAGCCATTTATCTTAGCTTTTATCTTGCTTTGCTGGTTGGTCGGGTTTGGATATGTGGCGACTTTGGTTTTAAGCTAAATTTAATGATTTGAAAATATGTTTCTCAAAAATTTTTAGCTGCCACTTCGTATAAAAATAGAAATTTGCAGTTAAATTAGCAATTTTAAAGTGTTTTTTAAAAATGCGTAGAATTTTTGTGGCTATGCGATAAATTAGGCTAAATTTAGGCTAATTTAGTTTAAAACGCATTTGCATTTTTTTAGCTTAAATTTAGCTTATGCGTTTAGACTCGCTGGTTTGTGGATAAATTTGCTATTTTTTAGCAAAAAGTATTGCTAAATTGAGCCTTGCTTTAAATTTTTATAAATATATTTTGTTTTTAAATTTATATAAAATATTTTAACAAAGCTATAAACGAACATTTACACTATATTTCTTGCTTAAATTTGCAAATTTTGATAAAAGCTTGATTTTATCATCATAAAAAGGCATTTAAATTTAGCACACATCTAAATTTGTAAATTAAAAAATATCTAAAAAATAAAACTATCATAAAAATACTAAATTTTACTAAAAGTAACAACTAAATTTAGCTATAAAATATAAATTTATATCACATTTTACTGCTTTAAAAAGCAAAGTAAATTTAGACATTTACCTTTGAAAAAGTAAATTTTACTAAAGATATTAAAAATAAATTTTTATAAAGTTAAAATGAATATAAATTTATAAAATATTAAGAATAAAAGCTAAATTTATATTAAAAATTCATATAAATTTAGCTTTTTAAAAGCGCGAGTTTAGATTGATTTTATGCCGTATAAAAAGACAACTAAAATGATAACTGGCAAGATGTATTTGACATAAATCAGCCAAGCCTTTGCCTTTTTGATATCGACTGTATGCTCGTTAGTAATCTCTGCTAATGCATCATCTTTTAAGACCCAGCCAACATAAAGAGAGCAAAGAAGTGCTGTTAAAACAAAGAATATATTTGCACTGATAAAATCAAACGCATCAAAGACAGAGCGCCCTAAAATACGCACGTTTGACAAAACTCCATCTGAAAGCAAGCAAGGTATGTTTCCTAAAAGAAAAATGCCGCCAAGAGTGTAGTTTGTAGCCTTTGTGATAGAGATTTTAAAGCGCTCTTCAACTACATTGATGATAACTTGATATATCGTTATTGATGTTGTTAGGGCTGCGATTAATAAAATCAAGAAAAAAACCACCGCTATAACGTTGCCAAATGGCATATGAGAAAAGGCAATCGGAAGGCTTTTAAAAACCAAAGATGGACCACTACTTGGCTCAAGTCCTGCTGTAAAAAGGGTTGGGAATATCATAAAGCCAGCTAAAACTGCTATGACTGTATTTAGCACGCCTGTTATGGTTGCAGTTTGAAAAAGCTTCTCATCTTTGTTTAAAAAACTTGATAACGTTATCATAACGCCAAATCCCAAAGATAGCGCAAAAAAGACTTGTCCTAGAACGTCGATTAGAAGTTTTGGAGTGATTTTAGAAAAATCTACACTAAGATAAAATTTTATCCCCTCAGCCGCGCCATCGAGCGTTAAGTTGTTTGCAATTATCGCAAGAAAGCATAAAAAAAGTGCTGGCATAAGAAATTTAACATACTTTTCAATGCCATCGATTATGCCTTTTTTTAAGATATACCAGTTTATCGCAACGAAAATAAAGGTATAAAGTCCCACCATTAGCGGATTATTAGCTATATTATTATCATAAAAAGCAGTTGTGTAGGCTTGATCTGTGATTTTAGCTGAGAGGTCAAAATTCCCCATCAAAATATTTGCTATATATGTCATAACCCAGCCGCCAAGAACCATATAGTAAGCTAAAATTCCAAACGAGCCAACCAAGCCCATATAGCCTACGATTTTCCATGCTTTGTTTATTTTTGTGCCATCTTTTTTAGCCACGCCAAATGCATCAACTGAGTTTTTCATCGCTCTTCTTCCGATAACATTTTCAACTAAAATCATCGGAATTCCAAGCGCTATCATCGCTATACAAAAGACTAGAACATACGCCCCACCGCCATTTTCTCCTACTAAATAAGGAAACCTCCAAGTACAGCCAAAGCCGATAGTCGCTCCAGCAACGGTTAAAATATAGGTTAGTTTGTTACTCCAAGTCTGTCTTTGCACTTTTTGCCTTTTGTTAAAATTTGTAGAATAAAGCGGTAAATTTAGCCAAATTTAGCTTAATTTAAGTAGTAAATTTTGGCTAAATTTGGAAAAAGTGGTGTTAAATTTGCTCTTTTTTAAGCTTTTCTAAAAACTCTTCGATGTTGTATTTTTCTCTATAAGTTTCGCTCATTAAGTGAACTATAATATCGCCAAGATCAATCACGCTCCACTCATCGCTACTTTCAATATTTAAAAATTTCTCTTTAAAAGGTTTTAAAACCCCTTTTAAATCATCAACCAAAGATAGCGCATGGCGACCTGTTAAAGTGGTTGCTATGATGACAAATTTAGCCATATACTCTTTCTCGCTCATATCGATAACTTCGATGTTTTCAGCCTTTTTTGTGTCTAAAAGCTCAGTTATGGCTTTTACTCTTTTTTCCATTTTTAATCCTTGATAAAATTTAATCACACTTTCGCGAATTTGAGGTAAAATTCCATCTTCGCTGATGAGATTTCGTATTTTTGTGGATGAGATATTAACATTTAAATCAATTTTTTGCAAATTTGGTGGTATTTTTATCCCATCGCGAGCGATAACTACAAACTTTACTAAATTTTTGAGCCTTTCAAACTCATCCCATAAATGAAGCGAACTTAAGTGATCTGCTCCTATGATAAGATATAGTTTTTCTATATCATACTTTTTTTTAAGCCATAAAACACTTTCTATGCTAGGAACTGGGCGGTTTTGTAAAATTTCATAATCACAAATTTCAACTTTATCTAAATTTTGCCAAATTTTCTTAACCCATTTTAATCTAAGCTCTGGTGGGGCGCAAAAGTCTGATTTAAAGGGATTTATAAAGGTTGGCATGATGATAAGCTTGTCTATAACTAAATTTGCTAAAACCACTTTTACAACGCCATCGTGTCCTAAATGAGGCGGATCGAAACTTCCGCCATAAAGTGCAATCTTCATTTAACGTTTTTTAACCTCAATTTTTGTAAAATTAGCAAAATTATACCCAAAAGGATATTATATGGCATTAAAAGTTGCAATTAACGGTTTTGGCCGCATAGGAAGATGCGCGGCTAGAATTATCTTAGATAGAGATGATGTGGAGCTTGTAGCGATAAACGATACAGCCAAAAGAGATATAACTAGATATTTGTTACAGTATGATTCTGTTCATAGAGAATTCAAAAAAAAAGTTGAAGTTATAGATGATGATTATATCGCAGTTGATGGCAAGAAAATCCGCGTTTTCTCAACTAGAGATCCGCAAGAACTTGGGTTTAAAGAATTTGGCGCAGAAGTCGTGCTAGAGTGCACGGGTGCGTTTTTAACCACGCAAAAATGCCAAGCATATATCGATATGGGTATGAAGCTTGTAGTAATGAGTGCACCTGCTAAAGATGATACGCCAACTTTTGTTATGGGTGTAAATGAGCATACTTACAAAGGGCAAAATATCATTTCAAACGCAAGTTGTACTACAAACTGTTTAGCGCCGATTGCAAAAGTTATAGATGAGAAATTTGGCATAGTAAAAGGCTACATGACTACAGCTCACGCATACACAGCAAGCCAAAATTTACTAGATGTAAAGGGTAAAGATTTTAGAAAAAGTAGAGCGGCTGCGATTAATATAATACCTACCACAACAGGCGCTGCAAAAGCGATTTCTTTAGTGCTTCCAAATTTAAAAGGCAAGTTAAATGGACTATCTTTAAGAGTTCCAGTGCCAAATGTTTCTATGGTTGATTTAAGCGTTTTGGTATCTAAAGATGTAACCGCTCAAGAGGTAAATGCCGCATTTAGCGAGTATGCAAATGGTTCGATGAGAGGAATTTTACTAGTTGATGAGGACGAGAGAGTTTCGAGTGATTTTATCTCATCAAGTTACTCAAGTATCGTAGCTAAAGATGTAACTGGGGTTGTTGATTCAAATATGGTAAAAGTCATGGCATGGTATGATAATGAGTGGGGTTATAGCACCAGACTTGTAGACTTAGCAGTTTATGCGATGAAAAATAGGGGCTAAGAGATGAGAGAGCTTTTATCAGTTAAAGATATGAATTTTACAAAAGATGCTAAGGTTTTTATAAGATGTGATTTTAACGTACCAATGGATGAATATAGAAATATCACAGATGATAGGCGAATTCGCTCAGCCATCGCAACTATCCGCTACTGCTTAGATGAGGGTTGTAGCGTGATTTTAGCTAGCCATTTGGGTCGTCCAAAAGAGGGTTTTGAAGATAAGCTTTCACTTGAGCCAGTTTCAAAACGCCTTTCAAGACTTTTGCAACGTGAGGTTAAATTTGTTAAAGATGTTGTTGGAGAGCAAGCTAGTGAAGCGGTCGATACGCTAAAAGCTGGCGAGATTTTACTACTTGATAATCTTCGTTTTGAAAAGGGCGAGACAAAAAACGATGCTTTGTTTGCTAAAAAGCTAGCTTCGTATGGGACGTATTATGTAAATGACGCATTTGGCGTATGTCACAGAGCGCACGCTTCGGTTGAAGCGATAACTAAATTTTATGATGATGAGCATAAGGCGGCTGGATTTTTGCTTCAAAAAGAGATAGCTTTTGCACAAAATCTTATAAAACGTCCAGCGCGCCCTTTTGTAGCGGTTGTTGGTGGAAGTAAAGTAAGCGGCAAGCTTCAAGCGCTTAAAAACCTACTTCCAAAAATCGATAAGCTAATCATCGGCGGCGGTATGGCATTTACTTTCTTAAAAGCGCTTGGATATGATATAGGAAACTCACTTTTAGAAGAGAATTTGATAGATGATGCGCTTAAAATCCTAAACAAAGGCAAAGAACTTGGAGTTAAAATTTATCTTCCAGTTGATGCGATTGCAGCGCCTACTTGCTCGCAAGATAGTGTTATGAAGTACGTAACAGCGCAAGAGATACCAAATGGCTGGATGGGGCTTGATATAGGACCTGCTACTGTTGTGCTTTTTAAAGAGGCGATTGATGATGCGCAAACGATTTGGTGGAATGGTCCGATGGGTGTTTTTGAGATAGATAAATTTGCAAGAGGAAGTTTTAGAATCAGCCATGCCATCGCAGAAAGCCCAGCAACAACGGTTGTTGGTGGTGGCGATACAGCCGATGTTGTGGAGCGCGCTGGCGATACAGATGAGATAACGTTTATATCAACTGGCGGTGGAGCAAGCTTAGAGTTAATAGAGGGCAAAGAGCTTCCAGGCGTTAAAGTGCTACTTAAAAAGGAAGAAGATTGATATATGCAGCAAATTTAAAGTGTAACCACACAAGACAGAGCTTTTCTTACTATGCAAAAGCTCTTGATGAGGGCATTAGCGATGAAAAAGTGCTTGTTTTTCCTCCAGCAAGTGCTTTTAGTAAAGGCGAGTTTAAATTTACTCAAGGTGCGCAAAATTTCTATCCGGTAAAAAACGGCTCATACACAGGCGAAATCGGCAAAGATATGCTTGATGAGTTTGATATAAAAACTGTTCTTATCGGACATAGCGAGAGGCGAGTGCTACTTGGCGAGGATGAGAGTTTGCTAAAAGCTAAATTTGACTTTGCAGCAAGAGAAGGTTGGGATATAGTTTATTGTATCGGCGAGAGCGATGTGGTGCATATGAACGGTTCTACAAAGGAGTTTTTAGCAAGCCAACTTAAAAACATAGATTTAAGTTATAAAAAGCTAATTATCGCTTATGAGCCAATTTGGGCGATAGGCACTGGAAAAGTCGCTAATGGCGAGATTATCCATGAAGTTTTAGAACATATCGCTACTTTTACAACCGCGCCTTTGCTCTATGGCGGAAGTGTAAATGAAAAAAACATAAGTGAAATCGCTAAAATAGAGCTTTGCGATGGAGTTTTGGTAGGTGGAGCTAGTCTGGTTGCGACTGAGTTTTTAAAGCTGATAGAAAAAGCTGGAAGAAAATAGCTTTTAAATTTAATAAATTTGGTTTGGGGATAACAATGGATATTAAAGATATGGAATTTAGTGAGAAGAGATTAGAAATTTCATTAGAAGATATGAATGATGATGAAATTACAAAATTCAAAACAGAGATGTATCAAGCCTTGTATCTTGCAATTTTTAAAACAGCAAATGAACAAAAAAAAGCAAAAATAAGGACATATAGTAGTATTGAAAACAGTAACAATACTTTGTCTGATGACGAGTTTAAAAAACTTAAAGATAAAATGCAAAATATAATTAATCAGAAAAAAAATAGAGAAGTTTTAGAGAGATTAAAGAATAAATGAAGTATTTAACTTTAAAGCAAGCAATCGAATTTCATGAGCAAATAATTGCAACATCTGGTGGCTTAGGAGGATATAATGAAATCCAATTAGGTTATTTAGACTCAGCTTTAAAGCAAATACAAAATGATGATTATTATTCAGATTTTATTGAAAAATTAACCCATCTAATACACTCTTGTATAAAATTTCATCCATTTTTAGATGGGAACAAGAGAACTTCTATACAGCTTGGAAGAGCTTTTATAGAAATGAATTTTCCAGGAGCTGATATTGACGATTATTATTTAAACATGGAAGATATGGTTGTTGGAGTAGCTGAAGGTAAAATAGCAAAAGAAAGTTTGTATAAAAAATTACAAGAAATGGTAGAAGTAAGAATTAAGGGAATAAAGATAATAAAAAAAGATGGCAGTATTGAAGAGCTTGACTTAGAAAAACTTAATCAAATAATAGTAGAAATTTTAACAAATAAAAATAAGGACAAGAAATGATTTTAAAAGGCAAAAAAGGGCTTATAGTTGGCGTTGCAAATACAAAATCAATCGCTTATGGTATCGCTAAAGCATGTCGTGAGCAAGGCGCAGAACTAGCATTTACATACTTAAATGATGCGCTTAAAAAGCGAGTTGAGCCGATTGCAGCTGAGCTTGGAAGTGATAAAATTTATGAACTTGATGTAAATAACGAAGAGCATTTTAAAGCTTTGGTAGTAAATTTAGAGCGTGATTTTGGCAAATTTGACTTTGTACTTCACGCTGTTGCTTATGCTCCAAAAGAGGCGCTAGAGGGCAGGTTTGTAGATACTACAAAAGAGGCGTTTGATGTTGCTATGCAAACTTCGGTTTATTCGCTTTTAAGTCTTACAAAGGCGGTTTTACCACTGCTTAATGATGGTGGCTCGATTCTTACGCTAACTTATTTAGGCGGAGAGAGATTTATCCCGCATTATAACGTTATGGGCGTGGCAAAAGCAGCACTTGATAGCGCTGTTAAATACCTTGCGAGGGATTTAGGAGCGCAAAATATAAGAGTAAATGCTATTTCGGCAGGTCCGATTAAAACATTAGCAGCAAGTGGGATAGGGGATTTTCGTATGATTTTAAAATGGAACGAGCAAAATGCCCCACTTAAACGAAATGTTAGCATAGAAGATGTTGGCAAGAGCGGAATGTATCTTTTAAGCGATCTTTCAAGTGGTGTAACAGGCGAAATTCACTATGTCGATGCTGGATATAACATCATGGGAATGGGCGATGTAACCACCGATGAAGAGGGTAAAACCACTCTTTGCTGGGATAAAAATCAAGATAAATAAATTTGGCTAACTTAGCCAAATTTCTACCTTTAAAAGGAAAACTTATGTCAAAAATACTTACGCCTATAACTCTAGGCAAAACCACAGTTAAAAATCGCATCGTAATGCCTCCAATGTGCACTTATAAAGCTAAAAACAACAACGGTTTTCCAAGATGTTTTCACAACCTTCACTACGCAACTCGCGCTTTAGGTGGAGTTGGGTTAATCATCGTTGAAGCCACAGCAGTTGAAGCTAGAGGGCGGATAACAAATGATGATTTAGGACTTTGGAATGATGAGCAGATAGAGTATCACAAAGAGCTTGTAAAACAGTGCCATAAATTTGGAGCTTCAATCGCAGTCCAGCTTGCTCATGCAGGGCGAAAAAGTGAGTGTGATGACTCGCGTTGTGTTGCTCCAAGTGCTATTAAATTTAGTGAAAAATACAGCGAGCCTTTAGAGCTTAGCCTTGAAGAAATCGCTTCTATAAAAGAGGCTTTTGTGCAAGCAGGAAAAAGGGCGGTTGCGGCTGGATATGACTTAGTAGAGCTTCACGCTGCGCATGGATATCTTTTGCACGAGTTTTTAAGCCCACTTACAAATTTAAGAAAAGATGAATTTGGTGGGAGTTTTGAAAACAGAGTTAAACTGCTTTGCGAAGTGATGGATGGGCTTAGGTGTGAGGGCGTTGAATTTGGCGTTAGAATCAGCGCTGATGAGTGGGAAGTGGGTGGTTTTGGTTTAGATGATAGTTTAAAACTTGCAAAGCTTATCCAAGATTTTGGCGGAGTATATATCCATGTAAGTGCTGGCGGAAATCACGAAAAACCTAGCCTTGTGCCTAAATTTGTTCCGTTTTATCAGTGTGATTATGCAAAAGAGATAAAAAAAGTAGTAAATTTGCCAGTGATTGCAGTTGGACTTATAACCACGCCATCTCAAGGAGAAGCGCTACTTTTAGGAGATGTTTGCGATATGGTTGCATATGGCAGAGAGCTTTTGAAAAACCCAAATTTAGCCTTTTATGCGATGAGTGAATTTAAAGAAAACGAGCTTATAGAAAAATCCTATCTAAGGGCGTTTGTATGATAAAACAAGAGCTAATATGCGTTTTTGACTGCGAAACAGTCCCTGATACGCAAAGTCTACTTAGAGTGCTTGAAAAAGAGGTTGTTGATAGTTGTTATGAGTCTAGTGATACAAGCGAAGAAAAGGTGCTAAATCACAAAAAGCTAAGCTATAAAGCTATGGAAGTTTTTAAAGAGAAAAATGGAAGTGATTTTTTACCAGTTTGCTTCCATCAAGTTGTTAGTATAAGTGCGGTTATGGCGGATAAATTTGGTAAATTTTTGCGTGTAAATACGATTGAGGGGGAAAATGAAGAGCAAATCATAACTAAATTTTTAAAATTTATAAATTCCCATCAACCACGCCTAATCAGCTTTAATGGACGTGGATTTGACCTTCCGATGCTTATGGTTAGGGCGATGAGGTATAATATAAGTGCGCCTGCATACTTTGAAGTAGAAAACCGCGAATTTAACAAAAACAAGTGGGAAAATTACAGAAGTCGCTATGATGGGCGCTTTCACCTTGATTTATTAGATCATATTAGCGAATTTAGAGCTGTTTCTGGACTAAAGCTTGATAATCTTTGTTGTGCGCTAAATCTACCTGGTAAATACGAAGTCGAAGGCTCGCAGGTTTTAGAGCTTTTTTATGATAAAAAGCAAGATAAAATCGATGAGTATTGTCAAAGTGATACGCTAAATACATACTGGCTTTTCCTAAAATACGAGCTTTTGCGCGGAAATTTGACTCTTGAAGATTATGCAAGTTATTTGGACGCGATGAGTGAGTATCTGCTAAAAGAGAGATTTGGTATGAGTTATACGCCGATTTTTACGCAATTTATAAAAGATGAGTTAAAAAGAGTCTAGTTTGCATAAGGATAGAATTTGAGAGTTTTAGCCCTGTTTTTGCTGCTTTTTAGCATTGTTTTTGCTAAAGATGTTATGCTTTTAAACGAGTTTAGAGGCGATGAAAATCTAAGTGGCTGGGTGATGAGCGAGAAATACGACGGCGTTAGGGCGATTTGGGATGGTAAGAGTTTAAAAAGTAGAAATGGCAACGAAATTTATGCTCCAGCTAAATGGAAAGAAAATTTTCCACCGTTTAAAATCGATGGAGAGCTTTTTACTAAACGTGGGGAGTTTGAAAGAGTTTTTTCTATAGTTGCTGATAAAAAACCAAGCGATGAGTGGAGTGGGGTTAAATTTATGATATTTGACGTTCCTGATGAAAATGGAAATTTAACCCAAAGATTAGCGGTTTTAAAGAAATTTTTAGATAAAAATCCAAACAAAAATATCGTGATAATAGAGCAAATTCCAGTAAAAAACACAGAGCATTTAAATCAATTTTTAGATGAAATTTTAAAAAATGGTGGCGAGGGCGCAGTCGTTAGAGATCCAAAAGCTGAGTATAAAAGTGGTCGAAGCGATAAAATTTTAAAGGTTAAAAAATTTCACGATAGTGAGTGCAAAGTGCTAAAAATCATCGCTGGAAAAGGAAAATTTAAAGATAAAATGGGCTCAGTTTTATGTCTTGATGAAAAAAGTGGAGTTGAGTTTAGGCTAGGTTCTGGCTTTAGCGATAAAATGCGTGCAAATCCCCCTAAAATCGGCTCTATAATAACATATAAATATCAAAATTTAACTAAAAATAACAAACCGCGATTTCCAGTTTTTATGCGTTTTAGAGATGAAATTTAGCTTAAAATAGCGCGTTAGGGATAAATTTGTATTTTATTTTAACGTTAAAAAGTTTGAAAATTTCTAACGAGTAAAAACGGCTTTGTCGTTTAGTTGCTGGGTTTTTAGATACAAAATGATAATAAATTTATAAACAGAGCTTAATATGGCTTTTTAGCGGGGTTTGTTCGCGCGTAAGTAGCTAGATAAAAAGAGTTTTGTTTTTTAAAATTCAAAGCAAAAAAGCATAGCTTATGAGGCTTGAAGGCTAAATTAATACCTTTTTTAGGTATAATCACAACAATTTAAGGAGAAAATATGAAAATTCTTATAACTGGTGGAGCTGGATATATCGGCAGTCACGTCGCCAAGGCGCTTTTAGAAGAGAACAAACACGAGCTAACTATCATAGATAACCTTTGTAAAGGCTCGCAAAAAGCCATAGAAGCGCTAAGAAGCGTTGGGGAGTTTGAGTTTATAGAGACTAGTTTAGAAGATGTTGCTAGGCTTGATGAGATTTTTAAGACTCATAAATTTGATGCGATTATTCACTTTGCAGCATTCATCGAAGTTTTTGAAAGTACGCAAAAACCGCTAAAATACTACTTAAATAACACAAGCAATGCTATAAATTTAATAACCTTATGTAACAAATACGGCGTTAAAAACTTTGTATTTAGTTCAACTGCGGCAACTTATGGCGAGCCAGATGAGGCGCAAGTTAGCGAAAGCACATCTCAAAACCCAATAAACGCATATGGCAGAAGCAAGCTTATGACTGAGTGGGTTTTAAAAGATACAGCTGCGGCAAATAGAAATTTTAAATATGCCATTTTAAGGTATTTTAACGTAGCTGGAGCTAGCTTAGATGGGCTTTTAGGACAAAACTATCCAAATGCAACACACCTAATCAAAGTCGCTACTCAAACCATACTTGGCAAACGCGATAAAATGTCGATTTTCGGCGATGATTATGATACAAAAGATGGAACTTGCATAAGAGACTACATCCACATAGAAGATCTTGCAAACGCGCATTTATCGGCTCTTAGATACTTAAAAGATAACGATAGTAATATCTTTAATGTAGGATATGGCACGGGATATTCTGTAAAAGAGGTTATTGAGGCTGCAAAAGAGGTTAGCGGCGTGGACTTTAAAGTCGAAATGGCTCCTAGAAGAGATGGCGATCCAGCGTGTTTGATAGCAAATTCAGACCGTCTTAGAAGCTTGACTGATTGGAAACCGGTAAATGATGATTTAAAAGTTATCATAAAATCGGCGCTAGAGTGGGAAAATAAAGCATAAATTTATAAGGAGTTTAAGATGAAATTTTTGACTGTTTTGATGCTGTTTTTTGGACTTGTTTTTGCTTTTGATACTTCAGTTTTTCCAAAGCCAAAAGATGGCGAAAGCTTGCAAACTCTAACTCTTAAACCCCTTAAAAACGAGCAGAACTACAAGGTTGAAGTTGAGTTTGGTAAAATCGTAGAGGTTGATTGTAATCATCACTTTTTTATCGGTGGAAAGCTAGAGCAAAAAAACTTAGATGGATATGGATACGTTTACTATAAATTTAGCGCCAAAGCCGATATGGCTGGAACTTTGATGGCGTGCGGGGACACAAAAAAAGAGGCTAAATTTATTAAATTTGAACCAAAAATCAGCACTTATTATAACAGCGCTTTACCGCTTATAATCTACACTCCAAAAGATGTGAAAATACGCTATAAAGTCTATAAACTCGTAGATGAGAAGTTTGTAGATGTGGTTGATGATGAAGCTAAAAAACTGCAAACTGATTCAAATAGCTCTTTGGCTAAACCATAACACCTAAATTTAAGCCAAATTTATGAGTTTTTTTATCTTAACCCCTGACAAACAACGAAGAGCAGGGGTTTTGCTATCATACGCAAATATTTTTTTAGGCACATTTTTAGCTTTTGTTTATACTCCTTTTATGCTTAGAATGCTAGGTCAAAGCGAGTTTGGTATTTATTCACTAGCAGCGAGTGTGATAGGGTATTTAGCAATACTTGATCTTGGATTTGGTAATGCTATTATTGTTTTTACTTCAAAATATATCACACAAAATCGCAAAGATGATGAAAAAAAACTTCATGGAACTATTTTTAGTATATATCTTGTAATGAGTATTATTGTACTTATTGCTGGAGCTTTGTTTGTAGTGTTTGCAGATGCGATTTTTAGCTCTTCTATGAGTACAGAGGAGATAGCAAAAATGCGGATAATGTTTGCACTTTTGACTCTAAATTTAGCTATAAGTTTTCCTTTTAGTATATATTCATCTATTTTGAGTGCTTATGAGAATTTTATTTTTATAAAACTTATTAGTATTTTTCGCACGGCTTTGATGCCTATTTTAATGGTTCCAATGCTTCTTTTAGGACATAAGGCTATAACTATGGTTGTAGTTGTAACGCTTATAAATTTAGCTTGTTTGTTAGCGGATTTTATCTACTGTAAACGAGTTATCAACCCGCAAGTTAGCCCTAAAAACTTCGATAAAAGTGTTTTGAAAGAGGTTTTTTCCTATTCGTTTTTTATCTTTCTTGGTATGATAGTTGATCAAGTTAATTGGAATGTTGATAACTTTATTCTTGGTGTTGTAGCTTCAAGTGTGGCAGTTTCAATGTATTCGGTTGCTTTGATAATTAATAATATGTTTATAACGCTCTCGGTTACGATCAGCGGTGTAATGCTTCCAAAAATGGCTAAAATGGTATCGTCAAATAGCACAAATACCGAACTTACAAACGAGTTGATTAAGGTTGGTAGGTTGCAGTATTATATAATTTTTTTAATCGGCTCTTTAATCGTGCTTTTTGGGCGAGAATTTATTGTGCTGTGGGCTGGAGCTGAGTATGAGATAAGTTATTATATAACGCTTATTTTGGTTGTTCCAGTTTGTATTCCACTTATACAAAATTTGGGTATCAGTATACTTCAAGCCAAAAATATGTTTAAGTTTCGTGCCATTGCGGCATTTTTTATGACATTAGTTAATATCGCTATCTCAATTCCACTTGCTAAACTATACGGAGGTGTCGGAAGTGCAATAGGAACGGCGTTTGCGTTAGTTGTGTTAAATATCTTTATAATGAACTTTTACTATCATTTCAAGGTTGGGCTTGATATGATTAGGTTTTGGAAAAGTATCGCTAAAATGAGCTTTGTATTTGTCTTATATGTCGGTTTGATTTTGATTTTTATGCATTATATTAGATTTAGTGGAATTTGGTTTTTGATAGTAAATGGTGGAATTTACATATTGATTTATATTTTTATAGCAGTTAAATTTGTGATGAACGAGTATGAAAAAGCGATATTAAACTCACTTTTGACTAAATTTAGGATAAAAATATGAATGTTATTAAAGAAGTTGTAAAACAAAATCGCTGTATTGGATGTGGAGTTTGCGCACCACTTTGTCCTGCAAATGTGCTAGATATGAAGCTTTCAAGCTTTGCAAATTTCACTCCTATATTAAGCGAAGGTTGTATAAAAGGCTGTGATATTTGCTTAAAAGTTTGTCCGTTTTATGATAAAGAACTTGAAGAAAACGAATTGACTAAAAAGCTTTATCAAAACACAGCAAATATCAAATTTGATGAAGACTTAGGCTATTTCTTAAACGGATATGAGTTTTATAACAAAGATGAAAAAGAACGCCTAAAATCAGCATCAGGTGGAGCAGGAAGCTATGTTTTAAAAAAGCTGTTAGAACAAAATTTAGTTGATAAAATCATCTGTGTTAAATCATGCCGTGGGTCAAACAGTAAAGGTTTTAATGAAAGTGATTTTTTATTTGAGTTTGGTGTTTTTGATAGTTTAGATGATAATTCTCGCTCATCAGCCTATTATCCGCTAAATTTACAAGAAGTTTTAGACTATGTTTTAAAAAATGATTTTAAATACGCTATTACTGCGCTTCCTTGTTTTGCAAAAGCTCTTAGGCTTGCTATGTCAAAAAGTGCAAGAATAAAAAATAGAATTAAATTTATTATTGGACTTGTTTGTGGGCAGAATAAAAGTGCAAATTTCACTCAAAAACTAGCTAGTATTGCTTTTGATAAAAAAGACATTAAGTTAAAAAGTGTGAATTTTAGGTATAAATTTGCTGATAAAAACGCTATGCAATTTGGGTTTAAATTTAGCAAAAATGATGATGAAATCGCTTTTGACGATAGAAATAAAAGTGCTTTTAAATGGTGGTCAAGCAGGGCTTTTACCCCATTTGCTTGTAATAATTGTATTGATACATTTGCAAAGTGTGCAGATGTTGTTTTGATGGATGCATGGCTTGAAGATAAAATCGCTGATTATCGTGGGCATTCTCTTGTTTTGGTGCGTTCAAGTATCATTGATGAGATTTTTAAAACCAGTGATGAGTTTTGTAAAAGTATAGACAAAAGCCTAATTTTGCGCTCACAAGCTGGAGTTATGGCTAATAAAAAACTTGTGTATTATGGTTCAAAAAACATTATAAAAAAACGAATTTTAGCCTTAAAACTTGAAATTCAGAAGTATTCAAACGAGCATTTTGACTGTGATGAGTTTGTAGAAAAAAGAGTTAAAAAAATAGAAAAATTTGCTAAAATGGATGCTAAATTTGAAACAGCAAAGTATCTTTTTAAAAAGTATTTTTAAAGGAAAAAATGATGAAAGTTGGAATTTTTACCCTTCCTCTTGTAAATAATTATGGTGGAATTTTGCAAGCATATGCCCTTAATAAGGCGCTGAAAAATCTTGGATTTGAAACGATTTTGATAAATATAAGTATTGAAAACTCTACTAAAAAATTATCTAAAAACTATCTTAAATTTTTGATAGCAAAATATTTGCTATTTTTTATGAAAAAATATCAAAATATAAATTTTACAGCATACAAACATCACAAAGATTGTAAAGAATTTATTAAAAATGAGATAAATCCAAAAACAAAAAAAATAACAACTTCAAAAGAGCTTTTAAAATTTTTTAAAATAAAGCAGTTTGACGCTTGTGTTTTGGGGAGTGACCAGGTTTTTAGACCATCATATTTTGTCGGTTTTAGTGAGGATTTTTCGCTTGGATTTTTAAATGATGATGTAATAAAAATCGCTTATGCTGCAAGCTTTGGAGGTGAAGAATTTGCCGGTGGAGTTAAAAATTTAGAAAGACACATACAAAATTTGGCTAAATTCAAAGCTATTTCTGTTAGAGAAAAAAATGGAGTTAAGATTTGTAATGATGTTTTTAAACAAAACGCAGTTCATGTGCTAGATCCAACGTTGCTTGTGGATAAATCAGAGTTTGATATCCTTATAAAATTTGGCAAAAGCTTGGCTGATGATAAAATTTTGACCTATATTTTGGATAAAAATAAAGAAAAAGATGAGATAATTGAAAAATGTTCCAAAAACCTAGCTACAGAAATTTATGCAATTGATGATGATTTAAACGGAAATAAGGTTAGTGTTTATGAATGGGTTAGAGCGTTTAGTAGGGCAAAAATGATAATCACAGATTCATTTCACGGGTGCGTTTTTTCTATCATTTTTAATAAACCATTTTTTGTTTTTATAAATGAAAATCGTGGAAATCAGAGGTTTTACTCGCTTTTAGAAATGTTTGATATAAAAGATAGAATTATAAAAACTATCGATGATATAAATTTAGACAATACTATAAATTGGCAAAGAGTAAATGAAATTCTAAAAGAAAGACGAGAATTTTCTAAAGAGTTTTTGATGCAAAATTTAAAGGCAAATTAAAATATGGAAAATTTAGTAAGTATGATAATCCCAACATATAATCGTCTTGAATTACTCAAAAAAGCAATAAATTCTGCTATAAATCAAACTTATAAAAATATAGAAATTATAGTAACTGATGATAGTACAAACGAGCTTAGTTATGATTATTGTAAAAAGTTAGCAGTTAGTGAACCGCGTTTAAAATATTTTAAAAACACAACTCATAAACAAAGCCCAAACGGAAATAAAAACAATGGATTTGATAATGCAAATGGTGATTTTATCTGTATTTTGGATGATGATGATGAGCTTAAAAGTAGTGCGATACAAGAGTGTTTTGAATTTTTAAGTAGTGGTTATAAAACTGTTTTTGCTGATTGTTTGTGTGAGATTGATGGGGTGATAAGTGAGCAAATTTCTGGAAGAAATCCATACAAAGTAAGCGGAAAAATGAGCAAAATCGATTATCATTGTGGTCGTATTAATGGAGAGTATTTTAAACTTTTTTCACGTGAGTTTATCGATGAGTTTAGGTTTGATGAGAACTCTTTTGGCGGAGAAAATGAGCTATATATTCGTTTTTTTGAAAAAGATGTTTATTATCATAAGAAACCTCTTTATATTTATAGAATTTTAAGAGCAGATTCTGCTACAACAAATGCGAGCAAATATCCAAAAAATGTAGCTTATGCGTATTTAAAAACAGTTAGTTTAACACAAAAAATAGCCTTAAAGCATGAGCCAAAATTTATAGCTTTTTTATATAAAGAAGCTGCATATTATGCTAAGATTGCTGGTGATTACGTACTTATGTATAGATGTATTTTCAAAAGCTTAAAAACAAAAATTACAAAAGAGGCGATAATATTTTTGTTTGTGAGTTTTTTGCCAAAGATTGCGTTATTTAAGCTTTCTAGTTGGCGAGTTAAAATTAAACAAAGATTTGGTATATGAAAATTTTATTTGTTATCTCGACTCTTGGTTTTGGTGGTGCTGAACGTGTGTGTTCGCTTCTTAGCTCTCGATTTGCTAAAGATTTTGAAGTATGCATAGCCAAATTTGATAAATCAGAGCCGTTTTATGAGTTAAACAGCGACATTAGACTTGTTAATCTTGATTTTGGTGTTGGCGAAAAAGGCTTTTTAGGAAATATAAAAAAGCGTTTTGGAAAGATTTTTTTATTAAGAAAATTTATAAAAGATGAGAAATTTGATTGCGTGATTTCGTTTATGGATAGTACAAATATCTTAGTATTAATGGCAACTAGGTCATTAAAAATCCCGATTTTTGTTAGTGAACATACTAGCTTTGAACTTGTAAAAGATAAAATTTGGGATAAATTAAAAAGAATTTTTTATCCACGAGCTAATGGATTATCTGTTTTAACTCATGATGATTACAGATATTATAAAAAATTTGTTAAAAATGTAAATGTGATTTATAATCCGTTTTTTGGAGAGCAAAAAGCTGTTTTGCAAAAGCAAAATTTAGTACTTTTTGCTGGACGACTTATCAAGCTTAAGGGTTGCGATTTATTTTTAAAAGCTATTTTTAAACTTGATAAAAAATTGATTGATTCATGGGAATTCGCTGTTGCTGGTAGTGGCGAGTCGGAAAGAGAATTAAAGAATTTAGCAAAAGAACTTGGAATAAAAGTAAAATTTCTTGGAAATGTAAAAAATATAGATGAAATTTATAAAAAGAGTAAGATTTTGGTTTCATCGTCTTATGTCGAAGGGCTTGGAAATACGCTAATTGAAGCGATTTATTATGAATGTGCTAGGATTTCTAGCAAGACAAGTGGAGGATGTGAGCTCATAAGGGATGAATTTGATGGACTTTTGTTTGAGGTTGGAAATAGCAATCAGCTAAGCCAAAAACTAGGAACTTTAATGCAGAGTGATGAAAAAATTACTCAAATAACAAAAAATGCGAAGTTAAAAATAGCTGAGTTTGATATAGAAACAATTTATCAAAAATGGCTTAATATGCTTAAAAATGGCGGTTTTGAATGAAAATATTTTATGATGGTTACAAAAATTTTCAAGAAAGATATTGCGCATTATATACTCAAACTAAGGTTGCAAAAACAAAAAATGCTTTAGAAGTTAAAATCATAGAGTTTTGCCCAAAAATACATGAGTTCTCTAATTTTGCAAGAGCAAATTTAAAATGTATTTTTTCTATAACAATAAAAAATAAAAGCTTTAAATTTCTTATAATTTTACTTAGAAATAGTCAAAGGCTTTTTAATCTGGTTTTAAAATTTATAAAAAATAAAGAGATAAAATGAAAGAAAAAACAAAGCTTCTTTTTGTAATTGCAGCGCTTCGAAATGGCGGAGCTGAGCGAGTTTTACAAGTTATAGCTAATCACTTTGCAAAAAGTTATGAAGTATCGATTGCCATATTAGAAGAAAATGAAAATTTATATAAATTTGATAAAAATATAAAATTTATTTATCTTAATGTCTATAAAAGTGGTTCTAAATTTGATAAATATAAAAAGCTAAGAGAGTGTTTTAAGGCTCAAAATCCTAATGTTATTATAAGTTTTATTGACTGGACAAATGTTGCGTGTGTAGTGGCAAATTTTGGGCTTTGGTACAAGCTTATTTTAACAGAACATAATGCACATGATTATCTAAAAAGCAAAATTTTTACAATTATACGAAATTTAGCCTATAAACAAGCTTCATCGCTTACGGTTTTGACTAAAAAAGACTATGAATATTACTCAAAATTTAACCAAAATTGCGTTTTGATGTATAACCCATTTTTTGGTAAAATATCATCAAATTTAACTCAATATAAAAAAGAAAATATCATCTTGAGTGTAGCAAGGCTTGAAGATGTAAAAGGCTATGATGGGCAACTTGAAGCTTTATCAATGCTAAATCCAACACTTTTAAATACGTGGAGAATTCTCATAGCAGGAGATGGCTCAAGACATGCGAGTTTAGAGCAAAAGGCTAAAAATTTAGGGCTTAAAGTTGAGTTTTTAGGTCATGTTGAAAATGTTGGCGAACTTTATAAAAAGTCTAAAATTTTTGTACTTAACTCATCTAGTGAAGGTTTGCCAAATGTGTTGATTGAAAGTGCGTTTTATGGGTGCGCAAGGTTAAGCTCAGCTACTTTTGGTGGGCTTGAATTGATAAAAAATGGCGTTGATGGAGTTTTAGCACCGATTAATGATACAAAAGCTCTGGCTAACAACTTAGAAAAACTTATGGTTGATGATGAGTTTAGGCAAAATTTAGTTAAAAATGCAAGTTTAAATTTAGATAAATTTAGCCCAAAAAATATAATGCAAAAGTGGGAAAATTTGGTTAATAGTGTTATAAAAGAGAGCAAACAATGAAAAAGCTTAGTGTTTTTATATACTCAATGGCTGGTGGTGGGGCTGAGCGAGTTGTAAGTATCTTGCTTGATGAGCTTGTTAAAAAATACGAAGTGCATTTGGTTTTGATGAATGAGAGGATTTTTTATGAGATTGCGCCTGAAGTTAAGGTTCATTTTATAGAAAAATCAGCTCCATTTGAAAATGGCTTTAAAAAGCTTATAAAACTACCATTTTTAGGGCTAAAATACAAAGCACTTTGTAAAAAACTCGGCATTGATATGCATTTTGTTTGGATGAACCGACCTTGTTATGTGGCTGGATTTGGGCGAGTTTTTGGCGATAAAAAGCCGATGGTTTTTAATGAGTGTTCAACTCCATCTGTGCTTTATAAAGAGGATAATTTCAAGTCAAAAGTTAGTAAATTTTTACTTAAGTTTTTTTATCCAAAAGCGGAGTGGATTTTCCCAAATTCTATGGGAAATTTAATCGATTTAAGAGATAATTTTGGCATAGATGAGCGTAAAATGAGCGTTTTATACAACGCCATCGATATAGAAAAAATTCACGCCTTAAGCTGCGAGCCAATCGATTTTAACAAGCCGTTTTTCTTAAGCGTTGGCAGGCTTGATAGTGGGAAAAATCACGAACTTTTAATCAAAGCTTACGCAGGACTTAAAAATAATGACAAGGATCTTGTGATTTTAGGCGAGGGTATTTTAAGAGAGTATCTTGAAGCGTTAATTAAAGAGCTTGATTTAGAAAAAAGAGTTCATCTTTTAGGCTTTGATAATAATCCTTATAAATATATGTCAAAATGCTATGCTTTTGTTTTTACCTCGCTTTTTGAAGGATTTTCAAACGCCTTAATAGAAGCTTTAGCGTGTGAAAAGCTAGTGATTACAAGCGATCATAAAAGTGGCGCAAAAGAGCTTATGGGTGAAAATGAGTGGGGCGTTTTAGTCGGTGTAAATGATCTATCTAGCACGCAAGCAGCGATGCAAAAAGCCATCGATGAGCCAAGTTATGTTAAGTTTTATGAAAATAAGGCTAAAATAAGAGCTTGCTTTTTTGAAAAGAAAAATATAGCTTCAAAGCTTATTATTAAATTAGAGGAAATTTATGAACAAAACAAGGCTTAACTCAAGAATTCTAACAATTGCGTTGATTTTTATCGCATTCATTTTTAGTATAACTATTAGGCTTTACTGGGTTTCGTGGGCTAGTGGTTTTGAGGATTTGATGTATAATGGCGAGGTTATGATAAATACCGGCGATGGATATGCCTTTGCAGAGGGCGCGCGTGATATTATCGCTGGATTTCATCAGCCAAATGACTTAAGCTATGTTTGGAGTCCGCTTTCAAAACTAACTGCTTTTTTATATACCATTTTGCCAGTTAGCTTTGAAGCGTTGATTTTATATATGAGTGTGTTTTTTAGTTCCTTGCTTGTCGTGCCTATCGTGATGATAGCAAACGAGTTTAGAGCTACAAAAGCAGGTCTTATAGGCGCACTAATCGCCTGTGTGGCAAACAGCTACTACAATCGCACGATGGCAGGATACTACGATACTGATATGCTAAATATCACCTTAGCGGTTTTTGTTTTATGGGGTATGATACGAGTAGTTGTGAAGCAAGATAGGTATTCTATTATCTTAGCGCCGTTTTTTGTGCTGATTTATCAGTGGTGGTATGGCTCGGCATTTACGCTAAATTCGGGCTTTCTTACTATGTTTTTGCTATATACTTTGGTTTTTGAAAGAAAAAGTTTAGTAAACTATCAAACTATTATTTTAATCATTTTAGCACTTTCTAACCTCTCTTTTGAAGTTAAATTTATAGCTATTTTTGCTCTGTTTTTGCTGTTTGTTTTAAAGAATTTAAACTACAAAATAATAGCTAGCATAGGAGTTGTTGTTTTTGCTGTTTTTGCTTATAAGGGTGGGTTAAATCCTATAATTTTCCAGCTTAAATTCTACATTTTACGCGATGTTGCTGAAGTAAGCCAACAAGGTATGGTTTTTAAATTTTTTAATGTAAATCAAACCATACAAGAATCAGGCATAGTCCCACCTGAGATTTTTATGAACCGCATTAGTTCTCACGTGGTTGTGTTTATCATATCTCTTTTTGGTTATGCGCTTTTGTGCTATAAACATAAAGAATTTCTTATCTCGCTTCCACTTTTGGTTTTAGGCTTTTTAGCGGTTAAAGCCGGACTTAGATTTACTATTTATGCAGTTCCTGTTATGGGGCTTGGATTTGGTTTTTTAGTTGTTTATTTGCTAAATTTACTTGGTTTTAAAAATGCTGTAAAAAACTCTATTTTGGTAGTTATAACCATGCTTGCTTTAACTCCAGCCATTAAGCATATCGTTGAGTATAAAAGTCCAACCGTGTTTTTCCACGAAGAAGTTAAGGTTTTAGATGAGTTAAAACACAAAACCGGCAGAGAGGACTATGTGCTTGCGTGGTGGGATTATGGTTATCCGATTCGCTACTATAGCGATGTTAAAACTCTTGTAGATGGCGGAAAACACTTAGGAAATGATAACTATCCAGTTAGCTTTTCGCTTTTTAAAGACCAAACTAGCTCAGCAAACATGGCGCGCCTTGCTGTTGAGTATACAGAGCGTCAATTTAACCAAAATTTCGCACTTTTAAATCAGATGTTAAAAGACTATAATCAAACCGATATAGATGACTTTTTATACGCGCTTTCTTTTAAGAGCTTTGAGTTGCCACAAAAAACGCGTGAAATTTACTACTATTTGCCAAAAAGAATGTTAAATATATTTCCAGTTGTTACATACTTTTCAAATTTGGATTTAAAAGATGGCAAAAGTTATAAAAACCAAATTTTTATAACCGCTCAAGCAGTTTCAAACAGTGATAATGGGCTTGTTTTGGATAACGGTATGCTTATAAGCCATGATTTAACAACGATAAATATGGGCAGTGAGCAGCTTAAGATAAAGAAATTTTATGAAACTGGTTATGATGCGAACAAAAAGCTTAATGTAAGCTCGATAGATGTAGATCTTGATGGGGCGCTATACTTGATTTTTACAAAAGAGAATGGAACATTTATAATAGCCGATGAAAAGGCGTTTAAATCGACATATGTGCAACTTTTTGTGCTAGAAAATTATGATAAAGAGCTTTTTGAGCCAGTGATTTTAGATAAAGATGCAAAAGTCTATAGGTTAAAAAGATGATGAATTTGGTTAAAAAAAGTCTAAATTTAGTGTTAAAACGACAACTTGCGACTTTAAAATTTGGAGTTTTAAGATGAGAATTTTTTCGCGTGTAAATTTAGATATATTTAAAGAAACAAGTTGCGAATATCGCGTGTTTTGCTTAAGCAAATTAAGGTATTAAAAAATGGCTAGAATCGGATTTTTAAGTCACGCGGATATGAGTAAACAAAGCAACGATACAAATTATCGTTGCGACTTTACGAACCACCGATTGCGAATATCGCGTGTTTTGCTTAAGCAAATTAAGGTATTAAAAAATGGCTAGAATCGGATTTTTAAGTCACGCGGATATGAGTAAACAAAGCAACGATACAAATTATCGTTGCGACTTTACGAACCACCGATTGCGAATATCGCGTGTTTTGCTTAAGCAAATTAAGGTATTAAAAAATGGCTAGAATCGGATTTTTAAGTCACGCGGATATGAGTAAACAAAGCAACGATACAAATTATCGTTGCGACTTTACGAACCACCGATTGCGAATATCGCGTGTTTTGCTTAAGCAAATTAAGGTATTAAAAAATGGCTAGAATCGGATTTTTAAGTCACGCGGATATGAGCCTCTACTTCTTTCGCGCTCCAATTATGAGGGAGTTAGCAAAAATGGGGCATGAAGTCTTTGCTATAGCTCCAAAAGGAGCCTATACAAAAGAGCTTGAAAAGGAGTTTAACACCGTAACTTACGAGCTTGATAAGG
This sequence comes from Campylobacter geochelonis, assembly GCF_013201685.1. NCBI lineage: Bacteria > Pseudomonadati > Campylobacterota > Epsilonproteobacteria > Campylobacterales > Campylobacteraceae > Campylobacter > Campylobacter geochelonis. The sequence goes on along the minus strand of NZ_CP053844.1, from coordinate 1,748,372 downwards.
CTAGTATAAATCCGTTTAAGGTTTTTGATAACAACTCAAATTTAAAAGAAGTTTTAAAAAGCTTAAATTTAGATATGCTTCAAACTTCAGCCCACAAATCAAACGTTTTTGGCACATTTGTAGCCAAAGATATCGGCATAAAAGTTGTGCTAAATTTAGTCGAAGGTTTGGGTAGTTTTTATATAGACAGCGATTTTAAAACTAGAGCTATTTGCTTTATAATCGAACGGCTGTATAAAAAAGCTTTTAGCAAATCAAATGGCTGCATTTTTGTAAATGACTCAGATCCAGACTATATGATAAGTAAAAATTTAATAGATAAAAACAAGGTTTTTCGTATAAAAAGCGTTGGGGTAAACAGCGCTAAATTTGATAACAAGCTTTATAAAAGCTTAAATTTAAGCGATAAAAAAGTCGTTTTGATGATGGGTAGGGCTATGTGGCATAAGGGCGTGCGCGAGTTTTACGAGGCAGCTAAGCTTTTAAAACACAGAAAAGACTGCGTTTTTGTCTTTGTGGGCGAGGGTTATGAGGGAAATAAATCAAGCGCAAATGAGGCATTTTTAAAAGATGAAAATGTAATGTGGCTTGGCTGGAGGCGCGATATTTGCGAGCTTTATAAAAGCGCTTATATGTTCGTGCTTCCAAGCTACAAAGAGGGCTTTCCTATCACTGTTTTAGAGGCTATGAGTATGAGTTTGCCTGTTGTGGTTAGTGATTGTGATGGGTGCGTTGAAGCGGTTAAAGATGGCGCGAATGGGCTTATTTGTAAGATGAAAGATAGTGCGGATTTGGCTAGTAAGATTGAGAGTTTGCTTGATGATGAAAATATGGCTAAAAAAATGGGCGAAAATGGGCGAAATATGGTCTTAGAAAAATACGATGAAAAGATAATCGTTGAAAAATATATAGAAATTTATAAGGAATTTATCGATGTATAGTATGTTTTTTAAGCGAATTTTAGACTTTTTTGGTGCGTTGATTTTGATAGTTTTAACCTCGCCAATCATGCTTATAGTCTATTTTTTAGTGCGCAAAAACATAAGCCACACACCCATTTTTAGGCAAGAAAGACCGGGTTTGAATGAAAAAATTTTTAAAATTTATAAATTTAAAACAATGAGCGATGAAAAAGATGAAAATGGCGAACTTCTACCAGATGAGCTTCGTTTAAACGAGTATGGCAAAAAAATCAGAAGTCTAAGCCTTGATGAGCTTCCACAGCTTTTTAATGTGCTAAAAGGCGATATGAGTTTTATCGGTCCTAGACCACTTTTAGTTGAATATCTTAAAATTTACTCTTCAAACCAACGTCTTCGTCATACCGTTCGCCCAGGGATTACTGGACTTGCGCAAGTTAATGGGCGAAATGCGATAAGTTGGGAAAAAAAGTTTGAGTATGATACGCAGTACGCGCGTAATCTAACCTTTATGCAAGATGTTAAAATCGCACTTTTAACGATAAAAAAAGTGATTAAAAAAGATGGCGTTAGCAAAGAAGGCATGGCTACAACGGAGAAATTTAATGGTAAAAACTAAGATTTATATCTATGGAGCAAGCGGACATGGGCAAGTTTTATCTGATATCGCAAGAGCTTGTGGATACGATGAGGTTGTGTTTTTAGATGATAGTAGTGATACTAAATTTAGCAAAGATTTACCTAAATTTGATATCTTTATAGGCGTTGGAGTAAACGATACAAGAGCTATACTACAAGAAAAAGTTCAAAAGTGTGGTTTTAAAGTAGTAAATTTAATCCACCCAAGCGCCGTGATTTCGCCAAGTGCTAAATTTGGAGTTGGAGTTTGTGTTATGCCAAATGTCGTTGTAAATGCTTTTGCAAAAGTTAGTGATGGTGTGATTTTAAACTCAGGTTGTGTTGTTGAACATGAATGCGTTATAGAGCGTTTTGCTCACATTAGCCCAAATGCCGCGCTTGCTGGAAATGTCTACGTTGGTGAGTTTTCTCACATCGGCATTGGTTCAAGTGTGATTCAAGGGATAAAAATAGGCTCAAATGTTAGCGTTGGAGCCGGTTCGGTTGTGGTGCGAAATTTAGCACCAAATGGCGTATATGTAGGCGTTCCAACTAAATTTATAAAGGAGAAATAGTGCCAAAAGATGCAAACTCAAACGAGCTAAATGCGGGCGATAGTATAAGTGTGATTAAGGATTTGAAGTTAAAAGGGACAAGCGGAATTATCAAGCAAGGCACAAAAGCAAAGAGCATAAAACTCACTTCAAAAGATGATGAAATCGAGTGCAGGCTTGATAAATACGGCGTTGTCGTGTTAAAAACTTGTTTTGTTAAAAAGATTTAACTAAAAGCAAAAAAAGAAAGGTATAAAATGGCAAGAATTTTTCTTAGCCCCCCAAATATAGGAAAAAACGAAGAGCTATATGTAAAAAAAGTTTTTGAAAGCAACTATATAGCACCTCTTGGCGAGTATGTTAATAAATTTGAAGACAGTATAAAAGCTTATTGTAAAGTTGATGACGCTTTAGCATTAAATGCCGGTACAGCTGCGCTTCACTTAGCACTTCGTGTGCTTGGGATTAAAGATGGCGATGTTGTTTTAGCCTCTAGTTTTACCTTTGCAGCTTCGGTTAATCCCATCCTTTATGAAAGATGTGAGCCTGTGTTTATCGACTGCGATGAGAGTTGGAATTTAAGTCCAGAACTACTTAAAAAAGCGATTTTAACAGCACCTAAAAAACCAAAAGCTTTGATTGTTACTCATCTTTATGGGCAAGCTGCCAAGATGGATGAGATAATGGAAATTTGCGATAGTGAAAACATCGCAGTTATCGAAGATGCGGCTGAAGCACTTGGTGGCTGGTATAAAACTAAAGCTCTTGGAACAATCGGTAAAATGGGAGCTTTAAGCTTTAATGGTAACAAAATCATCACAACAAGTGGCGGCGGGATGTTGATCGGGCAAAAAGAGCTAGTAGAAAAAGCAAGGTATTATAGCACGCAAGCAAGAGAGCCGCTGCTTCACTATGAGCATAAAGATTTTGGATATAACTACCGCCTTAGCAATGTCTTAGGTGCGATTGGCGTTGGTCAAATGGAAGTTTTAGAGCAACGAGTTGCAAGAAAAAGAGAGATTTTTGAGCTTTATAAACTAAATTTAGCAAATTTAGACTTAGAATTTATGCCTGAAGTTGAAGAAAGCAGAGGCAACAGGTGGCTTACAACGCTTTTGTTTAAGCAAAAAAATGCCCACTTAAAAGTAATCGATGCTTTGGCAAAACAAGATATCGAAAGTCGCCCATTGTGGAAGCCGATGCATCTTCAGCCGTTGTTTAAAAACGCACTTGCAGTGGTTGATGGCACGAGCGAGGAGTATTTTGAGCGTGGAATTTGCTTACCAAGTGGAAGCGATTTAAAAGATGAAGAGATTGATAAAGTCTGTAAAATAGTCAAAGAAAATATATAAATTTGATTAAAAAATTAAAAAAGATAGATAAATGAAACTAAGTGAAATTTTTAAACCGACTAAATTAAGGCGAATCATATTTTTTATAACATGCGATATATTCGTATCGATTTTAGCGACTATTTGTGCATTTTTTCTTAGATTTAACGGAGATATACCAAATGAGTTTTATAAAGGTTTGCTTTTAGGTTGCGTAGTTCTAGCAGCTCTTAAGATTATATTTTTGTGGACTTTTAAAATTTATACCGTTCCGTGGCGATTTTTTGGGCTTTATGAGGCTAAAAAGATATTTTATGTTCATCTTATAGTTATGGCGATTTTCGCTGTGATTTTTGCTATCTTTTCAGATATTTTTCAGCCATTTCCACGAAGTGTTATCATTATAGACGCGGCACTTTCCTATATCCTTATAAGTGGAGTTAGAATTTCAAAAAGGCTATTTTTTGATAATGCTAAAATCACATCTAGCAATGAGCCTTGCGTTGTTATAGGAGCTACAAAAAAGGCGCTTCACGTGCTAAAAGGCATGAAAGAGGGTTATATAAACTACTACGCGGTTGGCGTTTTTGATGATAGAAAAAGCATGGTTGGAACAAGTTGTGAGAATTTTGTCGTTCAACCAAAGTCAAAATTAGCAAATTTGATAAAAAGCGATGAGGTTAAAACTGCGATTATAGCCTTAAAACTTGAGCAAGATGAGCTTAAAAAACTCTATGATGAGCTTATAGGTTATGGCATAAAAGATGTTAAAATTTTCTCACTTATCGGAGATGAAGAGAGTAAAATCAGAGATATTTCTATCGAGGATTTGCTAGCTAGAAAGCCAAAAGATTTAGATGATAGCGCGGTTAAAGAGTTTTTACACGATAAAGTTATCCTTGTAACTGGAGCTGGTGTGACTATCGGAAGTGAGATTTGCAAGCAGTGTTTGAAATTTGGTGCAAAATGCCTTATCATGGTAGATCATAGCGAATTTAACCTTTATAAAATCGACCAAGAAACAAATAGCGATGATAGAAATATCCTTAAAATGGTAAATATCGTTGATTTAGCCGAGATTGAAGAGGTATTTGGTGAGTTAAAACCAGAAGTAGTTATCCACGCTGCTGCTTACAAACATGTTCCGCTTTGTGAGTTAAATCCGCATATGGCGGTTAAAAACAACATTATCGGCACAAAAAACATAGTTGATATGTCTAAAAAATATGGTGTTAAAAAAGTCGTTATCATCTCAACAGACAAAGCCGTTCGCCCAACAAATATCATGGGAACAACAAAAAGAATTTGCGAAATTTACGCGCTAAACTCAAGCCAGATAGGAAAAACAGAAATCGTTGCTGTTCGTTTTGGCAACGTTCTTGGCTCAAGTGGAAGCGTGATACCTAAATTTAAATCCCAAATCAAAGCAAACCACGCATTAAGCGTAACTCATCCAGATATAGTTCGTTACTTTATGCTAGTAAGCGAAGCATGTCAGCTCGTGCTTCAAGCAGCTTCGATTGCAAAGGGTGGTGAGCTTTTTGTGCTTGATATGGGCGAGCAAGTTAAGATAGTTGATTTGGCTAAAAAGATGCTTCAACTAGCCAACAAAGCTGAGCTTGGTATCGAGTTTGTCGGACTTAGACCAGGGGAAAAGCTTTATGAAGAGGTTTTAATCGATGAAAATGATAAAAAGACCGAATTTGAGTCTATTTTTGTAACGAGTTCTAGTAGTTATGATTTAGAAAAGCTAAATTTGCAGATTAAAGAAATTTTAAATTCTCAAGGCGATGAAGTTGCTTTAAAACTTAAAGAGATTGTGCCTGAATTTAACCACGCGCTTAATAAAAAGGAAAATTAGTGTTTATAAAAGAGATTCAAGAATACAGCGATATAAGGCACAAAGCAAGAGCCTATCTGTCGTATCTATTTAACAGAAATATACAAAATTATCTGCCAAGTATAAGCAAAGAGCATGTTGAGCAAGGGCTAGAAAAACTAGCTCATGATGTGATTAAATTCGATGCTTTTTATATACTTGATAGAAATGGCGTTCAAGTTGGAAACAACTACAGCAACAACAAAGAGTATGTGATAGGAGATGGCGAAAACAGAAGCGGTAGATCTTACTACTACAACGCCGTAAAAGAGAAGCGTTGCTATCTAAGTGATCCTTATCCATCGTCGCTAACTGGTGAGCTTTGTGTTACGATGTCAATGCCTGTTTATAATGACAAAAAAGAGCTTATCTATATCGCTTGTATGGATATCTCTTTGGCTGATTTGCTAAGATTTATAAATCCAAGCTCGTTTGATGGAATTTTTGGTAAATTTACAAGAGGAATTTATACATTTTTTGCAGTAGCGCTTTTTATGATTTCATCATATCTTTTCTTTTTGGCTATGAGGAGTTTATACTATGTTTATACCCACGATACCGATGTTTCAGATATATTTGAATCAACCATTTTGCTAACTCTTGCATTAGCGATTTTCGATCTGGTTAAGACTATTTTTGAAGAGGAAGTTTTAGGACATAGTAACTCCAAAGAGGGCGGCTCAAATACGATGGTTAGGTTTATTGCTTCTATTATCATAGCTTTGGCGATTGAGTCGTTGATGTTGGTGTTTAAATTTGCTATTACAAATCCACAGCACGTGGTTTATGCGATATATCTAATTGCTGGAGTTGGGATAATGATGATATCTTTAAGTATATATATCTATATAAATAAAAAGGCAAAAGAGTGATAGGGATTATCGACTATGGAGCTGGAAATATACAAAGCGTTGTAAATGCGCTTGATTTTGTTGGAGCAAAGTCTAGCCTTGTTAAAAACGGCGATGATGTGAGTAAATTTGATAAAATTTTGCTTCCTGGAGTTGGAGCTTTTAGCGATGCGATGAGTAAGTTAAAAGATAGAAATTTAGACCAAGCGTTGCGTGAGTTTGTAAAGAGTGGAAAGCCATTTTTAGGCATTTGTCTTGGGCTTCAGCTTTTGTTTAAAGAAAGCGATGAGTTTGGACTTAGCAAAGGACTTGGCATACTAGATGGGCGAGTGGTTAAATTTGATAAAACTAAATTTAGACAAGACGAGCATCTTAAAATCCCGCACATCGGCTGGAATACCATGGAATTTACTCGCGATACAAAGCTAAATTTAGGTTTAAACAAAAGCGCTTATCTATACTTCGTTCACTCATATCACGTTGAGTGTGGCGATGATATTGTGCTAGCAAAAAGCAAATATGGATATGAGTTTGTAAGTGCAGTTTGCAAAGATAACATTTTTGCTATTCAGCCTCATCCTGAAAAAAGCCATGAAAATGGGATAAAGATACTAAAAAATTTTGTGGAGTTATAATGGAAATTTTACCAGCGATTGATTTAAAAGAAGGACTTGCAGTTAGGCTTAGTAAAGGGCTTATGGATAGCGCTAAAGTTTATAGCAAAGAGCCTTGGGAGCTTGCTAAAAAGTTTGAAGATATGGGAGCAAAATGGCTTCATATAGTTGATCTTGATGGAGCTTTTGCAGGTGAGGCAAGAAATCATAAAGTCATAGAAAAAATCGTTAGCTCAACTAACCTTAACATAGAAGTAGGTGGTGGAATTCGCGATGAAAAACGCATAATCGAGTATAAAAATTTAGGCGTTTATCGCTTTATTTTAGGCTCAATCGCACTTAAAAATCCGCAGTTTGTAAAAGATATGGCTTTAAAATACTCTCTTGTCGTAGGAATCGATGCAAAAGATGGCATGGTTGCAGTTGAGGGCTGGGCGGAAGTTAGCGATATGAGAGCTGTTGATTTGGCAAAAGAGTATGCAAATGCTGGAGTGGACGCGATAATTTGCACTGATATTAGCAAAGATGGCATGCTAAGTGGCGTAAATATCAAATTTAGCGAAGAAATCGCTATCGCAAGTGGAATTGACACCATAGCAAGTGGTGGAGTAAAGGATATAAACGATATAATAGCTGCAAAAAACAGTGGTAAAATCGCAGGCATAATAGTCGGAAAAGCGTATTATGAGGGAAAAATCGATTTAAAAGAGGCTTTTTCTTTAAGCTAAGCGAAATTTGAAGATAAATTTTGTAAAATCAAATTTTTCTAAAACTATTTAAAATTTAAAGGTAAAATTTTCATGAGTGATAATTTTTTTGAACTAACTATAAGTAGCACTAATGCAATCTCGCTTTTTAAAGACTTTGTTTTTGAGCTTGGTATCGAGTGCGTTGAAGAGAGAGAAAATTCATTTATAATACGCGATGAAGATAGTTTAGAAAATATTGAATTTGCACTTTTAGAATATAAAAAAATGCTTGAAAAAGAGTTAAATTTAGCTATTGATCTGAGTTTAAATTTACAAAGCAAAGAGAATATCGACTGGATAGAGCAGTATAAAAAGGGCGTTTCGCCAGTAGAAGTTGGAGAAATTTACATCCATCCTAGTTGGGAAGAGCCAAAAAATGGGCTTTTAAATGTTGTGATTGATCCTGCACTTGCTTTTGGTTCAGGGCATCATGAAAGCACAAATATGTGTTTAGAGCTTATTCAAAAGTATAAAAATGGCTATAAAACAGCGCTTGATGTTGGATGTGGGAGTGGAATTTTAAGCATTTCATTAAAAAAACTTGGGCTTGAAGTATTAGCGTGCGATACAGATGAGCAAGCTATACAAGCAAGCGTTGAAAATGCTAGCAAAAATGGCGTTAGTATAGATAAAACTTGGGTTGGTAGCATATCAAATTTAGATAAAAAGTGCGATATGGTGGTGGCAAACATTATAGCAGATGTGATTTTGATGCTTAAAAAAGAGTTGATTTTGAGTGTAAAAGATGGTGGGGTGTTGATTCTCTCAGGAATTTTAGAAAAATATCTTGAGCGAATCAAGGACAGCTTTAAAGAGCTTAAATTTGTTGAATTTGAGCAAAAAAATGAATGGGTTAGCCTTGTATTTAAAAAAGAAAGGGAAATATAAATTTGAGAAAAAATAGTCAAAACAGTCCTGAAAACGGGAATAACAATAATTTTTTTAACAAAAATCCTATTGTAGTTTTTTTGATTTTTGCGGTTTTAATAATTGTAATTTTTAGAGCTATGTCGCCAGATAGCGGTATAGGTGGTGGTATGAATGGCGGAGTGAATAAAAATATAACTTATTCAGAGCTTAAAAGCTTGATTAACGCTAAACAAATTTCAAAAGTCTACATCGGTCAAACTACGATTAAAGCTGAAGCTGGTGCTAATACGATTTATACAGTAAAAAAGGTTGAAGATCCAACTCTTGTGCCGACTTTAGAAGCCGAGAAAATACCATATGGTGCTTATAATGAGTCAAATTTCTTTACAGATATTTTATTTAGTTGGGTGATTCCGCTTGTTATATTTTTTGGAATTTGGATGTTTTTGGTAAGCCGTATGCAAAAAAATGTTGGTGGTGGAATACTTGGCGTTGGAAGCAGTAAAAAGCTAGTAAATTCAGAAAAACCAAATGTTAAATTTAGCGATGTTGCTGGAGTTGAAGAGGCTAAAGAAGAGGTTATGGAGATAGTAGATTATCTTAAAAATCCAGATAAATACCTTCGCTTAGGAGCAAAAATTCCAAAAGGAATACTGCTTGTTGGACCTCCAGGAACTGGTAAAACGCTTCTTGCAAGAGCTGTTGCTGGAGAGGCTGATGTGCCGTTTTTCTCTATTTCGGCATCAAGCTTTATAGAGATGTTTGTAGGCGTTGGAGCAAGTAGGGTTAGGGATTTGTTTGAAAATGCTAAAAAAGAAGCGCCATCAATCGTATTTATCGATGAGATTGATGCGATTGGAAAAAGCAGATCAAGCTCGCCTATGGGTGGAAATGATGAGAGAGAGCAGACGCTAAACCAGCTTTTATCGGAAATGGATGGCTTTGATGCGGATAAGTCGCCAGTTATCGTTATGGCTGCTACAAATAGACCTGAGATTTTAGATGCTGCGCTTTTGCGACCTGGCCGTTTTGATAGACAAGTTTTAGTTGATAAGCCTGATTTTAAGGGTAGAGTTGATATCTTGCGTATTCACATGAGAGGCGTTAAATTTGCTAAAGATGTTGATATCGAAGAGATTGGTCGTTTGACAACTGGACTTGCTGGAGCAGATTTAGAAAACATTGTAAATGAAGCAGCGCTTTTAGCAGGTAGAGAGTCAAAAGAGCATGTTGAGCAAAAAGATTTAATCGAAGCAGTTGAGAGAAGTATAGCTGGACTTGAGAAAAAATCGCGCCGTGTAAATCCAAAAGAAAAACGCATAGTTGCTTATCATGAGTGCGGACACGCGCTGATTGCTGAAGTTACAAAAGGTGCAAGAAAAGTTACAAAAGTTTCAATCATACCGCGTGGCTTAGCAGCGCTTGGATATACGCTAAATACGCCTGAAGAGAACAAATTTCTTATGCAACGCCACGAGCTTATAGCTGAAGTTGATGTGCTTTTAGGTGGGCGAGCAGCTGAGAAAGTCTTTATAAAAGAGATTTCAACTGGAGCTAGTAATGACCTTGAAAGGGCAACTGATATCATAAAAGCGATGATTTCGATGTATGGTATGAGTGATGTGGCTGGACTTATGGTGCTTGAAAAACAAAGAAATAACTTCTTATATGGTCAAACTATAAAAGACTATAGCGATAATATGGCACAAAAAGTTGATGAGCATGTAAAAGATATGCTTGCAAAAAGATTTGAAGATGTTGTAAATACTCTTGAGACTTACAAGCCAGCCATTGAAAGTATGGTAAAAGCTCTGTATAAAGAAGAGACAATCGAGGGCGAGAAAGTTCGCGAAATCATAAGAAATTATGAAGAAGAGAATGGGCTTCCTAGCCGTTTGGTTCCTTTAAAAGATGAAAACAACGAAGATATAGAAGAAGCTAAACATAAGGAAGAATAATGGATAATTTAGGGATAGTTTCAAAATATGGATTTAAAAATATCGCTATTTTAGGCGTTATTTTCTTGCTTTCTTTGATTTTTGATGAGTTGGAGTGCTTGTTTTTAATCCTGTTTTTGCTATCTCTTTTTATCTATAGAAATAGTGAAAGAGTTTCGCAAAATGATGAAGCAAACGCCATTCTTAGCCCAATTGATGGTAAGGTTATTTTAATTAGTCAAAGTGAAGAAAATAAAAAATTTATAAAAGTTGTTATAAAAAAAGGTCTTTTTGACTCTGGAGTTATAAGAGCGATTTGCGATATAAATGATGCTAGTATTTCAAGACGACATGGGCTTTTTTTATGTAATTTTATGAAAGATAGCAACCTTTTAAACGAAAAAATCACACTTAAATTTAACCACTTAAACGCTAAATTTGGTATGGAAGTTTTAGCTGGACCTCTTGCGAGGGTTTTGCATTTTGAAAGATTTACAAATTTAAAAGCCGCTAGAAGAGTTGGCTTTATGGTTGATGGAGAAGTTGTGCTTTTCTTGCCACAAGATACAAAACTTAGTGTAGAGGTTGGCGAGAAAGTAAAATCATGCGATTTGATAGGATTTATAGATGATGAAAAATAGTGAAAAACCATCTCAGATAATGTATCTAGTGCCAAATTTATTTACAGCAGCGAGCTGTTTTTTTGGAGTCTTAAGCGTTGTTGCTTCGATAAATGCAAGCTTTGAAAAAGCGATAATTTATATATTTATATCGCTTTTACTTGATGGGCTAGATGGAAGACTTGCTCGTATTACAAATACTACTTCAAAATTTGGTATAGAGTTTGACTCGCTTGCCGATGTTATCGCTTTTGGCGTAGCTCCAGCGATACTTTTTTATCAAACTATCGGGCATGAGTTCGCTAGAATGGGAGTTTTAGCAAGCGGTATGTTTGTAGTATTTGGCGCTGTTAGGCTGGCTAGATTTAACATCACAACTATGGAGAACGAACCAAATGTTTTTATAGGTTTGCCTATTCCAACGGCTGCGATTTCTATAGCGATATGGATAAATTTCTATCTTGATTATGGATTTTTAAAGCACTATGAGTGGGTTTATATCTTTGCTATGATGGTAACTTCGCTCTTAATGGTTAGTAATATCCGCTATCCAAGTTTTAAAAAAATCGATTTTAAAACAGCAAAATTTGGTAAAATTCTTATCATAGCGATGATTTTACTTGCTATTTTATATGTTAGTCCAGTTGAGTCTGTTACGCTTATTGTTACTTTATATATATTTTATGGAATTTTTAGAGCAATTTATAATGTTTATATTGCTAAATTTAAAAAAAGATAGTACAATCAATAAATTTTATCATTTAAGGAGGGCGTATGAGTATAGGTGTCATAAAATCTATAAAATTTTTACCAAAAATTGAAATCAAAAACGCGCTCCTTAGTCTGCTCTAATCTTTCAATCACTTTTTTAAATAAACAAAATAGATAAAACAAACAAAAGGACAAAAAATGGATAACAATAAAATTATTATATTTGATACGACTTTAAGAGATGGCGAGCAAAGCCCAGGCGCTTCGATGAATACAGAAGAAAAAATCCAAATCGCACTTCAGTTAGATAGACTTGGGGTTGATGTTATGGAAGCTGGTTTTGCAGCTGCTAGTGCTGGGGATTTTGATGCGATAAATCAGATAGCAAAAGAGGTTGATTATATAAGAGTATGCTCGCTAGCACGTGCTGTCGATAAGGACATAAAAGCAGCTGGAGAAGCGGTGGCGAATGCAAGAAACAAACGAATCCATACATTTATAGCAACCAGCCCGATTCACATGGAATACAAGCTTAAAATGACTCCAGATGAAGTGATAAAACGTGCAGTTCACGCAGTAGAGTATGCTAAAAGCTTTGTTGATGATGTAGAGTTTAGCTGTGAGGATGCGGGCCGAACTGAAATAAACTTTATGAAAGAGATAGTTGATGCGGTTATAAAAGCCGGTGCAACAACGATAAATTTACCAGATACTGTAGGATATCGCCTCCCATCTGAACTTTATGATATGATAAAGCAGATGTATAAATTTATAGATGGTAGAGCGGTTATTTCCGTGCATAACCACAACGATTTAGGGCTTGCTACGGCAAATTCGCTAGCTTGTATACAAGCTGGTGCAAGGCAGGTAGAATGCACGATAAATGGGCTTGGTGAGAGAGCTGGAAATGCAGCACTTGAAGAGATAGTCATGGCTATAAAAACTAGACAAGATATATTTGCGCCACTTTATACAAACATAGTTTGTAAAGAAATTTATCCATCAAGCCGCTTAGTAGCTTCTATCACTGGTATAGAGCCTCAACCAAACAAAGCGATTGTTGGTAAAAACGCCTTTGCTCATGAGAGTGGAATTCATCAAGATGGTATGCTAAAACACGCCAAAACATATGAGATAATCAGCGCAGAAGATATAGGCTTGGAAAAAAACAGTTTGGTTTTAGGCAAACACTCTGGAAGACATGCCTTTAAAGATAGGCTTTCTAGCTTGGGATATGATCTTGAAGCAAGCGAGATTGATAAAGCATTTGAGAAATTTAAAGACTTAGCCGATAGGAAAAAAGATATATTTGATGATGATTTGCGCGCTCTTGTGGCTGACGAGATTATAAAAATTCACAAAGCTTACGAGATAGTAACTCTTAGCACAAATGGTTGCAACAAGGGTCATGCAAGCGCTTCTTTGACTATTAGACACAATGATGAGCTTATAAGCGACTCTGCACTTGGAAACGGAACTGTGGATGCGCTATTTAAGACAATAGATAGAATTTCTGGAATTCATGGCAACTTAAAAGACTATCATGTAAATGCCGTTTCGCAAGGCAAAGATGCACTAGCAAAAGTTGTGGTAAAAGTGCAGTTTGATGGGGATAATGCAGTTATAGGTCATGGTCTTGATCTTGATACTATGCTAGCAACCGCAAAAGCCTATGTTGGTGCGCTTAATAGCCATATTTTGATGAAAAAACAGATAAATAAATAAAATTTTGGGAGTAAATTTAGGGTTAAATTTACTCCTTTTTTAAATTTATCTACTAAATTTTTGTGTTTTTAGTATTTTGGATTTTTGATGATTTTTCGCTAGTTTTGTATCTTCATAAATTTATAAGGCTTGGATTATGGCGATAGTTTTATAATAAAATTTATTTATGTAATTTTATCATTATTTGTATTTAAATAAGAAAAATTTATCCAAAGCTATAAACTAATCGCTTTTAAAAAATATATGTTTTTCTAAATTTACGCGTGCGATATCGCAGATAAAAAGCAAAGTTAAAAACTTTTCTAAATGATGTTGTATTTATATAAAATTTTATAATATATACTAAGCAAATTTATATCAGTTTAATACATCTAAAATATATCTGAATACTATTTTTATCACTACAAATGCCATAAACCAAGAAAAGATAAAGCATAATTTTATATAAAAATCGCTATCAAGATAAACTCTTTTAACCAGCGAAGTGGTGTTTTACCACTTTTATAAAAGCATTAAAACGGCAGTATAACAAAGATTTCGCAAAAATAACCAAATTTTTCACTACAATAAGATTTGATAAATAGCGAAATTTTATATCAAAATTTACTTTCAAAACTCATTGTTTATAGACAAAATAAATCTGATTTAAAACATCATGACAAATTTTGCTAGTTTAAAACGTTACGCCTATCTGCATATTTTAAAAATGTTATAATATAAAATTATAAAAATTTAGAGAATTTGCTAAATTTGGTTTAAATTTTCATAATTTTACTAACAAAATTTAGCTATAATTGCCACAACAAAGGCAAAAAGTGTTATATCTAAAATATCTTTTAACTATATTTATCGGCTTTTTGGGCGGTTTTAGCTTTTCTATGCTAAACATGCCATTACCGTGGCTTTTAGGACCGATTGTTTCGGTTATGATAGCGACTAGGTTTTTGGATTTAGTAAAGCCAACAGCTGTGATAAACTCAGCTCGAGCCACGCTTGGTATCATTATAGGAAGTGCTTTCACGCCCCAAATCATCGCGCTTTTACCGCAATACATTTTTTCTCTTTTGATGCTTGTGCCGATGGTTTTGGTTTTGGCGGTTTTTGGAGTGTATTACTATGAAAAAGTGATGAAATTTGACCGCATAACGGCATTTTTTAGCTCGATTCCGGGTGGAATTTTAGAGATGATTTTAATCGCTAAAGATTGTAATGCTGATATTAAAAAAGTAGCGCTTTCTCAGTCGATTCGGGTGCTTTTTTTGATATTTTTTCTCCCGCTTGTGGTTGCGCATTTTACTACTGTAAACATAAATGGAAATTTTGCCATCACGCAAAAGTTGATTGATACTAGTTTTTCAGATATGATTTTAATGATACTAGCTGGAGTAATCGGCGTAAAAATAGCGCTTAAACTCAATCTCGTTGGAGCTTACATAGTCGGTTCTATGGTGGTTTCTAGTATATTTTATATGTGTGGGTTTATACACAGCAAGCCACCAGATGAAGTTATAAAACTAGCGCAAATCGTGCTAGGCTCAAGCATTGGTTTTGCGTTTTATAAAATCTCAATTCGCGAAGTCGTTAAAAACATAGCCGCGACTTTTGGATACTTTATCGGTATTAGTTTGGTTTGCGCTGGGTTTATATTTTTGATGGCTAAATTTAGTGATTTTCCTTTACTTTCAATTATTTTAGCTTTTAGTCCAGGCGGGCAGTCTGAAGTAAATATGATAGCCATAACTCTTGCTACAGATATCCCATATATCGCAATACATCATCTTTTTAGAGTCTTTTTTATAACAGGAGTTTTACCAAATTTAGTTAAGAAACTTTAGCGAAGTTGGCTAAATTTAGCTTTATGTTCGAGTTTAAAAAAGATAAAATCTTCTATATATTGTTTAAATTTACCTAAATTTATAGCACACTCCAAAGTAAAAATCTAGTTTTAAAATCGCTTAGTTTAGCAAGTAAAATCAAAACTATTTTGTAAAATGGTTTTAATTTTGGCTGATACAAGATAAATTTATATATTTTCATTAAATTTGATAGATTAAATTTAAATATTTTGATTTATACAACCATACAACAGTTTTAATATCTTAAATAAAGTTAAACATAACAAGCCAAATTTTGCCTAGTTTGGCACAAATTTAGCTCTAATTCACCCTAAATTTAGAGCCAATCTTATCTTGCATTTTTAAAAAAGTATAGAAATTTAAGCGATTTGCTTACTAAATTTCTTAAATTTGGAGTGTGTAAAAACAATCCACCAAGCACCCCTATAAGGCTTCCAAGAACAATGTCTTCAAGTCTTGTTAAGACTATAAGAGTGCTACTATCAGCGCTTATAACGCCACTGCTTTCAGCCATCAATATAGTCATAGGCGTGATAAAAAGCATGGCAAATCCGTAGTTTCGCACGACAAAATACTCAGAAAGGAAGCTAAAAAGCATTATCAAAACAGCTATGCTCCACTCATTTAAGCTAAAACTTAGCAAAACCCACGAGAGCCCAACGCCAACAGCCGTACCAACGACTCTGTGAAGTTGTCTTATCCAAGTAGAGCGCATTGTCATGCCTTGCATTATCGCAACACAAGTTATCGGCACCCAATACGGCTTTTCAAGTCCGATTAGTCCAGCAACAAAAACAGAAAGTCCTACAAAAATGCCGATTATCACTGGATCTACGATAACCTCTTCAAAGCCAAGATATGTGTGCTCTTTAGGCGTTTCTATCGCTGTTTTTTGAAATGTTGCGATGCTATAGATAAAAGCAATCACACAAGCAAACATCGTTCCTATTAGCACAAGACCACTTAAATAAGGCAAATTCGCAACCTCAAAAGGCATATAAGCACCAAGAGTTGCAAGCATGATAAAGAAGAAATTTCCAGGAGTATTTAGTTGATAAAACCTGCAAACCATCGCACCAAGGCTTGCTATCATGCCTAAAACTAGTCCGATTAGAGTTGGACTAAAGTGGCTTAATGCACCAAGGGTAAATGATGTCGCCATACCAAAGGAACAAGCCATTAAAATGACCATTCTGTGGTGAATTTTTGTCTTTGGAATGTATAAAAACACAAGCCCACCAAGCGAAGCGACTATGCCGTAATTTAACTTGTCAAAATACGCACTCACAAGCAACGGCGCTCCAACGCAAATCGCACAAGCAAAGGGAAGTTGCCAGATACGATCTGTTTTGTTAAAATAAAAAAGTTGTGAAAATAGCTCTTTTAGCATTACATATATTTTTCAAGCACTTTTGGAATTTCTATACTTCCATCAGCTTTTTGATAGGTTTCCATAATGGCTATTAAGGTTCGTCCAACAGCCAAGCTTGAGCCATTTAGCGTATGAGCTAGAGTGTTTTTCTTGCCATCTTTATAGCGGATTTTAGCCCTTCTTGCTTGAAAATCACGACAGTTTGAAATCGAACTAATCTCGCGGTATTTACCTTGTCCAGGAAGCCAAACTTCAAGATCAATTGTCTTTGCCGCGCTAAATCCAAGATCGCCACTACAAAGTAGCATATGGCGATGGGCTAAACCAAGCGAAGTTAGCAAATCACTAGCACAAGATACCATCTGTTTAAAGACTTCATCGCTCTCATTAGCTTTTGTGATAGAAACTAACTCAACTTTTTCAAACTGATGTTGGCGTATCATACCGCGAGTATCGCGTCCTGCAGAGCCCGCTTCTTTGCGGAAGCAGTGGCTATAACAAGTAAATTTTAATGGAAGCTCATCAAGGTTTAAAATCTCATCGTTAAAAAGGTTTGTTACTGGAACTTCGCTTGTTGGGATAAGGTATAAATCAAGCTCATCATCATCGATTTTATATAAATCATCGGCAAATTTAGGCAGCTGTCCAGTGCCATAAAGAATCTCAGGTCGCACCAAAAATGGCACATTTACAAGCTCAAATCCACGGCTTTGGTTAAAGTCAATCATATAATTAACAAGCGCTTTATTAAGCTTTGCGCCAAGCCCACGAATCACAGTAAAACGACTCCCGCTTAGCTTAGCTCCTCTTTCAAAATCAAGCCAGTTTGTAAGCTCATAGTGGTTTTTGGGACTAAAGTCAAAAACAGGTGGCTCAAGAACTTTGCAAAGCTCGATATTTTCGTTCTCATCAGCTCCAAATGGCACATCATCATCGATGATATTTGGCACGCAAGAGGCGATTTCATCGAGGTTTTTTTCAAGCTCTTTAACGACTGCTTCGCTTGTTTGGATACGCGTTTTGTTCTCTTCAAGACTTGCTTTTAAAGATGTGATATCCTCGCCATTTCGCGCTTTTATGCCAACTTCTTTGCTTTTTGCATTTTGCACGCTTTGAAGCTCTTCAAGGGCTTGTTTTTGGGATTTTAACTCGTTGTATGTTTTTAGCAGGTTTTCTAAAACTTGCGGGTTTGTTTTTTTGGCTATAAGTTTGCGGTTAAACTCATCAAAATTTGTTTCAATTAGTTTTAAATTTATCATTTTTGACCTTAAATTTATGATTTAAGTTGCATTTTACCCAAATTTAGCTTTAAATTTAAGAACTGTGTGAGCTAAATTTAGACTAAATTTGTTTAAAAACTAAATTATATGTAGATAAATTTATGAATTTAAGCAAATTTTAAACTAAATTTAACCAAAACATATATAAAATTAAGTTTTTATAAATTTGGAGTTAAAATGAAAGGTCATATCACTAAAAGTCAGTTTTTAATCATCTCGCTTATGCTTTTTTCGATGTTTTTTGGCGCAGGAAACTTTATATTTCCGCCGATGGTTGGAAGAGAAGCTGGGGAAAATGTTTACGAAGCGATTATGTTTTTTTGTCTTACAGCAGTTGCATTGCCTGTGCTTGGAGTTGCGGCGATCGCAAAAGTGCAGAGCATGGATATACTAGTTAGAAGAGTTGATCCAGTATTTGCTGTGGTTTTTACACTTTTAATCTACATCACAATCGGACCTGCATTTGCGATACCAAGGGCTGCAAATATGCCATTTGAAGTTAGCGTTGCGCCGATGATTTCATCTGATTCCCATACTTACGCACTTTTGATTTATACTTGTGTTTATTTTCTTTTAAACTATATTATCTGTATAAATCCAAGCAAGATGGTCGAAACGTTGGGTAAATTTTTAACACCGATTATGCTTGTTTTGATTGCTGTTTTGTTTATCGTAGGAGTAATGTCGCCTATGGGTGAGTTTGGAGCAGCTAGTGGAAAATACGCCCAGCACCCTATAGCTAGCGGGTTTTTAGATGGCTATCAGACGATGGACGCGCTTGCGAGCATTGTTTTTGCTATAGTTGTTATAAATGCGATGAGAGCGCTTGGGATAAAAAACCGAGCAGTTTTGGTAAGTGCGACTATAAAGGCGGGTATTTTAGCTGGTGCGATTTTGATGAGTGTTTATATGATGCTTGCCTATCTTGGCGCAAGTAGCGGTACGCTTTTTACTGAAGTTAGCAATGGCGCAAATCTTTTATCGCAAATCACATATCATCTTTTTGGTGAGTTTGGAAGGGTGATTTTAGGGGCGATTTTCTTGCTTGCATGTTTGACAACGACTGTTGGGTTAATCGGCTCAGCGAGCGAGTATTTCTCAAGTGTAACAAAGTTAAGTTATAAATTTTGGGTTGTGGCGTGGTCTGTGCTTAGCTTTTGTGTGGCAAATGCTGGACTTGATGCGATACTTAAATTTAGTATTCCTGTGCTAATCGGACTTTATCCAGTTACGATAGTTTTGATAATTTTAGCATTAATTGATGGTGTGATAGAGGGCTCAAAGCTGATTTATCGCTCGTGCATTTATGTAGCGGTAGTTGTTGGGATACTAAGTGCGCTTGGATATAGTGGAATTTCGCTTGGAGTGGTTGGTGAGTATGCATCAAAACTGCCGTTTTTTGATACTGGACTTGGCTGGATAGTACCTGAAATAGTCTGTTTTATGATAACATACATCGTTCATATCTTTAGAAAACGAGATGGGATATAAGTTTTAAAAAATCACCTAAAGACTGAAGTGTTTAGGTGATTTTAATCATTTATAAATTTACTGCTTTGTTGTTTAGAAGCTTTAAATCTTTGATTTTATTAAAAATTTGAGTTCTATTATTTTCTAGCTCATTTTTTCTAGTAATTGACATCTCAAAGAATTCTTTTTAAATTTCTGTTAAGCAAATTTGCTGCGATTCCTGTTGTTGAACTACCGCTAAAAATATAAATTTATTATCTATTACTAAATTCTTTTATTTCATAATCCATAAAATCATTTTCGTCAAGTATTATTCGTTCATTTTCATAATTTTGCTTGGTTTTTAGATAAGCTTCCATAAAATTATTAGCTTCAACTTCAACAATTTTACTTAAAATTTCTGTGATTTCTAGTTTATATATCATATTAATATCCATTTTATATATTTATATTATTCATTTAAAATTATTTTGCTTAAATTTGGCTCTAATCTTGAGATGATTCCCGTTACTAGTGCATTTCCCATCATAAAGTATCTTCTTCTTGATGGCATAGTATCTGTCCAGTTTGGTGGAAACATTTGTATAAGTTCGCATTCAACTTCGCTTAAGATTCTATAAGTGTTTAAATTCTTATCAAAAATTATATGAGAAGAGCGATTTGCGCTACCTTCACTTGTGAGCATAGTCCTTGCAGGAGCTTGTAAATTATCAGGAAAACTCATAGTGCCTTCACTATAAGTGTATTTATGACCTAAAGCTGAGATTCTTTCAATTTTTTTTGAACCTTTTAAATATTGCCATTTTTCTAATTTTGTATCATCTATTATATAGTTTTGCATAGTTTTTGGGTTGTAATTATTGGCTAAATTTAGTATATTTTGAAGTGTATAGATGTTCTCTTTTTTTGCTTTGGCATTTGCACAAAATATATTTGAGCTAATCATCGCTCCTGTTTCTAAAAATTTTCCATCTATATAATTATTAGAAATATCAAAAATATCTTTGTATTTATTTAAATTTATATTTTTAATTGAGTCAAAATCGCAAGGAAAAGTTATATTAAGCAAAGATTTATGAAGGATGCTTTCGTTTTTTAAATTACTAAATTTCTTTGCATATTTTGTACCTTTTTTAACTGCAAAAATGAAAACTCTTAATCTTTTTTGTGGAAAACCATAATCGCTTGCATTTATGACTCGCCAAAATACATAATATCCCAACTCATCAAATGTTTTTAACATAACTGCAAAGTCTCTGCCTCTTTGTGAAGCTGGAGATTTTAAAAGTCTATCTACATTTTCAAGCAAGATAAAAGGAGTATTTTTTTTGGATAAAATATCTTTTATATCCCAAAATAACACTCCTTTTTTACCTTGAATTCCTTGCTCTTTTGATAAAGGCCTAGCAACAGAATAATCTTGGCATGGAAAACCACCAACTAATAAAGAGTGGTTTGGAATTGTTGTTTTATCTACCTTGCTGATGTCGGTATTGGAATGATTTTTTAGACCAAAACGTGTTATGTAGCATTCAAAGGCGTGTTGTGTTTTGGTTGATGGTTCAAATTGATTAGCCCAAACAAAATTCCATTTGTCATTTTCTATCGCTTTTTTACTATTTTTATCAATACTTTTTATATGATTTAAGCCAACTCTAAATCCACCAACTCCAGCAAATAGTTCAACTACATCAAGTTTCATAAAATCAACTCTTTTATTTGTTTTTTGATGTAGCTTTTATTTAACCAAAAGCATTGTTTGGTCATTTTATCTCCATTTGGTAAGATATCCATATCGCTTTCTTTTCCTCTTCCATATTTAGTGCCATTAATTACATAAGCGGTATTTGTAGAATGAAGTCTGACATGAAAGATATTCGTATTGCTTGCGGTTGGCAAGTCGTTATCGATTATTATAGAATTTTCACAACATCTTATATTAAATTTAATGCCATTTTTAAATTTATTTTGATACATTTTCCATTCTTTTTTTCCACTTTTTTCTAATTGAACTATAGGCATATTCCAAAATTTTGCACCATTAAGATAATATAAACCATCTTCTTTTTCTTGAAAAATAACAAATAAAAATTTTGTTTGTGAAAAAATATTATAAAGTTTAGACGCTTCAAAATCTTCCGCAATAAATTCTAAAATTTTAAAAGTTGGAAATGACATATGCTCTCTTGGTTCGCCATTTTTCTTAACTCTTATTGTTTTTATCTGTATATTTGCTTTTTCAAATTCTTTAGCATTATCTGTTTTTACGCCTAGTATTGTCATAATTAAAGAATTATTAGCTCTTTTTGAGCGTGTGATTTCAAATTTAGAATATAATTCGTCCTCGCTTTTATCTATGAAATTTGAAATTTTATTTATTATTGCTGACTCAAAGCTTGTATTTTTAAGTTCATTGCTATGAAAAATAGAATCAAAAGTTTCGACATTATTTAAAATATAATGATTTATAATGTATGTCATATATGATTGTTTTAATGAAAAAGCTCTTCGTTTTGCCTTAACTTTGTCATTATAAAATTGGTTTTGCAAGCTTCTTGCGGCACTTGCTCCTTTGGTACAAGCTCCTAAATACTGAGTGTCGCTTTCTGATAATTTATGAGCTAGACCACTTTGTATTTTGCTAACGATTTTTTTATAATCATCAATAATTATTTCTAAGTCATCTTTGCATTTTTTTGACAAAATATTGAATAAATTTACATAATTTATTTTGTAATCTATTCTTTGTAGTTTTTTATTTCTTAGATATAAAACAAATAAGATAAGTTTAAGTTTATCTATCAAATGCGATTTCTTAAAGTTCTTATCAATAGGCTTATTATTAGGAATCATTGTGATTACTAATCGCTCTCCAGCTCTTATTTTCCTATTTGATGTGATTTCATAAGGAGTAACTTTAAGTTCAACCCCAGCTTCTGGAAAATCAGCCGAAGAATCACTATTTGGTTTATATAAAAAATAAAACTCTTCTAGTAAATTTCCTAAGCTCCCTTTACTTTTTGGATTATTAAAATAAGCTATTTGTTGAATCAATTTGTTATCAGTAAAATTTGATTTTAAAACATCGCGAAAAGTCTTTCCTATCAAGTTTTTCGCATATTTCTCTATGGATTTGGGCTTGGTTTTGTCATAAGGAAATTCGATACCCATATTGATTTTATTCAAGCAATTCTACCTATAAATTCCAGTTGCATTTCGCACTTTATCCATTAATTTAACGGCTTCTTTTCGTGCTTTATCGGCTCCTGCGTCTAAAATTTCATCCAAAATATCGTGGTTGGCGTTATAATACTCAAATTTCTCTCTAGCCTCTTTAAAATATTCCCAAATCACATCGTTTAAATATGCCTTGAAGTGTCCATATCCCTCACCACCTTTTTCATAGCGAGCGGCTAGTGCTTTTTGCTCATCATTGTTTAAAAACAGCTTTGCGATGGTAAAAATGTTGCAGTTTTTCCACTCTTTTGGCTCTTCAAGAGCGGTGCTATCGGTTACGATTTTGCCGATTTGTTTTTTAAGCGTTTTTGCATCGGCAAAAATATCAATGGTATTTCCATAACTTTTACTCATTTTTGCGCCATCAGTCCCCGGAACTGTCGCAACAAACTCATCGACTCTAGCCTCAGGCAGGGTTAAAATTTCGCCATGAGCGTTGTTAAATTTAAGCGCGATATCGCGTGCGATTTCGACATGTTGGATTTGATCTTTTCCCACAGGAACGACATTTGAGCTATATAACAAAATATCGGCCGCCATTAAAACCGGATAAGAGAACAAGTCATGTTTACTTTCAAAACCCTTTGCAACCTTATCTTTATACGCGTGTGCTCGTTCAAGCAGACCCATCGGCGTGTATCCGCTTAAAATCCAGTAAAGCTCAAGCACCTCTTTAACATCGCTTTGCACCCAAAAAGTCGATTTTGCTGAGTCTATACCAAGCGCAAGAAAGGCGCTTGCTGCTTCATAGGTTGCGTTTTTTAACTTAACTCCATCGCCAACAGAGGTCATAGCGTGGTAGTTTGCTATAAACATAAACATCTCTTCACCACCATTTTGCGCCTCTACCATCTGTTTAATGGATGCAAAATAGTTGCCTAGGTGAAGTTTTCCTGATGGTTGAAGTCCGGTTAATGTTCTCATTTTTTTCCTTTTTTGTCTATTTTTAATAAATTTAGGCTAAATTTAGAGTTTTACTTAAATTTAGCGATTTTTAGCTGTTTTTTTATCTCTTTTACGATTTGTTTTGGGGTTTTGCCCTCGACATTTACAGTGATATCAGCTTTGCTTTCATACCCTTTTTCTCGCTCTTTATGCAAGGTTTTTGCCTTTTCTAAGTCTTGTAAAAGAGGGCGTTTGGTTAGTTTTTTGCTTGCGTTTGGCGAAGCGTTTATGCGCGTTAAAATCGCTTCAAAACTACTTTTTAGGTAGATAATGGTTCCGATTTTTTCTAAGCCTTTTACCTTATAAAACCCGCCACCAGTTGAAATAATAGCGTTAGAAACACTTGAAGATAGAAATTTAGCTAAGTTTTTTTCTATTTCTCTAAACACCTCTTCGCCATCTTCTTGAAAAATCGCTTTGATTTTTTTGTTCGCAAAGCTTTCTATCATATCATCACCATCGATAGCAAATTTATTCAAAGCTTTAGCTAGTTCCCTGCCTACCGTACCTTTGCCAACTCCCATGAAGCCGATTAAGACTAGATTGTTACTTTTCTTCATCGCTTGAGCCTCGATTTTTAGGGATTAAAACTACAGGCACGCCAGATAGGTTAAATCTCTCTCGCATTTTGTTTGTTAAATACCTTTTATAGCTAAAATGAAGTGAGCGTGGACGGTTCATCACAAGAGCGATTTTAGGAGGCGCAAAGCCAAACTGCACCGCGTAGTAAATTTTAACAACTTTTCCTTTTTCGTGCGGTATCGGGTGAGTTTTTGTCGCTTCTGCTATCATCTCATTTAGTTTTGATGTTTGAATTTTTTGAGTAAAATTCTTATAAATTTCAAGAATCATCGGATAAAGTTTATGCACGCGTTTTCCACCAAGTGCCGAAACACTTATAATCGGAGCGTAAGCAAGAAATTTAAACTTATCTCTGATTTCCTCTCTTATGCGTTCAAACTCAGCCTCGCTTTTGTTTTCCCATTTGTTAAGCACGATGATGATACCAAGCTCAAATTTAGATGCAATTCCTGCGATTCGCTCATCAAGTTCAGTTAAAGGCTCAGAGCTATCAAGCACTAAAAGTGCGATATCGGTTTGTTCTAAAACTGCTTCAGTTCTATTAAGCGCAAATTTCTCAATCCCTTCGATTTTACCACGCTTTCTAATGCCGGCAGTATCGACAAACTCATAAATTCTATCTTCATAGATAAAGCTCTCGTTTACAGGATCAATCGTTGTCCCAGCGGTTGGGCTAACGACAGAGCGACTCTCTTTTACAAGTGCGTTTAAAAGGCTTGATTTGCCGACATTTACGCGCCCTATAATGCCTACTTTTATGGGTTTTTCATCATAGTTTTCAAGTTTTTCTTCTAAAATTTCGCCATTTTCATCAAAATTTTCTAAAAACTCATCAAGATCAAGGCTAACATCAGGCTTAATTTCATCTTCTAAATACCTATAAATCCAGCTTTTAAGATCATCAACGCCACTGTTGTGGCTAACTGAAATTCCAAAGCTGTTTTTAGCTCCAAATTCGTTAAATTCAAAGCTTCTCTCTTCGTCTTTGTTGCCATCGATTTTATTTATAACTAAAGCTGTTGGTTTATCAAGCTTTAAAAGCGAGTAAAAAATCCTTTTATCCTCATCTTGAGGCATAAATTTACCATCGACCATAAATACGATAATGTCTGAATTTTTAGCCTCTTCGAGCGTTTTTTGCTGAACCTTTGCAAACATCTCTGTGCTTTCATCAAGCCCACCAGAATCAACCAGCACACAGAATCTATCGAAAATTTCTATTTGAGTTTTGTTCGTATCGCGCGTCGTTCCGCTTATATCGCTAGTTATGGCGATTCTTTGTTTAGCTAGACGGTTAAAAAGCGAGCTTTTACCGACATTTGGACGACCTATTAAGATAACTTTTTGCACTTTTAAAATCCTTATTTGAAAAATTTAATTATACTAAAATTTGGCTGAATTTGTCTAATATTAAGTTATATTTGACTAAAATAAGATTTTAATTTGGAGGTAAATTTAGGTGTTACATCACTTTTTAATGCGTCATCTTGGGGCTTATTATATGGTTTTAGCTTCGATGTATTTTGCTCTAACGGGGGCGTTTGCTAAATTCTTAAGTGATGATATGAGTTCGGTTGAAGTTGTGTTTTTTCGTAACTTTATAGGACTTTTGCTAATCTTAGTAGCTATTTTTAAAAAACCAGTTCACCAAAGAGGCGGTAAGCCGTTTTTGCTCATTTTTCGTGGAGCAATAGGTATGCTTTCTTTGCTTGCATTTTTTTATAACATCGCTCACATGGGACTTGCTGAGGCGTTTACTTTTTCAAAAATGGCGCCGATTTTTGTGGCTATTATAAGTGCGATATTTTTTAAAGAAAAGCTTAATAGCATATCTTGGATAGCCATTTTACTTGGTTTTGTAGGCGTTGTGCTTGTAATGCAGCCAAATTTAGGCTTTGAAAAAACCGATATGATGGGCATTATAAACGGTTTGTTTGCTGCACTTGCTTATACTAGTATTCATGAGTTAAGAAGAGCGTATGATACGCGTATAATCGTGCTTTCGTTTGTAGCAAGTGGAGCTGTATTTCCGCTTATTTGTATGATAATAGCGCAATTTTACGCCACGCCAGATTGGCTTGATTTTATGTTTGCTAAATTTGTTATGCCGGATTTTTTTGGCTTTGTTTTTATCTTGATGATGGGCTTTAGTGGAGTGCTTTTTCAAACATATTTAACCAAAGCTTATGCAGCAAGTAGAAGCGCTGGAATGGTATCAGCCATAGGGTATTGTGATATCATATTTACATTGATTCTTGGCATGATGATGGGCGATAGTTTACCAAATTTTATAGCTTTTTTAGGTATAATAATTATCATTTTTAGCGGCGTTGTAGTCGCTATGCAAAAATAGGGAGAAAATTATGATATTAATAGCAGGGCCTTGCGTTATAGAAAGCGAGGAGTTGATTTTTCAAGTTGCTGAAAAATTAGCTAAATTTAATGAAGATAAGCGAATAGAGTTTTACTTTAAATCAAGTTTTGATAAGGCAAATCGCACGAGTATTAGCTCATTTCGCGGACCAGGACTTGAAAAAGGGTGTGAAATTTTAGCCAAAGTTAAGGCTAAATTTGGTTATAAAATTTTAACCGATATCCATGAAAGTTATCAAGCAGCGCCAGTTAGCGAGGTTGCAGATGTGCTTCAAATTCCAGCATTTTTATGTCGCCAAACAGATTTGCTTGTAGCAAGTGCAAAAACTTCATCGGTTGTAAACATTAAAAAAGGGCAATTTTTAGCTCCAGATCAGATGAAATATAGTGTTAAAAAAGTGCTTGAAACGCGTGGAGTTAGCGAGTTTGGATACGACGCGGCTAAAGAAAATGGAGTGTGGCTAACAGAGCGTGGAAGCACTTTTGGGTATGGAAATTTAGTCGTTGATATGAGAAGTTTAGCGATAATGAGAGCTTATGCGCCAGTTATTTTCGATGCGACTCACAGCGTGCAAATGCCTGGTGGCTTAGATGGCAAAAGTGGCGGAGACAGTAGGTTTGTGCCATATCTTGCAAGAGCTGCGGCAAGTGTTGGGGTTGATGGGTTTTTTTATGAAACTCATATAAATCCATGCGAAGCGCTATGCGATGGACCAAATATGCTAAATTTAGATGAGCTTGAAAAAACAGTAGAACAAACACTTAAAATAGAAGAAATTTTAAAAGGATAAAAATGAAAACCATAGAAGGAAAACTAAGTTTAGATGGTAGCGAAAAAGTTGCTATCATAAATGCGCGTTTTAATCATATCATCACAGATCGCCTTGTTGAGGGTGCAAAAGATGCGTTTTTACGACATGGTGGAGATGAAGAAAATCTAAGTCTTATACTAGTTCCAGGAGCTTTTGAGATACCAATGGCGTTAGAAAAAGTGCTAGCTAGTGGTAAATTTGACGCGGTTTGTTGCGTGGGTGCTGTGATTCGTGGCTCAACTCCACACTTTGACTATGTTAGCGCAGAAACAACAAAAGGCATAGCAAATGTTACGCTTAAATACGCTAAGCCAGTAACGTTTGGTGTGCTAACAGTCGATAGTATCGAACAAGCGATTGAACGAGCTGGAAGTAAAGCTGGGAATAAGGGCTTTGAAGCGATGACTGGGCTTATTGAAATGATAAGTTTATATAAAAATTTAAAGGCATAAGATGGCGACAAGACATCAAGTAAGGCAGTGTATCGTCTCGCTGCTTTATGCTAGGGATATGGGGACGCAAACTGCGGAGTTTAAAAACGAGTTTTTAGAAGAAAAAAAGATAAGAAACAAACAAAAAGAGTTCACGGAAGACCTTTTTAAAGGGATTTTGGCAAATTTAAATATGCTTGATGAAATGCTTAATGAAAAATTAAGCGAGCATAAATTAGATGATATAGGCGTTGTAGAAAGGGCGATTTTACGGCTTGGAGCGTATGAGATAAAATTTACCGATACAGATGATGCTGTTGTGATAAATGAGGCGATTGAGCTTGCTAAAGAGATGGGAAGCGAGACTGCACCGAAATTTGTAAATGGCGTTTTGGATGCTTTAAGAGCCAAATAAATGGCTAGATGGCAAAAAGCTTGGCTGATTTATAAAAATACTTTGACTTTTTAGCCAAAAGATAAAGCCAAAGTTTATCAGTGTTTTTAGGTTTTAAATTTGGTTATAGTTTAGTTGTAAAAGTGTCTAGCTTGGGGATTTTACTACGCTTATTTTATAATTTTTAATTTTTGTAGCAAAATTTTAATCTTATTGCCTTGCTAGCACTTTAAAAGCTTAAATATTTGTTTAAAAAAAGCTTGGTTTTGCTCTAAATCAAGCTTGGATTTATTTTATTTAAAGCGTTTTTTTTGTGGCGAATAACTCTTATTTGCTAAAACAACTTTTAGAATAAAGTCTTTAATTTTGATAATTTCTTTTGCAACGCCTTAGTAGCAATGGTTTTTATACTTTTTAAAGTAGTTTTTGGTTTTAACAAATATTTTTACTAATAATTTAATAGATAAAATTGCGATTTGTTTTTTGCCTAGTCAAGCTTGTGCATTTTCTTGATTTTGCGAGTTTTGTCGGTAAAATTTGGTAGATATTTTATAGTTTGATTTGTTAAATTCAGCTACTATTTTATTTACTTGCACATGTTTTATCATATCTTACGAAAAATATAAAAATATTCTTATTTTATCCTAACTAAAATATCTTTCAAAATACCATAATATCGATATTTAAAGCCATTTTTACCCATTTTATTTTTTATAATATTCATAAAATTTATTATTTTAACTTAATATTGTAGTGTTTTTAAATAAAATGAGTAAATTTTAGAAAATTTAGCATAAAAGCTTTGCTAAATTATTAGCATTTGATTTTGTCGGTTTTGTATTATAAATTTGTTTTATTAAAGTTTGAAAGTTGTAGCCACAAAATTTAAGTAAAAAATGTCAATATTTTTTATCTTTTCATTAACGTATGCTTTTGGTGAAGAATAGCTTTTATGCATTTTTTAGTTTAACAAAATTTGCATTTATTTAAAAAAATATAAATTATTTTAATATTTAATAGTAAAATATGTGAGTATGATACAAATTTAAATTTTTAGACCCTCGGTTTAATCAAAATATTTTTTATTTGCCAAATTTATAAATAAAAAATATTTTTATAAATTAGATTGATTATATTTTTATAAGTTTTTAGCTTTTTATCCACAAATCTCTTGAATAGTGTAAACAAAAAGCGGTATAATTTTTAAGGCTAATCACATTAAGCTGGCAAATCTATTATATAATGATCTTAAATTTATAACCAAAAGTTTAAAAGCGTCATAAATTTAGTAAATTTTATATTTTTATTTTTATAGTTAGTAGATATCATAAGATAAATTTATTTTTGCATAAATAAAATAATTATGCATTTATAGTGTAAGTTTTAAAATAAAATTGCTTTTAAATCATTTTATCAACAATTTTTATCTTAAATTTTTTAACAAAGTTTATAAAATTTTTGACACTATCTTTCATTTAAAAATAAAAATTAATTATAATTATCTTCTATTCTTGTAAATAAAAAGACAAAGTCATTGGCATTTAACAAACTAAGCATAAATATTATCAGGTGGCGTTACTTTTTGTGACAAATTTGTCTAAATTTAGTGAGTTGCTAGCACTTAAAATGCTTTTTATAGCCGCAGTATTGTGGATAAATTTAATAAATTTTTGCGCTTAATTGTTTGACAAATTTGGTATAAAATTTGCATAAATTTAGCCCTAAATAAGTATTTTATATAAAATTTGTTATAATTTCTAAATTTAGAAAAAGGTGAAAAATGAAACTTTGTGTGGCGCTTGATACAGCGAGTTTTAATACAAATTTGGCTTTGGTTAAAGAGCTAAAAGGGCTTGATGTTTGGTTTAAAATCGGGCTTAGAAGCTACTTACGAGATGGCGTTAAGCTGATTGATGCGATTCATCAAACTGATGATTTTAAGATATTTTTAGACCTAAAAATTCACGATATTCCAAACACGCTAGCGGATGCTTGTGAAGTGGTGGCAAACCTTGAAGTTGATATGATAAATCTTCACGCAAGTGCCGGACTAGCGGCTATGAGCGAGGTTATGAACCGTTTAAACTCACGCCCACACCGTCCACTCGTACTAGCAGTAACTGCGCTAACTAGTTTTAGCGAAGATGAGTTTAAAAATATTTATAATCAAGATATAAAATCAGCCGTTATAAAGATGAGTCAAACCGCTAATCAAGCAGGGATTGATGGTGTTGTTTGCTCTGTTTTTGAAAGTTTGCCTATCAAATACGCCACAAGTAAAGAGTTTTTGACTCTAACGCCTGGAATTCGCCCATTTGGTGAGGCGTTTGACGATCAAAAAAGAGTAGCAGACTTAAGCACGGCAAAGGCAAATTTAAGCGATTTTATCGTAGTTGGCAGACCGATTTATAAAGCGCAAAATCCGCGAGAGGTTTGTGAGCGAATTTTATCTGAAATTTAGCTAATGCGAGCATTATTATTATTAATTTTTATAAATTTTGCTTTTGCTAGCGAAATTTATATGAAATATGATGTTAGTTTTGGCATTTTTGGTAAGGTTGGCGAGGCTGATGCAAAGCTAGTAAAGCACGAAAACAACGCAACTTATGAGATAAGCATAGATGCCAAAACGACTGGCTTGGCAAATAGTTTAAGTGGCGATAGAAGAGAGTATTTTTATAGCACTGGCGAGATTTATAAGGATTATTTTTTGCCACACCTTTATACTCATCGAGTCGAGCGAAACAAGGGCGGTAAGGTAAGAGTAGATGAGAAAATATTTACATTTAACCAACGAAAATCGCAAATCCACTTTGTTAGATACAAAGGCGAAAAGGGAAATATAAGTAAAAGTGATGATAAAATCTTAGATTACTACGCGCAAAATGATCTTTTAAGCTTGTTTTTTAACTTTTCAAAGATAAAACACGACGAGGAACTATACGCTCTAATTGCAGCTGGAGCGAATAAAAAAGATGGCAGAGTTGATGTTTTTATGCCAAGCGGAAGCAAAAAAGAGAGCTTGCAAAAAGCGCTAGATACGAAGTATCAGCCATATATCGTTTATATAAATCAAAAGATTTTTTCAAGTAAAAAAGGTGAGCTTCATCTTTCGCTTGATGAGAATGGATACGCAAAAAAGGCGATTTTAAAAGATGTTATCTTTTTTGGTGATATAGTTGGAGAGGCAAAGTAGGCTTGTTTGGTTTGTTATAAGAGTTAAAAACAAAACAAACATAAAATAATATAAGTATATTTTATGTTTGTATGCCTAGATATGTCAGCAAACTTATAAAATATTATATTTTCTATAAATAAAAATAAAGTTTTAACCAAGCAGGGCAAATAACCAGCTTGAAAAGGTAGTTAGAAAATGCAAATTTTATGAACTAAAAATTTACATTTTTTATTGTGGCGAC
Organism: Campylobacter geochelonis; assembly: GCF_013201685.1. Taxonomy (NCBI): domain Bacteria; kingdom Pseudomonadati; phylum Campylobacterota; class Epsilonproteobacteria; order Campylobacterales; family Campylobacteraceae; genus Campylobacter; species Campylobacter geochelonis. Next base: position 1,716,822 of record NZ_CP053844.1, on the reverse strand, counting down.
TAAAAGTGTTGCTAAATTTGCTTTTTCTAACTTATATATGATAAATTTATTCTTATAATTTTTAAAACTTATTTTGCTTGTAAAATTAAAACTGCTTTAGCTAAGATGTGACTTGCTAAACTAACTTTTGTTAAATTTATATAACATAATTTGAAATAGTTGTAGTGCTAGGCTACTGATAATTGTAATTTAAATTTATGAAATAGACTTAAATAAATCTTTTAGTAAATGTGCATATTAGCCTGTGTTTAAATTTAATCGATATTAAAGCGCTAAACAATTAATTTAATTTAAGTTAATTTAGCTGAATATCGGAGTGTTTAAGCTAAAAAATCACATTATCAATGCTCGCTTAGTGGTGATTAGAGAAGCCCAAAAAAGAAACAAAATTTACAAATAAATACATAGCATCAAGGAACGATTTGATATCGTTATAACTTTTTTGCAAAATCAAAAAACTCTTGATTTTAGCCTTGTAATCTACTTTGAAATATTTTTGCTAAATTTTTATCTCTTGCTTTAAATACCTCTTTAAAAAATTTTACCAAAATCTTAATATTTATTTTTCTATCTCATAAAATTATCTATTTTTTGATTTATTTTATAAATTTAAGCCATATATTAGGAATAGGTTGATATAATCACATTTCTTATTTTTTCTTGGACAGATGGGTGAGCGGCTGAAACCACACCCCTGCTAAGGGTGCAGCTCTTAATCGGGGCTCGAGGGTTCAAATCCCTCTCTGTCCGCCACTTATATATTTTTTCAGTTTACCCATAGCTAGACAATAAAAATTTTTAAAAAGTCCTTTTGTATCCATTTAAGTGAAAATCAATAGATCTTTTTAGATCAAAATTCAAGTTAAAATCACGAATTTGGATATCTCTTTGTTTACTACTCATATCTAATTTTTAGTAAAACTACCATTTTAGTATCTAGTAATCATTTTTAAAAGCCTTATTTTTAGGCACAACTTGATATAAAACACTAAATTTATACAATAAAACAACCGTATCGATGAAGCTACAAAAAAAACAATTATTTTAAACAGTTAAATAATAAATTAATTCTAATTTAAATCTATATAAGTATAATAATATCTTTATAAATTTGGTGGAAAAATGTTTAAAAATGATATCTATATCTGTTTTTCTGATGGCGAAGATGTTAAATTTTCGAAGAAAATTTTATCAAAAAAAGATAAGCGTAAACTAAAGTGCTCGCCAAATTTAAAAACAAATAGCTCGTTTATCACATCAAGATTTTTAAAAAACAAGGCTAAAAAGGCTAAATTTTCACTTTCTCATAAAGAGAAATTTGCAGTTGTTGCGTTTGGTAAAGTGCGAAAACTAGGCGTAGATATGGAAATTTTGCATAAGCGAGATATAGATGGGGTGATGGATTTTTGTTTTAATGAATTTGAGTGTGAACTTGTTAAAAAAGCAGATGAAAAACTGCAAATTTTTTATCAAATTTATACGCTCAAAGAGGCGGTTTTAAAAGCAAAGAAGCTTGGGTTTGAGTTTTTAGGACGCGTTGGACTTAGCAAAGATGGGCTTTTAGATGAAAAAGGTCGAAAAATGTTTTATAAAAGTTATATGATTGATAAATTTATTATTTCAATCGCTTTTAGATATTAAAAAAAGGATTTTAGTGGATAAAAAAGGTTTGTTATCTATAAAAAATTTTGTTTTTATCATGATTTTTATCATTTTTGCTGGATGCGCGAAGCACTATGAAATCCCGCCAAATCTTGAGTTTAGCCAAAAAAAATTTATCGTAAATGACGGCAAAAAAACAAGTCAAGTTTTTGTATCAAAAAACGCTCAAATTTATCGTTTTGTATGGCTTGAGATGACAAAAAGTCCTATTTCGCGTAAGATTTTAGAAGATGGCAAATTTAGAAACGATGGGTTTTTACCACCAAACAACACAAGTCAAGAGCTTTTTATAAAACTACTAAATATGATAAAAAACTATGAAAAATCAGCCGTAATTTCCTTAAAAAATGGCGAAATTTATAACATAAAAATGGTTAGTGATGAGTAAAGTTTATCTAAGCCAACCTGGCGTTATAACTGCGGCTGGAACGAGTTTGAAAGAAACTTTTAAAAGCGCGATGAGTCAAAAAACAGCACTAAAAAAGATTGAGAGTTTTTATAATGATAAAAGCTTTGTTTTAGCTAAAATTTATGATGATTTAGAAAGTTTTAGCGCAAAAACAGATGAGAAATTTCATACCAGAACAAACCAAATTTTACTGTCTGCAACCACGCAGATATTGCCTCAAATCAACCGTGCAATAACTAAATTTGGGCGCGAGCGAGTCGGCGTAGTAATCGCTACAACCACAAGCGGAGTTGAAGAAAATTTGAGTTATTTTAAAACATTGGCAAAAACAGGGATTTGGGATGATAAATTCAGCCTTGATATGAACTCACTTTCAAATCCTGCTGAGTTTTTGCATGATTTTTTAAGGCTTAGCTCAGCTTGTTTTTCAGTCTCAACTGCCTGCACATCTGGCGCTAAAGCTTTGATAGATGCGGCAAGGCTTATAAAAAGTGGGCTTTGTGATGCTGTGGTTTGTGGTGGAGTTGATAGTTTAAATACAATGACCGTGCTTGGATTTAACTCACTTGAAGTGCTAAGCGATGAGGTTTTAAACCCATTTTCTAAAAACAGAAAAGGGACAAATCTAGGCGAGGGCGCGGCTGTATTTTTACTAAGCAAAGATGAAATTTCAGATATTTCTCTTCTTGGTTATGCGACAAATACAGATGCTTTTCATATCACAAAACCAAGTCCAGAGGCTAAATTTCAGATAAAAGCAATTGAAGATGCTCTTAAAATGGCGAATTTAAAAAGCGTTGATTATGTGAATTTGCACGCAACCGCAACTATGGCAAATGACAAAATGGAAGCAAAAGCAGTTTTTAGCACTTTAAAAAACACGCCTTGTAGTAGCTCTAAACCCATTATCGGGCATACGCTTGGGGCTGCTGGGGCGATTGAGTGTGCTTTGTGTTATGAGATGATAGAGCATGGAAATGGGCTTTTGCCTCATCTTTATGATGGAGCGTATGATGAGAGTTTAGCGCCACTAAATTTAGCACTCAAGCTAACAAATACAAAGCCAAAAACCGCACTTAGCACATCTTTTGCTTTTGGTGGGGATAATGCGGTTGTAATTATAGGAAAAAATGATGAAATTTAGTATAGATACGCTTTTGCCACACTCAAATGATATGATTATGATAGATGAGATTGTAGAGATATCGCCTGAACAAATCACAGCAAAACGCCTGATAAAAGAGGGCGATGTTTATGTAAGTGATGCAAAGTTGGCTGGATTTGCTATGCTTGAGTTGATGGCTCAGACGATAGGCGCTTATGCTGGGTATTATGCAAAAACAAATGGCGCAAAACCAACGCTTGGATTTTTGATAGGAAGTAGGAAATTTGATATTTTAAAAGATGGCATAGAAGTTGGAGTTTGTGTGCATATAAAGGCGGTTTGCTCTATTCAAGATGAGAGTGGTTTTGGAGTTTGGGATGGCGAAATTTATGATCAAAAGCAAATTTATGCAACCGCAAAACTTAGCGTTCTTAGCCCAAATCAAGAGACCTTAGAAAGGATGAAAAGTGAGTAAACGAGTTTTGATAACTGGAGCTAGTGGCGGAATCGGCGCTGGGATTGCTACTTATTTAGCAAAGCTTGGCTATGAAGTTGTGCTATGTGGGCGAAATGAAGATAAACTAAAAAGTGTTGCAAAAGAAGTGGAAAAAATCACTCAAAAATTACCAGTTATGCTTAAATTTGATGTTGCAAACGAAGCTCAAGCCAAAGAAGTTTTAACCAAAGATGTGAGCGAAAATGGGGTGTATTACGCGGTAATTTTAAATGCTGGGATAACGCGCGATAATACCTTTGTAGGAATTGAAAGCGATGATTGGAAAGATGTGATAGATACGAATTTAAACAGCTTTTACTATGTTTTAAAGCCGGTTTTAATGGATATGATTAGAGCGAAAAAACCAGCTAGAATCGTTGTTATAAGCTCAGTTTCTGGAGTGATGGGAAATCGCGGGCAGAGCAATTACAGCGCTAGTAAAGCTGGTCTTATAGGCGCTGCAAAGTCCCTTGCTATCGAACTTGCTTCAAGAAATATCACGGTTAATTGTATAGCGCCAGGTCTTATAAAAACTGAAATGATAGATGAGAGTTTACCGCTTGATGAGATTAAAAAAGCAATTCCAGCTAGACGTTTTGGCGAAGTTAGCGATGTAGCGCCTTTGGTTGAGTTTTTATTAAGCGATGGAGCAAGCTATATCACAAAACAAGTCATTGGCGTAAATGGAGGTATGTGTTGAGAAAAGTCGTAGTTACGGGCTTTGGCAATGTAAGCGCCTTTGGTAAAAGTTACAGCCAGATAAAAGAGGGGCTTGAAAGAAGGCAAAATGCGGTTTGCTATATAAAAGAGTGGGATAGAATCAAAGAGTTAAATACTCGCCTTGCAGCGCCTATTTTAGGCTATGAACCACCAAATTCGTGGAGTAGAAAAGAGCTAAGAAGTATGGGAAGAGTAGCACAGTTTGCTGTTGAAGCTGCTGGACTTGCGCTAAAAGATGCGGGGCTTTACGAAGATGATGATATAGTGCCAAATTTACGTGATGGGCGAATGGGCGTAGCAGCTGGTTCATCTACTGGAAGCACGGACGCGGTTTGTTCGGCGGTTAAACTACTTCTTGATATGCCAAGCGATTTTAACGCAAATACTTATATAAAAATGATGCCTCACACAACAGCTGCAAATATCGCCATTTTTTATGGCTTAAAAGGTCGCATTATCCCAACTTCATCTGCTTGCACGAGCGCAAGTCACGCTATAGGCTACTCATACGAAGCGATAAAATATGGCATGATAGATATGATGTTAGCAGGTGGAGCAGAAGAGCTTTGCCCTAGTGAGGCATATGTTTTTGACAAGCTTTATGCAACAAGTTGTAAAAATGATACGCCACACTTATCTCCAGCTCCATTTGATGCAAATCGCGATGGGCTAGTTCTTGGAGAGGGTGGAAGTATGCTTGTGCTTGAAAGCGAAGAGAGCGCTTTAAAAAGAGGAGCTAGAATTTATGCACAAGTTGTAGGCTTTGGCTCAACTTGCGATGGAGCACACATCACAAGACCACAAAGTGCGACTATGAAAGAGGCTATGAGTTTGGCTTTAAAAGATGCAAATTTAAAACCGAGCGAAATCGGATATATAAACGCTCACGCAACCGCAACAAAGCAAGGCGATATCGCAGAGAGTATCGCAACAAACGAGCTTTTTGGCGATAATGTTGCGATTAGCTCGCTTAAGAGCTATTTTGGGCATACGCTTGGTGCGTGTGGTGCGCTAGAGAGTTTTTTAAGTGTTATGATGATGAAACAAAGTAGGTTTTATCCAACTCTAAATTTGCTAAATTTAGATAGCGAATGTGCAAAACTACGCTACTTGCAAGATATAGAAAACATCACAACTGATTATGTGATGAACAACAACTTTGCTTTTGGTGGGGTTAATACATCTTTGATATTTAAAAATTATAGCTAAGAAAAAAAGTATGAAAAAAGTAGTTTTTACAGTGATTTTAACCGCACTTGCACTAAGTGCTAATACCGATGATAGGTATCTTAAGATGCCTATAAAAGATGCTATGGTTGATATAAGTGGAGTAAAGTTTGATTTTAGTGATAAAAGATATGAAAATATTATCAAAAAAAATCATAAAGTAAGCTCTAGCACTATAAAAGGTTTTAAAAGAAAAGATAAATCTTATTTTGATGCTTCTAATGGCAGGGTAATAAAGCAAGCAGGCGCTAGAAACGATAGTAAAGCTTGCAAATATGTTTTTAAAGCAGCAACTAAAGCCTTGATAAGAGAAGCTAAAAGAGTAGGAGCTACAAAGGCGGTAAATATAGAGGAAATTTTAAAAACAACTTTTATCATAACGGTAAAAGCTATCAATGTGTAGTTGGCGATGTTAGAACTTCTATAAGGTTTTTAGCAGACTTTGCTAAATAGGCGAATATAATTAAAAAGGAGATGAAATGGTAAAAAATGTTGGAGTTTTATGTATTTTATTATTTATTTTTACAGGTTGTTCGATAGTGTCTCAAGAGGCATATGTGGTGCCAAATTCATATAAAGAAAATACAAAAACTTATTATGTGGAGCATCTAATAACAGATAAAAATGATTTAAACAAGCTTATAGAAAAAGCTATTATAAAAAATGGATTTAGTGTGGTAAATAACCATAAGCAAGCCGATGTTATTGTTACATATATAGATAGATGGTTTTGGGATATGGGGAATTACCTTATATTGTTAAAAATTCAGTTTAGAGATAGTAAGAATAAATTTCCTATGATAGTTGGCGAAAATGCAAGAACATCATTTGCTAGAAAAGAGCCAGAATTTATGGTAGATGAGCTTATAAAAGTTATGTTTGAAAAACAAAATAGGAGATTTTAATGTATAAATTTATAGTTTTGCCAATTATAGTGATATTTTTTTCTGCTTGTTCTGGTGCGATTTCAACTCCTAGTATTAGTCCAAATTTTGCTACAACTAAACAGTTTGATAAAAGCGTGATGGTGGTTGCCGATGGAGTACCTCAATCAAAACTTCAAACCCCATTTGTTCAACCTTTGGTTTTAGAAAATAGCATTATCGATACGATAAGGAGATCTAGACTTTTTAGTTTAGTTACAAATACAAATCCAGATGTTGTAATCCAAGTTTTTGTAGTATATACTGATATACCTTTGTTCGCAGGAGAATTTAATTCTGAAGTTGAAATAGCGTGGATTGTTAAAAAAGATAATAAAATAGTATATAAACGCTCGTTTATTACGACTGCAATTCAGTCAAAAGATTCATTTGCTGGTATAACTCGAGCAGCTTCTGCTATATCAGAAGCAACTAAGAAAAATATAGAGTTGGCACTTGAAGATATTTCAAGACTAAATTTATAAAAGAGAAATTTGATGTGAAAACTATTTTTATATTCTTGCTTTGAGTAAATGCTAATGCAAAAGAGGTATTTAAAATGCAGTGTAGCAAGACAAAGAGTTTAAAACAGTATTAAAAAATCAAAAATAAGGAGGGGTTTGTGTATGATGTTGTAATTATCGGAGCTGGGCCAAGCGGAAGCACAGCAGCAGCTTTTTGCCATAATGCAGGGCTTAAAGTGCGTATAGTTGAGAAATCAACAATGCCAAAATTTGTAATCGGCGAAAGCTTGCTTGCAAACTGCAATAATATTTTAGAAGAAGCAGGGCTGCTTGAAGTTATAGAAAATCATGGTTTTCAGTATAAAAACGGAGCTGCTTTTTCGTGGCGTGATGAGTATACTTATTTTGATTTTTTAGATAAAAGTAGTGTTGGAGCTGGAACGACTTTTCAGGTTCAACGGGCTGAATTTGACAAGCTTTTAGTTGATGAAGTTATCAAAAAAGGCGTTGAAGTTAGCTTTAACACAGAAGTTGTTGATGCTAAATTTAGCGATGAGTGCGCAACACTTATAATCAAAGATGAAAATGAGAATAAAAAAGAGTTAAAAGCTAAATTTATCCTTGATGCAAGTGGATATGGAAGAGTTTTGCCACGCATTTTAAATCTTGAAAAACCATCAATATTGCCTGTTAGAACAGCGTATTTTACGCATATAGAAGATAATATCACAGAACCTTTATACGATAGAAATAAAATTTTAATAACAACTCATCCAACCATGCGTGATGTTTGGTTTTGGCTTATACCTTTTTCAAATGGGCGTTGTTCAATCGGCGTAGTCGGCGAAAAAGACCGCATAAATCCAGATGATTTAACAAGCGAAATAACTCTAAAAACACATGTTTATAAAGCGCCTATGCTTAAAAGATTATTAAACAATGCTTCGTGGGATATGGAAGTAAAAACACTAAATGGGTATTCAAAAGATGTAAAAGCTCTTTATGGCAAGAGATTTGCGCTGCTAGGCAATGCGACTGAGTTTTTAGATCCTGTTTTTAGCTCTGGAGTTACTATAGCGCTTTATTCATCAAAACTAGCATCAAAATGCCTGATTAAAACGCTTAAAAATGAAGATGTTGATTGGGAAAAAGAGTATAAAGATGAGTTAATGCTTGGCGTTAATGCCTTTAGAACGTATGTAAATGGCTGGTATGATGGAGCGTTTCAAGATGTTATTTACACTAAAAATAAAAACATAAAAATCAAACGAATGATAAGTTCGATTTTGGCTGGTTATGCGTGGGATAGACAAAATCCGTTTGTGGTAAAATCAGATGAGAAGCTAAAAACTTTAGCTGCTTTTTGCTAAAATTAAATATAAACTATTTTAAAAGGAGAAAAGATGAAAAAATTAACTATTTTTCTTATGGTTTTGGCGTTTTTAGGTGTTGCTCATGCTAAAAATGAGGTACATAGATTTCCAATCGCTGATGCTCTAAATGATCCAAGAGCAAAAGAGGTTTTAAATCCAAAGATAAAGCTGGTTTTTGGAAGCGGTTCAAAAGCAAAAGCGATAACTGATGTTTTAACAGCTAACAAAAAAACAAATGCAGCATTTAAAAAAGACAAAGATGCTTGCAACTGGGCGTTTCTTTCGGCGATTAAAACCTTTCAAGAAAGGGCTGTTAAAGAAGGCGGCACAAAGGTTGTAAATTTGACAAGTTATTATTATAAAAACAAATTTGTTAGCAAAAAAGAGTTTGAATGTGGCGTTGGTAACATTATGGTTGGCGTAACGCTACAAGGCGTGATAGCAAAATAATGAAATTTAGTTTTAATATCTTAAAATTTGATGCCATAACAAATGTTGAAATTTGTGATGAGCTTAAAGATTTTTGTGTAACACCAGAGCTAAATCACATAGCGCCACTTGCTCGCCGTAGGCTTTCAAAGTGTGCTAAATTTAGCGCTCATTTGCTAAAAGAAATTGATACAAATAGCGTTGCTAGCGTATTTAGCTCAAGAGATGGCGAGATAAATCGTTGCTTTTCTTTGCTAGATGATGTGGCAAAAAACGAACCGATTTCGCCAACTTCTTTTTCGCTTTCGGTACATAATGCAACTTTAGCTCAAATTGCTATTTTTAGCTCAAATAACAGTGAAATTTCAGCAATTTCTTCAAATTTAAGCTTAGAAAATGGGCTTTTAAACGGATATTTAAAACTAGAAGATGGATTTGAAAAAGTGGCTGTGATAAGCTACTTTGAGGGTGTTGATAACCAAATCGCAAAGAAAACAAATTTAGCTTACGCGGTTTTGGTTGTGATAGAAAAGGGAAGCCAAATTTGTTTAGAAACGACACCTAATACGCACGAAAGCTTAGCTAAAAACTCAGATATAGTTTTTTTAAAAAATATGCTTAGCGCTAAGAAATCATGGAGCGTAAGTGATGAAGTACTAACTTGGAGATGGTGCGTTGAAACTGCTGTTTAGACGGATTTTAGTCGGCTTTTTGTTTGCTCTTTTTGGACTTATTTGTTTGGTTGGAAATTTGGTTTTTATCCCGATTGTTTTACTGAATTTGCAACGATTTAAGATAGTAGAAAATTTAGCAAGAGATATGATTTTTATCTCGTGGCGAAGTTTTATACTAGCAACTAAATTTTTTAAATATCTTAAATTTGAGTTTGATGGATATGAAAATCTTGGTAAAAACTCGCAGATAATCATCGCAAACCACCCATCGCTTCTTGATGTTGTGTTTTTAATCTCGCATATCAGGCGGGCAAATTGCGTGGTAAAAAGCTCTCTTGGGCAAAATTTATTTTTATCTTTAGCAATCAAAGCGGCAAACTATATCCCAAACACGCAAAATGAGCTTTTGCTTGAAAAGGCGATAAAAGTGCTTAAAAATGGCGAATGTTTGGTTATTTTCCCAGAAGGCACAAGAACAAAAGATGAGATTAAATTTCATAAAGCTGCATTTTACATAGCGATAAATTCAGCCAAAATTCTAACACCAATCGCGATAAATATGCAGCCTAAAAGCCTAAAAAAAGGTGAGTCTTGGCATAATACGCCAAAGAATTTGATATCATACAAACTTAGTGTTTTAAAAAGTATCGATATAACAGCTTTTGCTAGTAACCGTGCAAATCCAGTGCGTGTTAGAGAGCTTTATAAAATGTTAGAGAATTTATATAAAAAGGAAAATTTATGAACCAAATGCGACAAGAGATCAAAGAGCTTATCATTAAAAGCTTGAATTTAGAAGATATGAAAGCTGATGATATAGACGATGATGAGGTGCTTTTTAACGATGGTTTGGGGCTTGATAGTGTTGATGCGCTTGAGCTTGGACTTGCTATTCAAAAAACATATGGCGTTGTGCTTGACTCAAAAACTACAAATTTAAAAGAGATTTTTAAATCAGTTAGCACATTGGCTGATTATATCGCTAAAAATAGGAGCTAGAAATGACTAAAGATGAGATTTTTGAAATTTTAAAAACTGCGTTAGTTGAGCTTTTTGAGATAGATGAGAGTAAGATTACAATGGATGCTAAAATTTATGAAGATTTAGACATTGATAGCATTGATGCGATTGATTTGGTTGATTATGTTAAGAAAAACACAGGACACCGTCTTATGCCAGAGGATTTTAAGTCGATTAAAACTTTGGGCGATATCGTAGAAGTGGTAGCAAAAAAGTTTGAAAACTGATTTAATTTTTAAAATTTTAATTACAATTGCTAGCATAGCTTATCCTTTTACGCTTGTATTTTTTTATGAGTTTTCAAAAGATGCTGTGTTTGTGATGGCACTTTTGTGGGGATTACAAGGAATTTTTACAAGCGATAAAAACAAAAAGCAAACCAGCGCTTTACTAAGTGCGTTTTTTGTCTTGATTTTACTAGCTAACAACGATACTTTGCGTTATTTCTATCCGGTGATTATAAACATTTTTATGCTTTTTGTTTTTGGGCTTAGCCTTAAAAAAGAGGCGATTATCACAAAATTTGCTAGGTTAAAAGAGCCAAATTTACCCGAATTTGTTATAGCTTATACAAGAAATTTAACTAAAATTTGGATTGTGTTTTTTGCAGTTAATGGGGCGATATCTTTTGGGCTAATCTTTCTTGAAGATAAGATTTATTGGGGTTTGTATACTGGAGCAATCTCATATGTTTTAATCGCAGCGCTGTTTGTTGGCGAGTATGTTTATAGAATTAAACTAAAAAGGCAAGAAGATGTTTGATAAAAATGAGCTTAAATTCGATGAAACTACAAAAGAGCAAATTCTAAAATTTAGCGCATTTTTACTTGAAAACGATATCAAAGAGGCTCAAATTTATCTAAGTAATACAAGCGATTTTATCGTCGCTTTTTTCGGTGGATTGTGTGCAAAAACTACTCTTTATCTTTTGCCAAATGCTAAATTTTTTGATGATAAATTTAGCATAAATGATGCAAATTTCAGTTCCATCAAGGCGAAAAATAAAAGTGATAAGCTGAATTTAAACACAGATGAAATCTTTTATCTTTTAACATCTGGAACAAGTGGCAAAAGTAAAAATATCCAAAAAACACTTTTACAAATGGTTGATGAAGCGCTTTATCTGCGTGATAAATTTGGCATTTGTAAAAGCGATGAGTTTATCTCAAGTGTTTCTCATCAGCATATGTTTGGACTAACTTTCAAGGTATTTTTACCTCTTGTTAGTGGCGCTAAAATCATTGATGGCGAGTATAATTATCCAGAAGCTCTACTTGCGCTAAATCTTAAAAACCATACCCTAATCGCAAGTCCAACGATACTTGACGTGCTTTGCCAACACGCAAATTTTGAAAAAATGAATGGCATTAAGATGATAATATCAGCGGGCGCAAGTCTAAAAAACCAGACAAGAGATGTTTTTAAAGCCAAATTTGGCATTGATATAACTGAAATTTATGGAAGCACAGAAACTGGCGTTATAGCGTGCAATAAAGGCTTTGGTCTTAAAAAGTTTGAGTCAGTTGCACTTAGCGTTACTCAAAAAGGTGCTTTAGTTGTAAGTTCGCCATGGTGCGAGAGTTTTGAAACTAGCGATAGTGCGAGTGTAGATGGTGATGATTTAACGCTTTATGGCAGGCTTGATCGTATTATAAAACTAAGTGAAAAGAGAGTTAGCCTTGAAGAGATTGAGCTGTTTTTGCTAAAACATGATTTTGTTGATGATATCTATCTTGGAATGCACCCAGAGTTTAGCCGCGTTTTAGCGCTTGTCAAGCTTAGCGAAGTTGGCGAAGATGAGTTTAGAAAAGGCGGTAAAATCGCAGTTGTAAATGAACTAAAAAGATACTTAAAAAGTGAGTATAAAAATATAGTTCGCTACTTTAAAGTGGTCGAAAAGTTAGAGAAAAATCAAAACTCAAAGCTAACAAAGGCTAAATTTCACGAGCAGTTTTACGCAAGAAGTGAACCAAAATTTAGCCTTATAAAAAGCAGTGATGAAGTTAGCATTTTTAGGGCTAAGATTAGCGTTTGGGACTTTTATTTTGATGGGCATTTTGGCGATTTTGCTATAGTTCCTGGATTTATCCAGCTTGGATTTGCTCTAACTTGCGCGAAGTATCTTGGACTAAGCCCAAAAAATAGCTTTTCAAATATCAAATTTACAAAACTTCTTCGCCCAAATGATACAGCAGAGCTTAGATTAACTATCAAAAACTCAAGAGTTAGTTTTGAAATTTATGCAAATTTAACGCTTTGCGCTTCGGGAAGATTTGATGTATAAGCTAGCGTTTTTAATCCCCTACTATAACCATCCGCTTAAAATCGCAAAATTAGTCAAAGCTTTAAACTCTTTTAATCAAGAGATTATTATAGTCGATGATGGTTCAAATAAAGCATCAAAACAGGCGTTAGATGGGCTTAAAGTAAAAGTTTTAACGCGCGCAAAAAATGGTGGTAAGGGAGCTAGTTTAAAAGATGGATTTTGTTTTGCAAAAGAGCTTGGCTTTTCTCATGTGTTTCAAGTTGATGCGGATTTTCAACATGATATTAGCTTTTGTGAAGAGTTTATCTCTAAAAGTATGCAAAATCCAAACGCAATCATCGCCGCAAATCCAATCTATGATGAATTTGCTCCAAAATCAAGGCTTTATGGTAGAAAAATAACAAATTTTTGGAACGCTATTAATACACTAAGTTTGGATATAAAAGATGGAATGTGTGGCTTTAGAATTTATCCAGTAGATGAAATTTGCTCTATTTTGCCAAGTGTAAAATCAGATAGAATGGAATTTGATATCGAAATTTTAATCCGCTCTTATAGGCGAGGGATTAAGCTTTTTTGGCTTGATTTAAAAGTAGCTTATGAAGATGATGGAGTGTCGCACTTTAGGATGTTAAGAGATAATTTACTGATTTCAAAAATGCATGCAAGGCTGTTTTTTAGCTTACCAAGTTATATTTTTAAGGTGCTAAACAGTGCAAAGTAAACGTTGGTTTGAGCAAAATGAAAAAGCTGGGAATTTTTGGTTGTATTTAAGCTACTTTTTAGTTTCGCATACTCCTAAATTTATCATCGATTTAGTCGCTAAAATCGTATCTTTAATATATTTTTTAACTCTTAAAAATGAGCGAGAAAATATAAAAGAGTATAGAAAGAATTTAGCCTCTTGCTTTGGTGATAAGGTTTTAAAAAACAGTAGCATTTATACACATTTTAACTCTTTTGCGTGCAGTATATGCGATAAAATCGCGGTTTGGTGTGGTAAGATAAAATATGAAGATTTGAGTTTTGAAGATGAAGAGTTTATATATCAAGAGCTTTTAAATCAAAAAATGGGGCAAATTCTACTTGTTAGCCATTTTGGAAATGTCGAAATTTCTCGCGCTTTGGTTAGTAAAATCGATGGAATTAGTATAAATATCTTAACTTATGATAAAAATGCGCAAAATTTTAACAACTTTATAAACAAAATAAGCAAAAGCAAGGTTAAAATTTATCATGTTGATGAGCTTGATATATCTAGTATGCTTCACTTTAAAACTTTGCTTGAAAATGGCGAGCATATCGCTATAATGGGAGATCGTATCCCTATAAATGGAAGTAAATTTTTAAGTACAAAATTTTTAGGAAAAGAGGCTAAATTTAACATCGGAGCGTATTTGATAGCTGGGCTTTTAGGCGTTAAGATAAGCACGTTTTGGTGTATTAAAACTAATGGCAAATTTCACTTATCGCTTGAGAGATTAAGTGATAAAATTGTACTTTTAAAAGATAAGCAAGCTTCGGTAAAACCGCACTTAGAACGATATGTAAAACAGCTTGAGTTAAAGTGCGAGAAGTATCCAGCGCAGTGGTATAATTTTTTTGATTTTTGGAGGCAGTGATGAGAGTTTTTAAAATGCGAGTCGAGTTTTATGACGTAGATAGTATGGAAGTGGCTTGGCATGGTAATTATGTCAAATTTATCGAAGCTGCAAGGTGCGCGTTTTTACGTGAAGTTGGATATACATACGATGATATGAAAAAAGATGGATTTGCTTATCCTATCGTTAAAATGGACTTTAAATTTATCCATCCTGCATTTTTTGGCGATGAACTTGATGTAGAGGTGGCGCTTTTAGAGTGCGATACGTTTTTAAAATTTAGTTATAAAATAAAAAATGCGCAAAGTGGCAAACTGCTTTGCAAGGCAACTACTTCGCAAGTTTGCGTTGAAATAGATGGGTTAAAAACTTGCTTTATCTTGCCAGAAGTTGCTAGAAAAAGGCTAGAAAAGGAGCGCGGATGAGAGCGGTTGTAGGCTTAGTTTTAATTCTAAATTTGGCTTTTTCTTTTAGTTTGGATGAGCTAAAAAACATAGTTAAAACAGATGGAGTGAGTGGAAAATTTAAAGAAAGCTTGTTTTTGCGCGATTTTAAAGAGCCTATTATAAGCTCTGGCGAGTTTGAGTTAAGAGAAAATGAGCTTCTTTGGCTAACAAAAACGCCTATAGAAAATAGTATAAAAATAAGCAAAAATGGGATTTATCAGCTAAATAACGGCGCGTGGGAAAAGATAAGTAACGAGCTGTTTGATAAAGAGATGTTTATGGATATCATAAGTCTTAATTTTAAAAAGTTAAGCCAAAGTTTTAGTATAAATTTAAGTGGAAATGCGCAAGAATGGCGTATCGAGCTAACTCCAAAAAGCGCACTTTTAAAAGAGATTTTTAAGCAAATTAGCGTTGGCGGGGGCGATGTTGTAAAATATACTGAACTTAATGCGACTGTAGGAGATAATACATTAAGCCAATTTTACGATGTGAAACGATGAAAAAAACTCTTATTTTCTCGATTTTCTCGCTTGTTTTTGCCTCTTTAGTTTTTTATCTGTTTTTAGAGCGAAAAAACATCGATACTGACATTTACTCGCTTGCAAACACCAACTATGAAAAAGGCGAAAAAGAGGCGATAGATGCGCTTTTAAAACGCTTTTCTAGCGAAGTTATACTCTTATCAAATAATCAAGCTAAATTTCAAACCGCCATAGATGAGTTTAAAAAAAGTGAACTTTTTAGCGATGTATTTTACGAGATAAACTCTTTGAGTTTAGATGAGTTAAACAAGCTTAAATTAGCGACTTTAGAGCATAAAACCGCACTTGAAATCTTGCAAAACAAAGAGCAGTTTTTTAAGCAAAGTTCGCGTGAAATTTTTAATAAATTTAGTATAAAACCACTTCCTACTTCGCTTGATTTTTTTAGTTTATCTAAGCATTCAAGCCTTTTAGCACAAGCTCAAAACATTAAATTTGATTATCAAAAACATAGGTTTATAGCGAGTTTTGATGGTGAAATTTGGTATTTTGCAAAAGCCGAACTTAGGCAAAATTATGATAATTCAAAGCTTATAAATTTATATCAAAATTTACAAAGCAAGAGTGTTCTTATAAGTTCAGGTGCGATTTATGCGGCATTTGGTAAGCAAAGTGGACAAAGCGAAAGCTTGTATATGAGCATTATCGCGCTTGTTTTGTGCGGCGTGGTTGTTTGGGTTGGGTTTAGGAACTGGCGTGTTTTTTATGTTGTTTTGGTTGTGGTTTTTGGCTTAACTACTGGTTTGGCTGCGACATTTGCAGTTTTTGGCAAGGTGCATATTTTAAGTATAGTTGTAAGTAGCAGTTTGATTGGTCTTATGCTTGATTTTTGTATCCATTGGCTTAGTAAAAACTTAAATCAAAAAGTTGATGCCACAAGTATAAAATCTATGCGAAAAATTTTCTTACTTGGGCTTTTTATAACTGCTGGCGGGTATTTTGTGTTTTTGTTTGCAAGCTCGGTTTTGCTTAAGCAAATCGCGATTTTTTCGCTATTTGCTCTGCTTGGAGCTTTTGTTTTTACATACTTTGTTATGCCTTTGATTTTAGCAAATCATGAGTTTAAAGCACTCAAATTTGTTGATGTTGTTTTAGAAACTTATGCTAAATTTTTAACTAAATTTTCATCTTTAAATTTAGGCTTTATATGTGTGATTTTTGCTGTTTTATTTGGCTTGATTTTGTGTTTTGGAAATTTTAAAGATAATATTAAAGAGTATTCATCAAGTGATGAAAAACTGGTTCAAACATCTATAAAAGTGGCTAAAATTCTAGGCGAAAGTTCATCTTATAAATTTGCTTTGATTAGAGGTGAGGGCGTTTTATCAAAGGAGCAGAATTTAACAAACTACCTAAAAATAGATGGCTTGATAGATGATTATAGTGGACTTAGTAAAATTTTACTTGATGAGCCTTTGCAAACTAAGTTAAAAAATGAGTTCAAAAAAAGTGTAAGTGACAACGCTGTTCTTGAAATTTATACTAAGCTTGGATTTGATAAAACTAGCGTTCAAAATGAGCTTTTAAAGGTGTCAAATTTAGCTACGATTTCTCCAAAAGAGGCTGTAAAAAGTGAAATTTTATCTAGCTTGAGTCACTTTTATATCGATGAAAATAAAACTTTAATTTTTCTAAACAACGTTAAAAACGAAGCGAAGATAGATGAGATTTTGCATGCAAATGGCTCGTTATATATAGACTTTGCAAATAGCCTAAATCAGGCATTTTCAAAGCTTAAAATCGAAGCTATTTGGCTTAAAATTTTAGCTTTTTTACTTGCTTTTGCTGTGCTTTGGAAATTTTTTGGTTTGAGGCGAAGTTTTGAGATGATGGTATTTGTTTTGATAAGCACGATTTTAAGCCTATTTTTGCTTGTTTTATTTGGTTTTGGTATAAATATTTTTGTAATTTTTGGTGTGATTTTAGCTGGCGCTGTTGGGATTGATTATATGATTTTTGCTTCAAATTTGGCTCTTAGCGTAAAAGAGAGAATTTTTGGCATAAATTTGGCTGCGCTAACGAGCGCTATATCATTTTTAATGCTATTTTTTAGTAAGACTGCCGCGGTTAGCGTTTTTGGGTTAAGTGTTGGACTAAATATACTGTTTTGTGCGTTTTTTGCTTCGATTTTAACACTTAGGCAAAAAAGTTAATTGTGTTTAGTAAATTTAATGTGCGAATTTGTAGATATAACGTGATTTATGATAGGCGAATTAGGTCTATAAACGCTAAAAATTATATTGAAAAGATACCAAAATGGCTGTTACCGACAACATCGCTTGCGGTTTTGCAGTTTTTGTATGTTGTTGTTTTAAAGTTAAAGCTTATTTTTTAAAATAGTTACGCGTTTAGCAAAAATTTATATATTAGTCTTATTTAACAACTATTTTAGATTAAATTTTTTGATAGAATAGCTGTTTTATATATGATTTGGCTTTACTATTTTACATATTTTAACCCATTTTGGCACGTTTAATCGCAAAATTCGCTTTTAAGATAAACTCACTAAAAAAGAGTTAAATTTAGCAGATATTTAAAGCTAAATTTAGAGCCTAAATTCAGCTTTTATCTACTTTTTTAAGGTATCTATAAACGCTTTGTTCGCTCATATGTAAAAGATCAGCCACCTTTAAAACTGCACCCTTTATGTTAAAAACACCTTTGTCATATAGAGCGCTTATTATTTCTTGTTTCTTTTCCGGACGCAAATTTACACCACTGTTTAAAAGCGATATATCGATAATCCCTGCTAAAATATCTTCGATAGATTCAGATAGATACTCGACGATTTCGCTGTTTTTGTTAAGGTATTCTTCTTGAATTTGCTCGTTTTGTGGCTTGTTATAGTCTGTGATGTTGCCAAGTTTTAGTATCTCTTCGACAACATTTTTATAAGCATTATCGTTATGGTTAATACATAGCATTCATTGAATTTTATCATCATCTTTAATAAAAAATGTCGAGCCTCTCACGCTATTTCCGCGTTTTGTCATGGCTTTATAGTTGATTAGATAGTCATTATCCTTATACTCTTCGTTTTTTAAAAGTTCAAGCGCAAAGCCAGTTAGTGGCGAATTTACGCTTCGGTTGCTTATATGGTTATTTTCGATTGCTGCTATATATGCGCCTTTTTCGGTGATATCGTGCAGTACTACTTCATAACTTTGCCCAAGAACCTCTCCTAAAAATTTAACTAGTTTTCCAAGTTGCTCTTTTTGTTTTTTGTCCATATTTTCCTCATTGTAAAAATTTTTTATTATTTTAGCATAATTGTATCTTTTTTGATAATATGCGATAATTTTATATAATTTGCTATAATTTAGAAATTTAAATTTAAGGGATAAAATGAATAAATTTTTTAAAAGTCTGCCGTTTAAGCTCGTTGTTGGCATCGTTTTTGGTCTTGTAATCGGGCAAATCGCAAACCATAGCGTGATGAGCGTGGTTGTTGCTGTACGTTATATATTAAGTCAGATTATCATCTTTTGTGTTCCGCTTATAATAATCGGATTTATAGCACCTTCGATAACAAAGCATGGAACAAACGCTTCTAAGGTCTTGCTTGTAGCGGTGCTACTTGCGTATGTTTCATCGGTGGGAGCTGCGTTGTTTTCGATGTTTGCTGGATACGCGATAATACCAAATTTATCTATCGTTTCAAACACAGATGGACTAAGAGAGCTTCCAAAAATCGTCTTTAAACTAGATATTCCACAAATCATGCCAGTTATGAGCGCTTTGGCACTTTCTATTTTGCTAGGGCTTGCTGCAACTTGGACGAAGGCAACGACGATTATAAAAATTTTAGATGAGTTTCAAAAGATGGTTCTTGATATTATCGTTAAGGTTGTTATCCCGATTTTACCGATATTTATCAGCTTTACTTTTATGACTTTATCGTATGAGGGAAGTATCACAAAACAGCTTCCAGTCTTTATAACAATCATCTTAATTGTTATGCTAGGGCATTATATTTGGCTAGCGTTTTTGTATATTTTAGCTGGAATTTATACTAGAAAAAATCCTCTTGAAGTTTTAAAACACTACGCACCAGCCTATATAACCGCAGTTGGCACGATGTCTTCTGCTGCAACTTTGGCTGTGGCGCTAGAATGTGCTAGAAAATCAAGCGTGCTTAGAAAAGATATGATAAATTTTGGAATTCCACTTTTTGCAAACATACATCTGTGCGGTTCGGTGCTAACTGAGGTCTTTTTTGTGATGGCGATTTCGCAAATTTTATATGGCGCGATACCAGCTTTAGGCGTGATGATAATCTTTTGTATACTTTTAGCGGTTTTTGCTATCGGCGCTCCTGGAGTTCCTGGTGGAACGGTGATGGCTTCTTTGGGGCTTATTTCCGGGCTTTTGGGATTTGATGAGGCGGGGATAGCCTTAATGCTTACGATTTTTGCTTTGCAAGATAGCTTTGGAACTGCTTGCAATGTAACAGGAGATGGCGCTTTAACGCTTGCTATGAGCGGATATGCAGACAAACACAACGTCCACGAAAAGCTAAAAACTGTAGAATTTTAACTCTTTTAATGATATTTACTCTGGCTGTAGCTTTGCAGCCAGAGTTTGGGTATGAAATTTGTGATATTTATTTGTAATTTTAATTTATACAAAAAATCTACCTTGATATTTTATTTTTAATAATTTTTTATCATATTTATAAAAACTTATTGACATCTGCTTTTAAAACAAGTATACTTTTATAAAAATTTATCGTTATGTTAAAAAATTATATTTAAGGAGTAAATATGAACTACCCAAAAGCTATAGGTCCATATTCTGTTTATAGACAGTGTGGCGATATAATCTTTATCTCTGGACAAATTCCAGTGAATCCAAATTCTGGAAATATCGAAACAGCCGATGTTAAAGAGCAGACAAAACAGTGTCTTAAAAATATAGGTGCTATCTTAAAAAAATTGAGTTTAAACTATAAAAACGTGGTTAAGACTATGATATTTATAGATGATATGTCAAATTTTGCATCTGTAAATGAAGTTTATGCTACATTTTTTAATGAGCCATTTCCAGCTAGAAGTTGTGTGGCGGTAAAAGAGATTCCAAAAGGTGCAAAAGTTGAAATTGAAGTTATTGTGATTAAAAATATTTTATAAAAAGGAGAAAATATGGGAGATTTTAGTCTTATTGGCGTATTGGTTGTTGCTATTGTTTTGATTGTATTTATGATAGCAAAACTTAAAATACATGCATTTTTAAGTTTATGTGTAGCTAGTTTATTTGTCGCTATAACTACAGGAGTTTCGCTAGATACCATAGCTTCTACGTTAGAAAAAGGTGTTGGTGGAACACTTGGGTTTTTGGCTATTATTATAGGGTGTGGAACAATTTTAGGAAAGATGTTAGAGATTTCTGGTGGAGCATGGCAAATAGCTAACTTTTTGCTTGAAAAATTAGGAAAAGATAGGGCTAGTTTAGTGATGATGTTAGTTGGATTTATCGCTGGTATTCCCGTTTTTGTTGAGGTTGGATTTGTTTTACTTGTGCCACTTGTTTATGTTATAAGTCGCCAAATGGGTATTAATCCTATTAAAATAGGAATTCCGCTTGCTACATCTTTGATGACGGTGCATTGTATAGTACCTCCACATCCAGCAGCAACTGCGATTGTTTCTATTTTAGGTGCAGAAATGGGCAAAGTAATCTTGCTTGGTTTAGTGTGCGGTAGTATTTGCGCCTTTGTTGGTGGCGTTGTTTTTATGAGTTTTGTAAAACTAGAAAATATCACTTTTAAAGAAAACGCTTTAGAACAAAGAAGTGATTTACCATCATTTGGTATTACTTTATTTACCATTTTACTCCCTTTAGTTTTAATGCTTAGTAAGACTATATTTTTACCATTAGTAGCAGATGGTTCTAGCTTGGCTTTATGGATTAAATTTATTGGCGATCCGATTGTTGCTCTGTTGCTATCTGTGTTTGTTTCATACTATACTTTAGGTTTATCTCGTGGGCTAAATATGGATGCCATTTTTGATTTGACATCAAATTCGTTTGCGCCGATTGCTGGAGTTTTACTTATTATTGGTGCTGGAGGTGCATTTAATGAGATACTTATTGCAAGTGGGATTGGCGAAGCACTTAAGAACACGCTTTCAACGCTTCCTATAAGTCCTATATTTTTAGCTTGGCTTATCGCTTTAATTCTTCATCTTGCCATTGGTTCGGCTACTGTTTCGATGCTAAGTGCCGCTGGTATTGTTCTGCCGCTTATTGATGGTAGTGGCGTAAGTCCAGAAGTGATTTGTATAGCTGTAGGAAGTGGGGCGATTGGAGCTACTATTGTTACGGATAGCTTGTTTTGGTTGGTTAAAGAGAGTTTGCAAATGAGCGTAGGACAGATGCTTAAATACTTCACGAGCGCTACAACGATTGCATCGGTTACTGGACTTATTATGAGTTTTGTTGTTTCATTTATAGTATAAGGAGAAAATTATGGACAAGATTATAGAAAATTTAAAGGCAAAAGAAGAAACTTTATGGATAAATCCAAAAAATGCAAAAGTAAATAATGATGAGTTTAGTAAAGATGACATTGAAGATGCAAGGGCTAGACTTGACAGGTTTGCACCACTTTTAGAGGAGCTTTTTCCTGCTAGTAGAAAACAACGCGGAATTTTAGAAAGCCCACTTGTGGCTACCTATGAGTTGCAAAATAAACTTGAAAAATATTATGCTACGCCTCTTTTTGGTAAGTTGTGGTTTAAACTTGATAGCCATCTACCTATAAGCGGCTCTATCAAGGCTCGTGGTGGAATTTATGAGGTTTTAAAGCATACGGAAGATTTACTAATAAAGGCAAATTTACTTAGTTTAAATGATAATTATAAAAAAATTGCCAATGATGAAATAAAACAATATCTATCAAATTTTCAAGTTGCTGTAGGCTCGACTGGTAATCTTGGCTTAAGTATAGGCATTATGAGTGCAAAACTTGGATTTAAGGCAAGCGTTCATATGTCAAGTGATGCTAGAGAGTGGAAAAAAGCGATGTTAAGAAGCTATGGAGTAAATGTTGTGGAGTATGATAGCGATTACTCAGTAGCTGTTGCACAAGGTAGAAAAGAGGCGCAAAATGATTCTAATTGCTACTTTGTAGACGATGAAAATTCAAAAAGTTTGTTTTTAGGTTATGCGGTTGCGGCGCGTAGGTTAGCAGGGCAACTTAAGTCGTTTGATATAAAAGTTGATAGTAAAAATCCACTTTTTGTATATCTACCTTGCGGTGTTGGCGGTGGACCAGGTGGCGTAGCTTATGGATTAAAACAAGAATTTGGAGAACATGTTCATTGTTTTTTTGCTGAGCCAACACATAGTCCTTGCATGTTACTTGGAATGCATACAGGCAAACATGATAAAATAAGTGTTTTTGATATAGGACTAGATAACAAAACTGCAGCAGATGGTCTTGCTGTGGGTAGAGCCTCATCGCTTGTTGGTAAAGTTATGGATGGAATGCTTGAGGGAATTTATACGATTAGTGATGATGAGATGTATAGGCTTTTGTATCTTGCTAATAAGTGCGAAGGGCTTAGACTAGAGCCATCGGCTTTAGCTGGAGCCAAAGGCGTTGTACATATAAATAAGCTTTATGATAGCAAAGCGTTAGAAAATGCCACTCATATAGCTTGGATTACTGGTGGTTCAATGGTTCCAGATGAAGAGATGGATAAATACATACAAACTGGAAAAGAGTTAATGTAAAAGATTTGGGTTTTTTAAATAAAGTCCAAGTTTAATATATGAATTAACATTTGTGTAAATCTTCTATATAATGAGAGTTACTTTTAACTCCCACTTCCAAATTCTTTTATATAATGCTCATAAAATCGCTTGTAGTAGGGGTTTGAGCCGCGATTTCTCATGCCGTAGTTGTAGCATTCTATGGTTTTTTGCATATTTTTATCTTTAGCGTTAAAGCACTTTCTAAGCACCTGAGCGCATTTTGTGAGGTTATAAGATGGCTCAAAAACATACTCAAACTCATCTTTTTTAAAATTTTGCGAGTTTAGTTGCCCAAGTCCAACGTCTATATTAAAGCCGTTTTCTACTAAAATTTTTGCTATTTCTTTTGCGTATTCTTGATTTTTAGGTTTGATTGATACGACCCATTTGGTGCGGTTTAGACTGTAGTTGCTGATTTTTATGCGGATATTTTGAGTTTCTAGCTTCTTAAAGTAGAGCGCATTTTCTTTGTTTGTCAAAAAAGATATGGCAAATGGCTCAAAGTTGCTTTCGATTTTTACTATAGTATATAAAATTTTAGGCGAAACA
Organism: Campylobacter geochelonis; assembly: GCF_013201685.1. NCBI lineage: Bacteria > Pseudomonadati > Campylobacterota > Epsilonproteobacteria > Campylobacterales > Campylobacteraceae > Campylobacter > Campylobacter geochelonis. The sequence continues at coordinate 1,693,155 of NZ_CP053844.1, read as the reverse complement.
CCTTGAGTTTTTGCTACATCGGCTATAGTGTATAAAATTTCCTCATACGAATAAGCAAAAGATGATAGCTTGAAAACAAAAATAAATAGAAAAATAGCTCTAAATTTCATAAGACACTCTAAAATTTTTGAATAATTATAGCATAAATTAAAATTTTTTACTAAATTTGAGATATTTTTACTGTATTTAAGTTAAATTTTATAAAGTTGGATGTATAATTCTATTTCTTTTAAAAAATAAAGGTCGCTTAGCTCAGTTGGTAGAGCGCCACCCTTACAAGGTGGATGTCATAAGTTCGAGTCTTATAGCGACCACCATTTTTAGGTGCAGCGGTAGTTCAGATGGTTAGAATGCCGCCCTGTCACGGCGGAGGTCGCGGGTTCGAGCCCCGTCCGCTGCGCCACTTGTGTGTCTTGTTAGCTCAGCCGGTAGAGCATCTCACTTTTAATGAGGGGGCCGTTGGTTCGAATCCAACACAGGACACCATTTATCACATAGACCCTTTCGTCTAGTGGCCCAGGACACCACATTCTCAGTGTGAAAACGTAGGTTCAAATCCTCCAAGGGTCGCCAGTTAGTTTCTTTAGACATTTTCATTCTATCACTTAATATTATTAAAATTAATGTTTTTTAAAATAATCTATTATATAGTTATAAAAAATTTTAGAGTATTTTATGAAATTTTAGGTTTTTTGGTTGTTATTTTGATACAAGCGTTAAAAGTATAAAATAAAGCTACAAATTTATTTAATCAATGCTTGAATAAAAGAATAAATTTCGCAAAATACAGCTTTATATTTAAATGAAAAGCATTTGTTGTAAAAATAGAATTCGTTGCTTTTACGTAATAAAATTAAAATACTCAAAAAACGCTATTGTAACATTTCAATACAAAATTTGTACAAGCAAAATTTTTAGAATATCCCCATCTATGATATCTAAGTTTAAGTTTCAATACAAAATTTGTTCAAGCAAAATAAAACTCTACATTATTTGCATCGCAATCATTAAAGTTTCAATCCAAAATTTAGCATAGAAAATATAAAATTCAACTAAACATAAATAAATTATAAGCTATAAAATCTTGCAAGATTTTTCTTATAAATTTAGGCTATAAACTTTCAAAATTCAGTACCAAACTGAGTTTAAATTAGTTATTTGCTGTTTAAATATTTAATAATTTTATAAAAAAGTTTGATTTTATTATTTTAATCAAAATAAATACGCTAGCTATTTGCTAGAGTAAAAGCGCGCGAGGTATCTGTCATAAAAATAAAATTTTAAAAATTATGTCAAAAGATTATATTATAAATTTTTTATACTTTTAGAAATGAAATGGCATGGCATTTAAATTTATAAAATAATTTTATATAAATTAATATTAGAATTATTTTATATAGTTTAAAATTATAACTATTTAAACTATAAACTCAAATTTATCTATCTTTTTAAACCCAACCATTGCATTTAAAATGGCAAATTTTTTCGTACTTAAAAGCATATCGCGGTTTATATCGGCAAGTTTTAAAAAACCATTTTCCAAAAGCCTAGCTCTGGTTGTTCCTTGTAGCAACGGTTTTTTGGGACTTAACCAGTTAAATCCATCAAAAATAGCGATATTTGCGATACTTGTATCGGTTGCAAAACCATCTTTTAGCATCAAAATTTCATCACACCCATCTCGCTTTTGAAAAGCATGGTTAATCAAATCTCTATCTAAAAATTTTTTTTCATACTTAAAATCAACTTCAACTAGTTTAAAAGTTTTAAATTCTCTGGCAACATATGGATAAATTTCGCATTTTGCAAACTCGCCAAACTCATTATAAACCAATTTTGCTCTATAAATTTGGCTAGATTTTAAGCTTTCGCACTCTTTTTTTAACATTTCTCTTATACTAAATTTCAGCCCACCACAAGCAGAAATTGCTCTAGCTTCGTGAAAATCAAGGTTTAAAGCCACTCCATTTTCTACTTTTATCGTTTCAAAAAGTAAGATAGGCTTTTTCAAGCATCTCATCATATTCCTTTCTAACATCGCTTTGCACGGTTATGCCACCACCAGTTTTAAAGGCTAAATTCTTGCCATCATGCTCTATAAATCGTATCAAAACCCAGCTTTTTAGGCTAGTCCCATCAAAGTAGACAAACACGCCAGTATAAAAGCCACGCTTTGCTAGCTCGCACTCTTTGATAATCTCGCAAGCTAGTATTTTAGGCGTTCCGCTAATGCTTCCAGCTGGTAGAATTTTATGAAAAATATCTCCATAGTTGTGTAAAAACTCATCTCTTAAAGCTCCAGAAATTTCGGTGCTAGTTTGAAAAATACTACCTTTTTTTGTTTCTACCTTGCTAAAATACCTAAATTTATCAACTCTAACACCGCTAGCGACCATAGACAAGTCATTTCTCATCAGATCTGTAACCATAGCTTGCTCGCTAAATTCTTTCTCATCATCTAGCAAAATTTTCTTTGCATTTTTGATTTTAGCATCGATTGTTCCCTTCATAGGGTGAGTTGTGATTTTATCGTTTTGTATCGTGATAAAAATTTCAGGCGAAAAGCAGACAAAGCTATCTTTAAATTTTAAAACCAAATTCGCATTTGAACGCTCATAAATTTCATCTAAAGTTAAACTTGTTTTAACGCCAGTTTTAAAGCATAAATTTAGTAGATATACATCTCCGCTTTTCATATACTCTATAACTTTATTAAAACTTTTTTGATATGTTTTAAAATCGATTGGAAAAGTTTGAAAATCATAGTCTAAGTCTGATTTATCGTTTTTAGTAGTTAAATTTAGCTTAAATTTTATAGCGAATTTGTCAGCTTCATCAAGCGCACAAACCACATCATCTTGCGAAGTATCATAGCTAAGAAGTGCTACAAATGGCACTTTATGGCGCGAAAAGTAGTTTAACTTTTCTATAATCTCGTTTTTCATTTCTAAGTTTAAACTAGCTTTTGCGCCATAAATATATGTAAATTTACTATTTTTCTATAGTAAATTGAAATGGAACGCCTTTAATCGCACCTTTTGAAAATAGCTTTTTAGCATCATCAAGAACCATTTGACGCTCTTTATCGCTAGCTTGGCTATCTGATACGACGGCTTTTTCATCATAATATTTTTGTAAAATTTTGATAATCCCGTCTTGATTATCTGGGCTTAGTTTTTTCGCCTCTTTTAGCATAATAGCAGCTTTTGTATACGCGCTTTTGCCATGAACTGGGGCAAAGATAATTTTTACATTTGAGTTTCTTAGCCACTTTACTATCTTTTCCATCTCTTTTCGGCAGTATGGGCACTCTGGATCAGTTACCATATAAGTGATAAATTTATTGTTTTTATCAAATGAGTTAATCTCTATAAATCTATCTTTTGGTAATGTTTTTATGATTTCATATACGATTTTTTGCTGTTTTTTAGCTTGTGCAAGTTTTAAATTTTCAATCTTTGCATTGACCATCTCTTTATCAGAGTTGTTGCCAAAAATGGTGATTTGCGGGAAAGAAAGTAGTGTTTTTCCATCATCACTTGCAAAAAACGGTATAGTTTCGTTCGTATCTAGCGACTCAAATACAACTAAATTTAGCCCATTTACAGACTTTAATTTATCAGTTGATATGACTTTGATGTTTTTTGCGTTTTTAAAATGAGTTTTTATGCTATTTTTAAAATTTTCATCAAAATTCTTATCAACACCAAACGATGCAACAGCCATAATAGCGACCAAAGTAGATATAAAAGCAATCTTTTTCATGAAAATCCTTTTAAAATTTGCTCTATTATAGCACTAGAAGTTTGAAATTAAAGTAAATTAAAATAAATTTCGATATAATCTTATCCTTAATGAAAACAAGGAGAAAATATGGCTTATTCAATGGGCGATTTAAAAAAAGGTCTTAAGATTGAACTTGATGGTGTTCCGTTTAAGATAGTTGAGTATCAACATGTCAAACCTGGTAAGGGAGCGGCATTTGTTCGTGTAAAAATAAAATCTTATGTAGATGGTAGAGTTTTAGAAAAGACTTTCCATGCAGGCGATAAATGCGAAGCCCCAAATTTAGTCGATAAACAGATGCAATACCTCTATGATGATGGCGAGTTTTGTCAGTTTATGGATACTGAAACTTACGAGCAAGTTGCTATTAGCGATGAAGAAGTTGGCGAAAACAAAAAATGGATGCTTGATGGCATGATGGTTCAAGTGCTTTTTCACAATGGAAACGCTATCGGACTTGAAGTTCCACAAGTTGTAGAGCTTAAGATAGTTGAAACTGCTCCAAATTTCCGTGGTGATACACAAGGAAGTAACAAAAAGCCAGCTACACTTGAAACTGGCGCGGTCGTTCAAATCCCATTTCACGTGCTTGAGGGCGAAGTTATCAGAGTAGATACGGTTCGTGGTGAGTATATCGAAAGAGCGAATAAGTAGTTAAATTTAGTTTTTAAATTTAAAAATTTAGATAAATTTAAGGCTTAAAACGAAATTTTAAGCCTTTTTACACTAAGCCATAAGCTCTAGTATCTCATTTGGGGCTGGAAATCTTGGTCTTTCTAGCTCGACTTTTGAAAAAATCACTTTGCCGTCAACATCGACTATAAAATTTCCACCGCTACCAAGCACTAACTCAACGTTAGCATCTGGATATTTGCTTAAAATCTCTTCTTTCACACGGAAAGCTTGTGGTCTATAGTTTCAGCTGTTGCAATAAGTTATCTTAACTTGCATAGCCTTCTCCTTATAAAAAATAGAAGCGTATTATAGAACAAAATTGTAAATTCACAAAATTTAACTTAGATGTATATAATTGTAAAAATATTTTAAGGAGAAAATGATGAAAAAAGTAGCAGTTATCTTTGCAAATGGTTTTGAAGAAATCGAAGCTTTAAGCATAGTTGATGTTTTAAGAAGAGCTGATATAGACGCGCTTAGCGTTGGTTTAGAGAAAAAAAATGTAACTGGTGCTCACGGAGTGGAGTTAAAAACTGATATGGTTTTAGATGATTTAAAAGTAGAAGAGTTTGAGATGATAATCTTGCCTGGTGGGCTCCCTGGAGCAAAACATCTAGCACAAAGTGAAAAACTTGGCGTTGTTTTAAGAGAATTTGATACAAACAACCTAAAAATAGGCGCTATTTGCGCTGCTCCTTGGGCGCTATCGACTGCTGGAGTTTTAAAAAGCAGTTACACTTGCTACCCTGGTTTTGAAGCAGAAGTTAAGCACAAAGGTTATGTATCTGATGTAAATGTTGTAAAAGATCAAAACATAATCACATCAAGAGGCCCAGCCACCGCTATGGAATTTGCACTTGAAGTTGTCAAAGAATTAAGAGGCGAGGCAAGATATCAAGAGGTAAAAAACGGACTTTTGTTTAAATAATTTTAAAATTTGTTACTTTTGGTATACAAAAAGAGATAAATTTAAAGTTTTTTTAGAAATTTATATTAAAAACAGATATTTTGGGTAAAATAGAAGTATTCCGTTTTTACGGTAATTTTTTTAAGGACTTACGCATTGAATATCTATGTAGGTAATTTGTCATATCGTATGACAGAGGCAGAGCTTAGGGGAACTTTTGAAGAGTTCGGTGAGGTTACTCGCGCTAGAATCGTGAAAGATCGCGAAACAAACAGATCAAAAGGCTTTGGCTTTGTTGAAATGACTAGTGACGAAGATGCATTAAAAGCTATCACAGCTTTAAATGACAAAGAAGTTGCTGGACGCGCTTTAAGAGTGAACGAGGCTCGACCAAAAGATTAATCTTTTAAAGAGGGTTTTTCCCTCTTTTTTCTAAATTATTTCAAACTACATATAAATCTCTTATTTGCCAAATTAATACTTGGTGAAAATCATAAAAATACTGTTTTCATTTTAAAAACTACATAAAATTTCTAAATTTAACCTGTGTAAATTTTTGTATTATATCGATATAATGGGCTTTGGATATGATTTTAAGTCAAAAATTTGTGAAATTTAAATTTTAGTCTCAAAACAAGTTAAGCGGTTTTTCTCTTATCAATTTAAGTAAAATTTGATATAAGTTTTCTCTGTTATTAAACCTAAATTCACACTCTTTTAAGTGCAATATAAAATTATCTTTTTTATGCCTTTAAATTTACTTAACCTATGCTTTGCATAACCCCAGAAATTCTCTATACCATTTATGTGATTTTTACCATTAGCGAATTCATTTTTGCAGTGTTTTATACGGTAATGAGCTTTTGCTCCATAATCCACTAAACCATCATAAGCTCTCCAACTATCAGAGTAAATAATACTCTCATTTAGCTCACTAAACTCTCTTAATATTGACACTAGCTCACTTGCACTGCAGTTTTTAACTACTTGTGTATAGACCTTATCATCTTGTTTTAACATACCAAATACTGGTTGTTTATTAGCTGCACCTCTTACTCTTTTAGCTTCTTCTGTTTACAGTTACTAGCAAAGCGAAGTAAAAAGTAGCTTTCATCTATTTCTATCTCGCCATCAAATTTAGAAATTTTCTCGCATTCTTGTGCCATTAAAATTCTTATCTCTTTTAGAATTTTATTGATAAAATTTCTAGAAGTATTACAAATTTCAGCTATCTTTACAGCTTCTAAATCAAGGCAAAAATACTTGAGAATTTCACGAAATTTCTTTTCAGAAATTCGGGAACGGTATATGTATTTGTTTTTCATCGACAGCATAGTAGTTAAAAACCCCTTTAAAAGTTTTTAATTTGTCTTGAACCTTAAATTTAACTATTTTTTGTGCTTTTTGGATATATTTTAACATATCGAAAAAATGGCTATGATAGGCAGTCGAATTTAAATATTTCAAGTTTGATTTATAGTTTTGATTTTAAAACATACTCTAAATTTAAATATCGCAATAAATAAATTTAGCTAAATTTTTTAAAGGTTATTTTGATTTATTAGTAAAATAAATTTATTTAATCCAACTTATAGAAATTATAAGTTTATAATACTTTTTTAACACAAAAAAACACTTTAAATAGCATATTCTTAAAAGACACGCCAGAATCAGCCAAAAAAATAAAAGATGATTAAAAATTTATAATTTTGCTTATAATTTCTATCTTTATCGCTAGTTGCGCTTCTATGTCTGGATTTATATGTAACTTATAAAATCGCTTAGCGGGGTAAGATTATAACTGATAAAAACTGCTTTTTAGCCAAAACTAGTAAAAGTTTTAATGAAGCATTTAATTTGTATTTAAAAAAAGTTAATATCAATCTAATACTTGGCATTTAAGCATGGTATCCTTAACCAAATGTAAGTTATCAGCGTCTTCTGATTTAAGCATGATACCCTAAAAACAGTTAATACAACGCAATTCAGATTTTTATATAAAACTGATGCTATTTTTAGATTTAAAGCCATATGCAAAAAGGTTGCTAAGGGCTAATACGGTTGATTTTACACACTTAGAGGCGTATGGGATTTCTTTTTCTAGTATAAATTTGATATTTTATAATGGCATAAAAGTTAAATTTTATAAGTTCAAATGCATTTATAAAGAGAAATTTATAGTGCGTTTAAGTCAAAAAAGCTTTCGCCAACTATAAATTCGCTTGCAAATTTCTTAAATTATTTAAACGGTAAGGGGCATTGAAATTTAATAAAGTCTTAAATTTATTAAAACTCAAGCTTCATTTCTTCGCTTATATGCGGCAGTAAGTAAGCATTAGTGCCGTTTGTGTTAAATTTTAGTTTTGATAGACTACTTTTTGAAGCTATGTAATGTCGATTGCTATAACAGCAAAATTATTTTTAAATTTATTTTTAGAAAAATATCGGTTTTTATCTAGGCGAAATTCTAAAATTCATGAAAAATATTTTAATAAATTTGATTTTTCTACCATACTTAAATTTTAAATTTATTTTTGTGGCGATACAAATGCATGTTAGAGTGATTTATTTTTGAGTATTAAAATCCGCTGTGCAAATTATTTGTCATACAAAATTTTAGAATGAATTTATATAAATTTAACCACAAGTTGCGATAAAAAGTAGAAACAAAATTTTATAAAATGCGATTTAATGGCATGTTATACTAAGAAATATAATTATATTTTATTACTTAGTATTATTTATTTTATAATATGCAGTTCTACTAGAGTTGATACTTTGAGTTTTTATGTAAAAATTATAAGCATTAGCTAACATTTTTACGCTACATTTGACAAGCGACGTTAAAGCAAAATATTGTTGTAAAAACAAATCACCTATCACGTATTATTCTTTTGTCTGTATTAAAATATAAAACGCATGTTTAAATATAAAAATATTTAAATTTAAGTTGTTAAAATAATAAATTTAACTAAATTTTGATATTAAATTTCTGATTAAAAACTATAATAATCAAGCGAAAATTTTCATCAAAATCTCAAAAAAATTTAAAGTCCAAAAAATTTCGCTTAAAATTTAGCCATCGTAGAGTGTGAAATTTGCCACAAGCAACAATCGCAAACCTACCCATAAACCTTTATAAACTCACTCACATCTTTTTGCTCGCCCATGACTAAAATTTCATCATCGGTGTGGATTAAAATCTGTTCGATAGGATTTCTATCCCAAGTGTTATCTTTTTTATAGGCGATGATGTTTATGCTTGAGCCCATTTTCTCATTTATCTCTGAAATTCTTATGTTGTTAAGCTTAGCTGTAGCTTTAATCCTAGCAACTTTTAGCGTTGTAGTAACATCGATGATAACGCAGTTTTGATGTCCGAGTAAATTTAAAGCTAGATTTTTTGCCGCATCTCGTAACGGATAGATGACTCGATTAACGCCTAGTTTTGAAAGAATTTGCCCATGCGCCCCACTACTAGCCTTTGCTATGATGGTTTTTACGCCGATTTCTTGAAGCGCCATAACGCAAAGTATGCTAGCTTCTATGTCTTCTCCAGTGCTGATTATCGCAGCGTCTACATCGCTGATACCGGCTTGTTTTAGCGCTACAGCATCAGTTGCGTCAAATATAAAGACATTTTCTATCTCGCTTTTTATCTTTTTAGCACTAGCTTCATTTTTATCAATCGCTATTAAAACCACATCTTGATTTAACAAATTTAAAGCCATTTCATGACCAAATTTACCAAGCCCGATAACTGCAAAACTTTTCATAGTATAACCTCCTCTTTAGGGTAAGAAACCGATGTTTTTTTGTATGATTTTATAATTGCAGCACTAAACATTAGCACTCCAACACGCCCTAAAAACATCAGTGTCATGATATAAATTTTACCAAATTCGCCAAATTTAGCACTCAAAGAAAGCACGCCACCATCCCCAACACTTAGCCCAACTGTGCCAAAAGCAGAGCAAATTTCAAAAAGAAGTGGTAAAAACATCTTATTTTGTGTATCCTCAAATGCGCTTAAAATCATAGCTGAAATTACTACATAAAACATCGCCATGATTAAAATCAAAAAAGCCTTTTTTATCGTTTCATCTGGAATCACTCGCTTAAACACGATACATTCGCGCCCTCTTAAGGTTTGATAAGCATAGATTAAAAGCACCGCAACGGTCGTGATTTTAATACCGCCTGCAGTTCCACCAGGTGCTGCTCCAATAACCATTAAAATAGAAGAGAAAAACAGCGTTTCATCATTTAAAAACGATAAATCTATGCTATTAAACCCAGAAGTTCGTAAATTTACAGATAGAAAATAGCTACTTATAATCTTGCTATAAGCGCTTAAATCCCCAAGTCCGCCCTTGTGATACCACTCAAAAAGTAGCACGATAACAAACCCAAGAACGATAAAAATCGGAGTAAAAAGCAAAACAAGCTTAGTATGGATACTAAATTTATGATTTTTATCCTTTCTATATCCATAAATTTCGCTTAAAACCAAAAAACCAAGCCCACCTAAAATGATAAGTGAGGAAATGATTAAATTTATAAAAAAGTTATCTCTATAGCCCATTAAATTTGTTTCAAAAGTTGAAAATCCAGCGTTGTTAAAAGCCGAAACTGAGTGAAAAATTCCAGCCCAAAGCGCTTCTTTAAACGGCATATCAAACCAAAATATAAGCGCTAAAAGCACAGCTCCAACAAATTCAATACCAACAACAAAGAAAAAAGCCTTTTTGCTAAATTTAATCAACCCTTGCATATGCGGATAATCAAGCTGTTCTTTTATGAGAAATTTGCTTTGAAAGTCTATATTTTTGCCAACAAAAATCAAAATCATAGAAGCTATCATCATGAAGCCAAATCCGCCAAGTTGGATTAGAGCAAGCACCACGCACTGTCCATAAAATGTAAAATCAGTAGCTAAATTTAAAGTAGTTAGTCCAGTAACACAAACTGCTGAAGTTGTAGTAAAAAGCAGATCGATAAACTCAAGCGGTTTTGTTCTCATCACATCAAGACTTAGCACGAAAGCCCCAGTAATGGCGGCTACGATATAGCTTAAAAGAATCGAACGAAAAAATTTAGTCATCATTCTTCCTTAAAAGCAAAAAGTTTAGCACCTAAAGCCTTAAAAAATATTTAATCTTTTTAAAAGTTCTTTGTTAGCGAAATTTAAGTAAAATTGCCATTAGAATTTATAGAATTTGGGAAAAATATGAGCGAATTTACACATTTACATCTTCACACAGAATACTCGCTCCTTGATGGAGCAAACAAAATCGGCGAACTTGCAAAAACGCTTAAAGAGCGCGGAAGCACTAGTGTAGCGATGACAGATCATGGAAATATGTTTGGTGCTATTGATTTTTATAAGACGATGCGAAAAAACGGCATAAAGCCAATTATAGGCATAGAAGCTTATATCCATAACCACGATGAGATAAATGACACTAGCGATAAACAGCGCTTTCACTTGATTTTACTTGCCAAAAATGAAGCAGGGTATAAAAATTTGATGTATTTAAGCTCGATGGCGTATTTAGATGGATTTTACTATAACCCGCGAATCAACAAAAAGGTTTTAAAAGAGCACAGCGATGGGATAGTCTGCTCATCTGCTTGTTTGCAAGGCGAGGTTAGTTTTCACTTAAATCAAAGTGAGAGAAATTTAAAAAGAGGCGCAAAAGGCTATGAAAGAGCCAAAGAGGTTGCGTTAGAATACAAAGAGATTTTTGGTGATGATTTTTATCTTGAGATTATGCGTCATGGTATCGGCGATCAGCTTAAAATCGATGATATGTTAATCCGCCTTTCAAAAGAGACAGGCATAAAACTAATAGCAACAAACGACACTCACTACACTTTTAAAAGCAGAGCCAATGCGCACGAAGCATTTATGTGTATTGCGATGGGAAAGACAATCGATGATCCAAACCGCCTAAAGCACAGCGTTCATGAGTTTTATGTAAAAACAGATGATGAGATGAAAGCCTTGTTTGCCGATATCCCAGAAGCGATTTCAAATACGCAAGAAATTTGCGATAAGTGCAACCTAAGCTTTGCATTTGATAACAAAGATTACCGTCCAACGCCGCCAAATTTTAAATTTTCCATTGAGTATGCTAAGGATTTGGGTCTGAATTTACCAAAACCAGATGAGAGATACAGCAAAGAAAATGATGACTTTTTGTTTCGTTATGAGTCGCGTCGTGGACTTGAAAATAGGTTAAAATTTATCGATCAAAGCAAACATCAAGATTATAAAGAACGTCTTGAAATTGAGCTTGATATCATAGAAAATATGGGCTTTTCAGGCTATATGCTCATAGTTTACGACTTTATAAAGTGGGCTAAGGAAAACGATATTCCAGTAGGTCCAGGGCGTGGTTCGGCGGCTGGAAGTTTGTGTGCTTACTCGCTTCGTATAACAGACCTTGACCCACTTCCTTATAACTTGCTTTTTGAGCGTTTTTTGAATCCAGCTCGTATAAGTATGCCAGATATCGATGTGGACTTTTGTCAAGAAAGAAGAGGTAAAGTTATAGACTATGTCGTAGAGAAATATGGCAAAGCCAATGTCGCGCAAGTTGCGACCTTTGGTAAACTTTTGGCTCGTGGAGTTATAAGAGATGTTGCTAGGGTTTGTGATATGCCACTTCGTGATGCTGATGCGATGGCGAAGTTGATTCCTGAAATTTTAGGAATCACTTTAAACGGCGATGGAGATCCACAAAGCCCAAAATACAAACCAGGAGCATATCAGCTTGAGCCAAAGCTAAAAGAGCTTATAGAAAATAACGCTATGGCGACAAGAGTTTGGAAGCTTGCGCTTGATTTAGAAGGGTTAAATAGAAACGCTGGCATGCACGCAGCTGGAGTTGTTATCTCAAATGAGCCACTATGGAGCAAAGTCCCGCTTTTTAGGCAGACTAAAAACGATGATGGACACTATATCACGCAGTATACAAAAGACTATCTTGAAGATGTGGATCTGATAAAATTTGACTTTTTGGGTCTAAAAAACTTAGATGTGATTGATAATGCAATCAAACTTGTTAAGATGCGTTATAACAAAGATATCGTGTGGGAAAATATCGATTTTAACGATCCAAGAACTTATAAAACTATCCAAAGCGGAAACAACTTAGGGCTTTTTCAAATAGAAGGCGCTGGTATGCAAGACTTAGCTTCAAGTCTTAAGCCAGACTGTTTTGAGGATATCATCGCGATGATTTCGTTATATCGTCCAGGACCTATGGATCTTATACCTGATTTTATCGCTAGAAAACACGGCAGAGCCAAAGTTGAGTATCTAATGAATGAAGTTAAAGATATCTTAGAGCCAACTTACGGAATCATCGTTTATCAAGAGCAAGTTATGCAAATCGTGCAAAAAATCGGCGGCTTTTCGCTTGGCGAAGCGGACTTAGTGCGCCGCGCGATGGGTAAAAAAGAGGAGAAAAAACTTGCTGCTATGAAAGCACAATATCTTGATGGAGCAAAAAATTTAGGTTATGATGTAAAAAAAGCAGATGAGCTTTTTGAGTTGATTATGAAATTTGCTTCATATGGATTTAACAAATCCCACGCAGCTGCTTACTCGATGATAACTTTTCAAACTGCGTATTTAAAAACCTACTATCCAGCCGAATTTATGGCAGCTTTGCTAACAGCAGAGGAAAATAACATCGATAAGGTTGCAAAGTATATAGATGAGATAAAACGCCTTGATATCGATATCTTGCCACCTTCGATTAACAACTCATATAGGCAATTTAGCGTTATTCAAAAAGATGGAAAAGATGCTATTATCTTTGGAATGGGCGCTATTAAAGGTGTTGGATACGGCGCGATAGAAAACATCGTAAAAGAGCGCGAAAATGGCGAATTTAAAGATATAAACGACTTTGTTTCACGAATCGATAGTTTCAAGGTAAACAAAAGAGTCATAGACTCTTTAATCAAAGCTGGAGCGATGGACTGCTTAGGACTTAGTAGAAAAACGCTTGTGCAAAATATAGAGAGCATAACTGATGCTTGTAGAAGTTCAGCTAAAATCAAAAATGATGCGCAAAACTCGCTTTTTGGGCTAGAAGATGGTATAGCAGAAGTTGAGGTAAATTTAGTCGAAAATGGTGGTGAGTTTGATTTAAAAACCTTGTTAAAACTTGAAAAAGAGAGCCTTGGAATCTACATTTCAGGACATCCACTTGATGAATATGCTGATTTGATAAAAGATGTAAAATACACGCTAACAAGCGAGTTTGAAGAGCTTGAGCAGATAACTGAAACTATTTTGGTTGGTAAAATTGAAGAGATAGATGTAAAGATAACAAAATCTGGTAAAAAAATGGGCATAGTCTCAGTCATAGACTTGCATGGAAACTTTGAAATGGTCGTGTTTGACAACGTTTTAAAAGACTTAGAACGACTAGATAAAGATGAGCTTGATATGCCACACGCCTTTAGAGTTAGAATTATCAAAGATGAAAGTCAGTATAAAATCACGCTAAATGAGTTTTTAACCATAGAAGAGGTTAAAAATGGCGATTTTAAGAAAAAAAGCTATAACAAGGGCAATGGTTATGCTAGCAAAAATAGTGGTGCAAATGGATATAAAAAAAGCGATGAAGTAGCAAGAGTGATAGAAAACTATGAGTTTTTTATAGAGCTAGCCAAGCTAGATAAAGAGCGAATCGATAAAATTTACCGCTTTGCATATGCGTCAAACAACCCTAAAAATAGCAAAAAACTTATCTTAAAAGTAGCGTTTAATAGTAAAATTTTTATTTATGAGACAAACTTTTTTATAGATGAGAGCTTTATAAATAAAGTAAATGAGATTTTGGTAGCTTAAGTTAAAAGTAGCTTAAAATCCTCCATTTCAAAAAGGAGCAAATCATCTCTTTTTAGAGTTGTTAGCTCCTTGCTAAAGCCGCTTTTTGAAAAAAGAGCTATAAATTTAGGCTTGATTTTTAGCTTTTCGCACTTAAGTTCAAGTAAATTTAAAAGATTTTTACATACTTTTCTCTCTTTGTATTTCACCTCGCCTACGATAAAATCGCCATCATAATCGGCAAAAATATCCATTTCAAATTCCTTTGTCCAAAAACTATAAATTTCCATATCGTGGTTTTTAAAATGTTTTTTTAGCAAATTCGCACTTAAAAGCTCAAATCCAAGGCTACAGTAATTATCAAAATCATCTCTTATAATCTCTAAAATTTCATCTATCTTTCCAGCTTCTAAAAGCGCTAAATTTGGCTGGATAAATCTAAACCAAAAGCGCATAAAATGGCTCTTAAAATGCACTTTATCATGCACCGTATATCGCCTTAACTCTCGTGGAAGTTTTTCGTTTTTACACTTTGGTGTTGGCTTTTTTTCTCTGCTTTTTTCTAAAATTAAAAAGCCATTTCGAAAAAGTTCATTTAGCACTTTTTGGCTTTTAAAACGAGAGAGAATTTTGTTAAGCCCAAATTTTTTCCTATCGCTTTTAGCAAATTTAACAAGCGCGATTGTTGCGTCTTTTTCAAATTTAAACTTAGCGCTATGCTCTTTAAATTTAAATAAAATTTCGCTTCTTATCGCTTCAAAAACATCGCTGTATTCTTCGTTTAAAGCGATTTCATCAAAAACAAAATGAAATTTAACAAGCTCGCTAATGGCTAAATTTGGCGCTTTTTTTGCACTGCTAGTTAATGTGTAAATGCTATCTCCTTTGATTTTATTTTACTATTTTTTGATATAATCAAAAAAAATTTAGGGAAACTACAATTGGATATTAGCAAAATTAGGGATAATATTATATTAAAAGAGGGAATTTACTACTTTGATTATACGGCTTCGGGACTTGCTTATAAGCCTATAGAAGAGGAAATTCTTCGAATTTTACAAACTTATTCAAACACACACTCAGAATCCAGCCAAACAGCACGCATAACAAGCGAGTATTACGAAAACGCACGAAATGGCATAAAAAGTCTTTTAAAACTAAAAGATGATTTTTATCTTATGCCTTGTGGATACGGTTCAAGTGGGGCTATAAAGAAATTTCAAGAGTTAGTTGGAATTTACATCCCGCCAGCTAGCAAAAAAGTCTTAAATTTAGACATTAAAACCTTGCCAAATTTACCTCTTGTTATCGTATCGCCATATGAGCATCACTCAAACGAAGTTAGTTTTAGAGAGGGACTTTGCGAGGTGATTAGAGTGCCGCTTGGCGAAGATGGCAAGATAGATTTTTCTAAATTTAGTGAAATCTTAAATGCAAATCGCGGTAGAAAAATCATCATCTCATTTAGTGCTGCTTCAAATGTAACTGGAATTTTAAGCGATTATAAAAGAGTTTATTTAACCGCAAAAGCCTATTCTGCGATAGTCGCCTTTGATGCGTCATCAATAAGTGCATATGCGAATTTAGACTCTGATTTTTTTGATGCGCTTTTTATATCTGGACATAAACTTTTAGGTGGCGTTGGGAGTTGTGGGCTTTTAGCTATTAAAAAAAATCTTTGCAAAGATGACGAACCTACCTTTGCGGGGGGCGGAACGGTAACTTATGTTGGGAAAAATAAGCAGCTTTATACTGTAGATAAGGAGCAACTCGAGCAGGGTGGAACGCCTGGGATTTTGCAACTTATCCGCGCGTATTTGGCATTTAAATTACGAAATGACATAGGTCTTGATGTTATCAAAAATAAAGAAAAATATCTAGGTGAGTATTTTTTAAGTAAAATTTCAAAGATAGAAGATGTGGTTTTGTATGCTAAAGATATCGGGATGGATGAGAGACTGCCGATTTTTTCTTTGAATGTTGATGGCTTTAATCCTTATGATTTTGCTGCGATTTTAAGTCAAAATTATGAGGTGGAAACTAGAGCAGGATGCGCGTGCGCTGGACCTTATGGGCATGATTTATTAGGGCTTGGGGATGAGTATGAGATAGATGAGACAAACAAGCCAGGCTGGGTTAGAGTAAGCCTTCACTATACGCATACAAAAGAGGATATTGACTATCTAATTAGTGCAATAAAGGCGATTATCAAGAAAAGAGGAAAGATAAAATTTACTAAAGGCAGATATATTTGCTAGAGAAAATTTGATAGTTAAATTTGTTATGAAATTTTTTTTATATAAAAATTTAGCGAGCGCTAGTTTTAAATTGCATAAAAGTTGTAAAATGTAAATTAGCAAGTTTTAATATCGCACAGATAATGCTAAAGTTGATTTTTGTGGTTATGATTAATGTGGCTTTTGATTTTTATGTTATTTATATGATAAGATTTATAAGATTTGGTTAATTTTATAAATTGATACTATTTAAAAAATAAAAGTAATCTGTGGCAATGTGTTTAAATTTCAAAAAGCGCTATTTAAAGCTAGTTTTTACTAAATTTAAAAACTCTTGATTGTAGAAAATATCGTTGTGAGAAGCGTTTAAAAGATAGATTTTATCATTTGGTTTTAGAAATTTGCTTAAATTTTGGGAGTGCGAAATTTTGATAAGTTCATCGTTTTTACCGTGAAAAATGTTAATCCTACTTTGGCAGTTTTGCAAAAAATCAGCAGTTTTTATCTTGTATTTTAAAGTAAATTTAGGCACAAACGGCATAATTTCTTTGGCTAAATTCTCAAACGAGTAGTATGGCGATAGCAAAACTAAGTTTTTAGCCATTGCATCGCAAGCTGTTTTAGCTGCGATTCCAGTGCCCAAAGAATGCCCAACTACGATAATATTTTCTAACTTAAAGTCTTTTAAAACCTCATTTAACATCAGTTTTGCATCGATAAAAAGCTCTTTTTCGCTGTTGATTTTCCCGCCACTTTTGCCATAACCTCTATAGTCAAACAGATAAAAATCATACCCCAACTCAAGCCAGACGTTTTTAGCATTTTCCCAGTTTTTAATCCAGCCAGCATTTCCATGGAAAAATAAAACTGCGCCTTTGGCTTTTTTAGCTTTAAAGACAACTCCATTTAAAATAGCGCCATCATTAGCTTTTAAATTTAGCTCTTTAAATGGTGAGTCAAAGTTAAATTTATACTTTGTATCAACTTTAGTTGGCACAAAAATCAGCTTTTCTTGAAATAAAAAAAGAGTTAAAACAGTAGCAATATAAACAAAAATAGCGATAAAAAACACTCTTTTTAAAGTTTTCATAAATGCCTACTATGCTTGAAATGGTAATTTTTTAAAGTTAGGTTTGCTAAACTCAAACTATCATAAAAAGCTTTTTTTTGTTGCTTAACTAGAGATTTATCGTAAAACCTAAGTAAATTTAAAATTTACTTATAAAATACAGATTAAAAACAACAGTCCGACAGCAATACGATAAATTCCAAACGGTATATAATCAAACTTGCTAACAAATTTTATAAAAAGCTTAACCGCTAAAAGTGCTACCACAAAGGCAACCGCACCACCTAGTAAAAAGATAAAAGCGTGGTTTAAGTTTTCTTTAAAAATATCGATATTTTTATATGCATCGTAAAAAGTTGCTGCAAACATCGTAGGAATCGCAAGCAAGAAGCTAAACTCTGCTGCTACTTTTCTACTAAGCCCACACAAAAGTCCAGCGATGATAGTAGCGCCACTTCTTGAAGTTCCTGGAATCATAGCAAAACATTGTGAAAAGCCCACAATAAAGGCTTGTTTAAAGCTTATATCATCTAGCGTGGCGACTTCATTTTGCACTGGTTTTTTGCGGCGCAGAAGCTCGATAGCTATAAAGACAATACCGCCTATTATAAGCATATAAGCGACTGTGCTTGGGTTAAATAGTGCTTTTATATGTTTATAAAGCAAAAAGCCAATCGCCGCTGTTGGCACAAAACCAACCGCAAGTTTAATCCACAAATTTATATCTTGTCTAAGCTTGTCAAAAAACATAAAAACAACCGCTAAAATCGAGCCTAGTTGTATAACTACCTCAAAGCATTTTAAAGTATTAGTTTGCTCTAAACCCAAAAGCTCCGAAGTAAGTATCATATGTCCAGTTGAACTAACCGGCAAAAATTCCGTTAGTCCCTCGACAACGCCAAGTATAATCGCGTGCAAAAAATCCATCTATTATCCTATAATCTTTTTTAAATTTAGCAAGTTTTCTTTGGTTGAAAGTGGCTTATAAGCGGCACTCACGATAGCTAAGTAATCTGCTTGATACTCTAAAAGTGAGGCTAAGTTTAAAGCATTTATACCCCCGATTAGACAGGTTGGAATGCTAAGTTTTTCTTTAAATTTAACTAAATTTAGTGCATTAAAGCTCGTTGTATCTTTTTTGGTTGTAGTTGGAAAAACAGCGCCAAAAGCAACGTAACTAGCGCCATTTTCTTGCGCGTTTAGGGCTAAATTTAGCTCATTATAGCAACTTACTCCAATGATTTTATCATCTCCCAAAAGCGCTCTTGCCTCTTTTAGCTCGCCATCATCTTTTCCGATGTGAACGCCATGCGCGCCAAGTTTCAAGGCTAAGTTCACATCATCATTTATAATCAAATTTGCGCCAAATTTATCACAAAGCGCGATTAGCTCATCTGCTATGCGTTCGTTTTTTAGCTCTTTTTTACTTCTAAATTGCACCATTTTTACGCCACATTCTAAAATTTCTCTAACTTGCGATATGATAGTTTCTTCAGGCGTGTAAAAATCATCAGTTAAGACATAAAGTTGGTTTTTCATATTAGTAGCTATAATATGTGACTTTTTCATCAGGCTCTTCTTGCCCAGGTATTGGAGTGCCATCGACTATGCACTCGCCTATGAGTTTAAAATCCCCACCAAACATACCGCGAGCCTCTTTTCTAGCCTTTTTAGCAAGTTCTAATAAAAATTTATTACTCGTATTTGGCATAGCAAAACCACGCTCTACTAAAAGTTGGCTTAGGTTTTTTTTGTTATCACTAACGCTGCAAATATAGTAGGTTTTTTGATTTTCTAGCAAGGTAACATAGTAGCTTTTACCAGGTTTTAAAAGATTTTCTATAGCTTTTTTATGATCTTTTTTATAAGCTTCTATGGCTTTTTTCTTTTTTAAACACTCTGGTCTGTCTTTTAATGTTATTAGCTCGATTTGTTCAAATTTACAAGGAATTGTTTTTATAGGATTGATTTTAAAAGTAAAATACTCATCTAAAATAAAGCTGTTAAACTGCATAACTCCAGTTGGTGGTTTTTCTGCGTAAAGCAAACTAGCCACCAAAGAAAGCGCAAAAAGTATCTTTTTCATAATCAATCCTTACAAATTTAAGCCTATTTTAACTCATATTTTTCTAAGAGTTTATCATAAGTTCCATCGGCTTTTATCTCTTTTAATGCGGTGTTAAATTTAGTTATCAAATCCTTAAATTTACCCTTATCAAAAGCAAAAGCAAAGCCATCGCCATCATCTATTTGTTTGTGAAACCACGCCAAATCGGTATTTTTCTTTAAAAATCCATATCCGATAGAGTTATCTACTAAAACGACATCAACCTTGCCATTTTTTAGAGCTAAAATTGATGTAAAAATCTCTTTTGTAGGGATAACGTTTACGCCTGCGATTTTTCTAGCGCTAAATTCTTGTGCCGAGCCTAGCAAAACGCCGATTTTTTTACCTTTTAAGTCGTTTAAGCTTTTTATACTAGTATTATCTGCTCTTTTTAGATAGAGATTTTCAGTTAAAAAGTAATTGTCACTAAAATCAACCGCCTTTTCTCTTTCGCTTGTAACACTCATCGCTGAAGCTATAATGTCGATTTTACCAGTTTTTAAAGCAGGTATTAACCCATCAAAGCCCATCACTATAAACTCATACTCAAACCCAGCTTTTTTGCTAATCGCATCGATTAAGTCCACATCAAACCCAACCAAAGTAGAGTTTTCATCACGATAATCAAACGGTGGATAAACCCCATCAGTACCGATGATAAGCGGCTTAGCATATGCACTTATACAAAAAAATGTTAATAATATAAATTTAAATATTTTCATTATTTAAGCTCGTATTTTTTTAACAAAGCTTCATAGCTTCCATCTTCTTTCATCTTTTCTACTTCTGCGTCTATTTTTGCTATAAGTTCATTGTTTTTATCTTTATCAAATGCGATTGAAAAGCCCTCACTTCCATCAGGTTCTACTAAAAACTCAACTAAGTCGCTGTTTTTACGTAAATAGCCATAACCGATTGAAGTATCAACTAAAACTGCGTCGATTTTGCCATTTTTAAGCGCTAAAATGCTAGTAAAAATGTCTTTTGTAGGTGTAGTTTTAACGCCTTCTAGCTTGCGAGAAGTCTGCTCTTGCGCTGTGCCAAGTTGGACGCCGATTTTTTTGCCTTTTAAATCATCTTTTGATTTAACTTCGCCATTATCAGCTTTTAAAATATATAAATTTTCTGTATGATAATACGGTTTTGTAAAATCAACCGCTTTTTTACGTTCAGGAGTTGCACTCATAGCAGCTACAATCGCATCTATTTTACCGCTTTTTAGCGCAGGGATTAGCCCATCAAAGCTCATATTTATCATTTCATACTCAAAGCCAACTCTTTTACTAAGCTCATTAACCAAATCTATATCAAAACCAGCTACTTTAGAGTTTTCATCTATATATTCAAATGGTGGATATGTTGCATTTGTGCCAAATTTTAAGACTTCGCCTGCATTTGCATAACCAAAACCAGCCACTAAAATGGCAACAGATATAAGAAATTTTTTCATACTAATCTCCTTTTTTTAATGATTTAAAACTTTGTTTAAAAACTCTTTTAAGCGCTCATTACTTGGGTTTGAAAAGACATTTTTAGGTGAGTCATCGACTGCGATTTTACCGCCATCCATAAAAAAAATTCTATTTGCAACATTGCGTGCAAAGCCCATTTCGTGGGTTACTACTAGCATTGTAAGTCCATCACGAGCTACATCTTGCATGATAGTTAAAACCTCGCCTATCATTTCAGGATCAAGTGCTGAAGTTGGTTCATCAAACAAAATAACATCAGGATTCATCGCTAAAGCCCTTGCTATAGCGATTCGCTGTTTTTGTCCGCCACTTAGTTTGTGCGGGAAGGCGTATTTTTTATCGCTTAGCCCAACTTTAGCTAGAAGTTCATCAGCTTTATCATGCGCCTCTTTTGGAGTGTAAATTCCAGCTTTTATAGGCGCTAGAGTTAAATTTTCTAAGACATTTTTGTTAGCAAAAAGATTAAAGTGCTGAAAAACCATACTAACTTTTTGGCGAATTTTGTTAATGTCATTTTTCTTATCCATGATATCAATGCCATTTATCTTAATCGTCCCGCTAGTTGGCTCTTCAAGACGATTTATACAGCGTAAAAATGTGCTTTTTCCGCCACCGCTTGGACCGATTATCGCGATGACTTCGCCCTTTTTTACCTCGGTTGAGATATCGTTTAAAACGGTTAAATTTCCGTAATTTTTATATAAATTTTCTATCTTAATCATTTTGATTTAACCTTGTTTCTAAAAGTTTTGCTAAAAGTGAGAAAAATTTAACACTTATATAGTAAATCACAGCCGCAAAAAGTATCGGTTGAGTCGTAAAAAGCGTGGCTTGTAGGCTTTGAGAAAACATAGTTAAATCAAAAATTCCTATCATTCCAACAACTGAAGTCTCTTTAAATAAGCTTATAAACTCATTTGCTAGAGCTGGTAAGATGTTTTTTATAGCTTGAGGAAAGACTATGCTTTTCATCGAGTCAGAGTAGCTTAGTCCCATAGCTCTAGCTGCTTCCATCTGCCCTTTATCAACGCTATTTATACCGGAGCGAACTATCTCAGCAACATAAGCAGAACTGTTTAGTCCAAGTGCGATTATAGCGGCATATATGCTGTTTGACCACGTAGCAAAGACAACAAAGGCAAAAACCATCAGTTGTATCAAAATCGGCGTTCCTCTGATGATATCGATATACTCATCTATAAGGAAATTTATCGGTTTAATCTCAAGAAATTTAATAAATGCAAGGATAAATCCTAGAACAATTCCTATAAAAATACCGCCAAGAGTTAGCTCTAAAGTGGTGAAATAACTGGTAAAATATGAATATTTTTGCGCATCGCTTAAATCTCGCGGATATGTATAATAAACTGCTAAAACAACAATAACTATAAAAAATATAATTTTTAAGTAACGCTCTTTCAATGCCTTCCTTATAACTTAATTTAGACTAAAAGAATACTTAAATTTTTATATTTTTTTGCTTAAAAGCTCTTATTTATAGTAAGATTTTATGCAAATTTTGTTAGAATTGCTTCTTTTTAGGAGGATATATGAATTTTTATACTTATTTGGCGATTGCGATATATTTTATCATTTTGATTATCATAGGCAGATACTCTTATAACAAAAACGCAGGCATAAACGAATACCTGCTTGATAACCGCCGTTTAGGTCCAGTCGTTACGGCTCTTTCTGCAGGAGCAAGCGATATGAGCGGTTGGATGTTGCTTGGACTTCCAGGAGCTTTGTATGCAACAGGACTTGCAAGCTCGTGGATAGCGATAGGACTTACGATTGGGGCGTGGTGCAACTATAAATTTTTAGCAAAAAGACTTAGAGTTTATACCGAAGTTGCAAGCGATAGCGTTACGATTCCAGACTTTTTAGAAAACCGTTTTAAGGATAAAACTAAGGTTTTACGCATTATTTCTGGGCTTTTGATTTTGATATTTTATACATTATATGTAAGTAGCGGGATAATCGCTGGAGGCAAAACTTTTCATAGCTTTTTTGATTTAAATTTTGTATTTGGTGCGATTTTTACACTTGTTATAGTTGTTTTTTATACATTTTTTGGTGGTTTTAAAGCAGTTTGCATAACCGATGCTTTTCAAGGAATTTTAATGTTTTTAGTCCTTGTTTTAATACCTATAGTCGGATACTTTGCGCTAAATTTAGGCGATGGAGTTTCGTTTTTTAGTGAAGTTAGCCGCATTAGCGAAAGTGAAGGAAAAAATCATCTAAATTTATTTCAAGGGCAGACATTTTTAGGAATTTTAGGGCTTTTAGCGTGGGGATTAGGGTACTTTGGACAACCTCACATCATAGTTCGTTTTATGGCGATTAGAAGTTCAAAAGAGCTTGATAGCGCACGACGTATTGGCATAGGCTGGATGGCATTAGGTCTTCTTGGCGCGATTTTAAGCGGGTTAATCGGCTATGTATATTTTCATCAAATTTCAGCTCCATTAAGCGATGCTGAAACTGTGTTTTTAGCTCTTGGAAAGACTTTGTTTCATCCTTTTGTTGTTGGAGTTATTATTTCAGCAGTTTTAGCAGCCATTATGAGTACTATTTCAAGTCAGCTTTTAGTCAGTGCAAGTTCAGTTACAAAGGACTTTATCTTTGCTTTTTATCAAAAAGATGTAAACGAGAAAACGCAAACCTTAGTTGGAAGATGTGCTGTTGTTGTAGTGGCGATTGTAGCGACTGTTATTGCGTTTGCTTCAAATGATACAGTGCTAAATGTCGTTGGAAATGCTTGGGCTGGATTTGGTGCTAGTTTTGGTGCGGTGCTACTTTTTAGTTTGTATTCAAAAAATATGAGCGCGTTATCGGCTCTTGTTGGTATGCTTGTTGGCGGGATTACGGTTATCGTGTGGATAGTGTTTGATCTTTCAAAAGATGTTTATGAACTGCTCCCTGGATTTGTCTTTTCGGCTATTGCTATTTGGTTGGTTAATCGATACAACTCGATTTTAGATAAGATGGCAGATGAGCCAAATTTAGCACAAATTAGCGCTGAGTTTGAAAAAATGGAGAAAAGAAGCCATGAATGAAAGTATAAAATGTCCAAATTGTGGCACGATAATAGATATCTCACAAGCCTTTGCTAACAAAATAAAAGCCGAGCATGAGCTTAAATTTAAAGCCGAAGTTGAAAAGCATAGAGCTGAGTATAAAAAATACCGTGATGAACTTGTAAAAAAAGAGAGCGAGTTTGATGAGAAGTTAAAAAATAGCCTAAATTTAGAGCTTGAAAAAGAAAAAGCTAAGCTTGAAGATAGCTTGAAACAAGAGAAAATCAAGCTTAATGAGAGCTTGAAAAACCAAAAAGAGACGATAAAAAAAGAGCTTGAAAAAGAGAGTTCAAGTATCATAGAAAGCCTTAAAAAAAGCCTTGATGAGATGAGTGAGAAAAATATCTTGGCAAACAAACAGCTGCTTGAGTTTGAAAATTTAAAAAGAGAAAAAGCCCAGCTTGAGAGTAAATTCGAGCTTGAGTATGCTAAAAAACTAAATGATAGTTTAAAAGCAAACAGTGAAGTGTTAAAAAAGCAGATTTTTGAGGAAAATGAGCTAAAGTTAAAAGAAAAAGATATCGAGCTTGAACGACTTAAAAAAAATATAGATGAGCTTAAAAATGCCGCTCAAAACCGTTCCCAGCAGCTTCAAGGCGAGGCGCAAGAGCTTGCGATAGAGGAATTTTTAAAAACTAAATTTCCATTTGATAGCATAGAAGAGATAAAAAAAGGTGCAAATGGCGCTGACTGCACTCAGGTGATAAATACTCAAACTCGCCCAAACTGCGGTAAAATTTACTATGAGAGCAAACGCACAAAGAGCTTTTCGCCCGGCTGGATAGAGAAATTCAAAGCTGATATGAGAGAAAAGGGCGCTGATATCGGCGTTTTGGTTACTCAAACTTTGCCAAGCGATATAAGTGGCGTTGGGCTTGTTGATGGGGTTTGGGTTTGTGGATTTAGCGAGTTTAAGCTTATATGCGAAGCGCTTAGGCAAAGTATTATAGAGATAAATTTTGCAAAAAATGTCAGCGAAAACAGACATGGAAAAATGGAGCTTTTATACTCATATCTTACAAGCAACGACTTTAAACTACAGCTTGAGGCGGTTGTTGAGGCATTTAGCTCACTTCAAACTGAGCTTGAGCGAGAGAAAAATGCAATGGCTAGAATCTGGAAAAGCAGAGAAAAACAGATAGAAAAGGCAAAAGATAGCGCTATATCGATGTTTGGTAGTATAAAAGGCATAGCTGGAAATGAGATAGGCGAGATTAAAACGCTGGAGTTAGAATACATCGAAGATGAGAGCTAGTGATGGCTTTTGCATGCGGTTTATTTAGAAGCTTGAAATGCGCTAAATTTTAAAGGCAAGCTATGAAAAGCTAACTTTTGCCATTCTCTTTGCTGGCATTAGACAAGATTTAGAAATTTAAAGTTTTATGAGATTAACAACAAAAAAGCTATAAAAAGTAAATAAATCATTTATTTAAAAACGGCTATAGCGCGTAAAAATTACAAAAAAGCTTGGTTTGGCTCTTAAAATAGATGATAATTTTAGTCATGGATAATTGTAGTTTATAATATGCTAGAATGAATTGTGATGTAGAGGTGCAAATTTGGGTTTTGCTTGTGATGTAGAGATGTAAATTTGGGTTTTGCTTTTGGCGTATTTTAATGCAAATAGTAGTTTTTAGACAATATCAACGAAAAAATTTTAATAATAGCTTTTGATAAATCAATACTGCCTGTTTTGTTTGATTATATTTTTATACTTTTGCAACAAATCAACTTTACTGCTATAAAAACAAGATATAGCGATATCGCTTACATGTGAATTTAGTCTGATAGCTGGCAAAAATTATAAATTTTGCTTTAAATTTTATAAATTTTAAAGCGGGAAAAACGGGTAAGTAAAAATTTTAAAATTTTAAAAATTTAGTCTAAAAACTAGTTTAAATTTGCTCTTAATCGCGTGATTTTAAATTCTCAAACAAATAATATCATCGATAAATTTAGGAAAATGAATATGTAAATTTTAGCTATTTTAAAGCTTTGTTTTTATATAATCTCATTTCCAACATTTTTGGCGGGTTCATAGCTCAGTTGGTTAGAGCATCCGGCTCATAACCGGATGGTCCTAGGTTCGAGTCCTAGTGAACCCACCAGACCACCTTTTTAAACGATTTTCCACAATTATTTTCAATAACATAACACCAAGCAAGCACCATAACATCAAGCTTTTACCATAGTTTCTAGTTTTTATTATATTTTACGATATTATTGAGTTTTTGACTTTATTAGCTTACTCTAATAGGTTGCCAAATTATTAAAAATCTTACTAAACTCGGCTAAATGGTTCTTGTCTTTCATTATTATTTAAATTTATATAAATTCAGATGAAATTCTTTTAATTTTTGACACACTTGCACCAGAAAGTAAATTTGCGGTGCATTTAACAAAAGCTATATTTCAACGAAAGATTTAGCCTTGCTTATAATGATTTCTATTGCCATCATAGCGGCATCTTTAATAATACCAAGTGCAAATTTATTTTATACAAAAAACTTTTTTAGAACTATTTGCCTTTGCATACTCCCAACAAGCACTTAGCGATTTTAAAAACAATTATTGCTTATCCACACTTTTTGTTACGAGCTTTCGGATAACAAAATATCTGCCACTTTTTTGCATATAAAATATATCAACCAAAATAACTTGAAATCAGGATTATTCTCTAAATTTCACAAAATTATCAAACTAAAATAGTTCAAAAAAACATATTATAAATGATATATAAATTTTACTTTTAATTAAATATAACAAATTTTTGATTTTATATATTTAAAAGCTAAAACATAAAAATCTCTTAGAATTTAACTAGCACAACCAAAGCTACCTTAAACTAATCCCAACAAACATCTAAATTTACAAATCATTTAGTGAAGATATGGTGCTTTCATCAAGTGGTATATAAGATACAGTTGGAGTATGCGTAAGGCTTCCAGCGTCCATTTTAAGGTATGGCTCAACCACAGATCCGCTCAAAACTCTATCGCAAAGCCCACTTCTATCGATATCAACTTGCATAACTTTCATACCAAGAAAGCTAAATTTCAAGCACTTTACGCCTTTGACGCTAAATGAGCTGTTTTTAAAATCCACATTTGTCATATCTTTTATATTACGCGAGTAGCGACCTTGCGAGAGGTTATAGGTGATAACATCGCTTAGTGCGGTTTTTAGATCAAGCTTTGCACTAGCAACCAACGCATCATCTCTTGAAGCGCTAAGTCGCGGCAGAGCAACTGCTGCTAAGATGCCTAAAATGGCGATGATAAATATAAGTTCAATCATACTAAAAGCTCTTTTCATAACGCGCTCCTTAAGGCTAAATTTTAAAATTTGGTTAAATTTTACATAAAATTTATAAACCTTAAATTTGAGTATTATCAAATTTATTTAAAAATTTACTATAAATTTAATTTTAAGCTAAATTTAACTTTCCTGTAATATTTCGGTCAGAAGAGGGGTATATAATTTTATAAACATTTTTAAGGGAGAGTGATTATGAAAAAGATTTTAACTTCGGCTTTGGTAGCTGGTATGTTATTAAGCGTTGGTGCGACTAGCGTTTTGGCAATGGGTGGTGCAAGTGGCGCTAGGACTGATTATATCGTTGTAAACAAGCTTGGTGAGGTTGTGGTAAACCCATTTAGAATCGCACCTTTAACAGCGATAATCAAAGATGGCGGATATGTTTTAAAAGATGTAACAGTTACAATCGTGCCAAAAGAGGGCGGTCAAACTATCAGCTATCAAGTGCTTGACTCACGACTTAAAAACTATGGCGGAATTCCTGTATTTGGTCTTTATCCAGACTATCAAAACACTGTTAAAGTAAGCTATACAAAGCTTTTTAAAGGCGAACAAATCAAAGAAGAGGCAGAGTATAAAATTTATGCTCCAGCAGTTTTTGTAGATCCTGATGGCACATATTTGCAAAAAGGCGGCTTGTTTTCAAGCGTAGATGTTAAAAAGGTAGAAAAAGGCTTTGAAGATAGACTTTACTTTTTTAACAACTTAGGAAACAAATCAACCAAATCAGCAAAAGCAGTGTGGAACAACCCAACTGGCGGTGCGCTAGAGTGGAACCAAACTCCACTAGTTTTCATCCTTGATACAAAAGGCGAAGTTAGATGGTACTTGCTTCCTGTAAAAGACTTGTATGATATAGACTCAGCTTATAAAGCCGGCATTATGATGGGCTTTAAGCAAAATGCTGATGGTGCGATGAGTTGGGGCTTTGGTCAAAGATATGTTAAATATGATATTTTAGGTAGAGAAATTTTTGATAGAAAACTTCCAGCAAGCTACTCTGATATGTCTCACTCAATCGATGATGCAGATAATGGCAACTTCTACATAAGAGCAGCAGGATTTAACGTAAAACGCCCAGATGGCAAAAACGTTCACACAGTAAGAGATATCATCGTTGAAGTTGATACTAACGGAAATGTTTTGGATGATTGGAGATTGTTTGAAATTCTTGATCCATACAGAGATACAGTTTTAAAAGTGCTTGATCAAGGTGCAGTTTGCCTAAATATCGATGCTTCTCAAGCCGGTAAAACAATGAGCGCTGATGATTTAGCAGCACTTGATACAAATGATAAATTTGGCGATATCGTTGGAAGTGGAGCAGGTAGGAACTGGGCGCATGTAAATAGCGTGGATTATGATCCAGAAGATGATAGCATTATCATCTCATCTCGCCACCAAGATGCGATTATCAAAATTGGTAGAGATAAAAAGGTTAAGTGGATTTTAGGTTCTCACGAAGGCTGGAGCGATAGATACAAAAAATACTTCCTTCAACCAGTCGATAGCAAAGGCAACAAAATCAGTTGTGGCGAAACTGGCTCAAAATGTCCAGGTTATGAGAACGAAAAAGGCGGATTTGACTTTACATGGACTCAACACACAGCGTTTAAAATCGATGAAAAATCAAAAGGAGACATTATATATGTAAGCGCATTTGATAACGGCGATACACGCGGTATGGAGCAACCTGCGCTTGCTGAGATGAAATATAGTCGTTCAGTTGTTTATAAAATAGATCAAAAAAAGATGACAGTTGAGCAAATCTGGGAATTTGGTAAAGAAAGAGGACACTCAATCTACTCTCCTGTAACATCGCTAACTGAGTATCAAGCTGATAAAAATAGCGTTGTTAGCTACTTTGCAACTTCAGGGCTAAATATCGATGTTGTTAGCGGGCTTTTACTATCAAACCCAAGTCCGACAATTTTCGAGCATAAATGGGGTTCAACTGAGCCATCAGTTGAGATTCAACTTCATGATTCTATGGGATATCAAGCATTTCCATTTAGTGTAAATAAAGCATTTGGCACAAAATAACTCCTATAAAGACTCCTTTTTAGGAGTCTTTTTCACACCGGTTTTAATAACAAATTTTTATCTATTTTGCTAGAATTTAGCAAGGAGTAAAATTTGAAAAAATTTATACCATTTATATCAAGAAAAATTGAAGATTTTAGAATTTATACAACTTTGATTATTTTTTCTATCTTTGTAGCAGTTACAGGCGTGCTTAGTTACGTAGAAATCAAAGGCGAGATTTCAAAGCTTGGTTCGCAGTTTAGATACTCTATGAGCAAGGAGATAACTTTTAGCACAAATGAGTGGATAAAGACAAGGATGGAGAAAATTTACTCTTTTGCATCTATCGTAAGCCATACTGATTTTATATATGATGAAGCTAAAATGTTTGCGTACTTAAGGCAGATTAATCACAACAAGCTCTTTTTTGATCATTATCAAATTCTTTTTATAAATGCTAAGTTAGCATTCGATGGCAAAGAAATTCCCATAAGCAAAAAGGAATTTGATGAGATAAAAATTAGAAAATGGTATAAAGATACGATTGATAAAAATACCACTACCATAACTGTTTTTGAAAGACACGAGCTACTAAAAACAGAGGTTATAAATGTCTGCACGCCGATATATCAAGAAGATGAAATCACGGCAGTATTTTGTGGTATCATAAAAAAAGATAAATTTTTTGACAAGATTCGCCCTCAAATTCACGCCTTTGTTGATAATGCATATATTTTTGATGAAAATGGAGATGTGATAGCTAGCATTAAGGCTTTAAAAAGCCAAAAAGAGATAAAAAAAGCCTTTTTACAAGCAAAAAAGCTAGGTTTTAGTCAAGATGGGTTTTTATATAACTCAAATTTCATAGGCATAACAAAACTTCAAAGCCAAAACTGGTATATCGGAGTTTCGGTAAATGAAGCTGCTATAACTTCAAGCACGCTTCAAATTTTACTTAAAAATGGAGTTATGCTCTTTGCTCTTTTTATCTGCTTGATACTGTTTTCAAATTTTATCCACACATTTATAAGAAACAAAATTCTAAAAAAGCAAAAAGAGTATGAAGTTATCCTATCTCACGAGCTTAAGATGAGTGAAACTGGGGAGCTGATTTCAGCGATTTCTCACCAGCTAAAACAGCCACTAAACTCATCAATGCTACTTCTTAGTAACACTTTAGCTTTAAAAAACGATGGCGAGATAAGCGATGAAGAGCTTTTAGAAAATTTAGAACTTT
This sequence comes from Campylobacter geochelonis, assembly GCF_013201685.1. Taxonomy (NCBI): domain Bacteria; kingdom Pseudomonadati; phylum Campylobacterota; class Epsilonproteobacteria; order Campylobacterales; family Campylobacteraceae; genus Campylobacter; species Campylobacter geochelonis. The sequence continues at coordinate 1,662,391 of NZ_CP053844.1, read as the reverse complement.
GCATAAAGTCAAACAAGATAATGAACGAAACGATTGAAAATTTTAGAAATTTCTATAAATTTAACGATGATATAAAGGAATTTGATTTACAAGAGTGCATTAAAAACCTACTTGGTATACTTCACGTGCAGTTTAGTAGATACAACATTGCTATAAAGGTTGAAAGTTTTGATATCAAGATAAAAAGCAACGAGAGTTTTTTGCAACAAATTTTACTAGTCTTGCTTCAAAACTCAAAAGATGCGCTAAGCGAGAAAAACAGCGATAAACTCATAAGCATAGACGCAAAGGTAAATGATGAGATGGTTGAAATTTATCTAAGCGATAATGGCGCAGGACTTAGCAAAGCAAAGGCAAAAACGATTTTTAACAAGTATAAATCAAGTAGTAAAACTAACGGTAGTGGCATAGGTCTTTATCTTTCAAAGATAATAGCGCAAAACAAGCTCGGCGGGGACTTAAGCCTGTATAGTTACAAGCTTCCAACCACTTTTAAACTAATCATAAAAAAATATATGGAGAAATAATGTCAAATTTAAAGCTGCAAATTTTAAAAAACACTTCCATTTTAGTAGTCGAAGATGATGAGCTAACAAGGATTGCCATCAGTGGTGGGCTTAAGCGGTATTGTGAGGCATTTTATATGGCAAAAGATGGGCTTGAAGGTTTGGAAAAATTCAAAGAGCAAAGAGTAGATATCATAGTAACTGATATCCATATGCCAAATTTAAACGGGCTTGATATGATGAATGAGATTTTAAAGCTTAAACCAAGCCAAAATTTTATCGTCATAACCTCTTATGATACAGATGAAAATCTCTTTGAAAGTATCAAAAAAGGTGCGATTTCGTTTATCAAAAAACCGATTTTAATGGAAAATTTACAAAATTCTATCGTTATGACAGCGGTTAAAAACGAGGAGAAAATTCTAAAACTAAGCCCAAATGTAGTGCTAAATTTAAGCAAAGAAAAAATCTTTTTAAACGGTAAAGAAATTTATCTATCTCGCCTTGAAAATGCGATTTTTTGGCTACTTTGCTATAACATTTCAAGTTTGGTGAGTTATGAGATGATAGAAGACTACGCATATGGCGGAAAAAGTATCAAAAGTGGTACTATCCATACTGCAATCGCGCGGATTAAAAAGCAGCTTGATGACATTGAGATACTGAATTTATCATGTCTTGGATATATGTTAAAAACCTCTTAGCGTAGAAATTTGGTTAAAAGTTAAATTTAGTTTTTGCGTTTAAATGCAGATTTGTCTAATTTTACTAGCTAAGTTTATCTTTACTAAATTTAGCTAGTAAAATATAAATTTAAATCTTTAAATTTAGTTAAAATCACTTTTTCAAAGCATAAAATTTATAAAATACCTTAAATTTATAAGCGTTTTACTACTAAATTTAGCTTTTAAAATAGCGGTTTTAATCGCTTAACTCATCTTTGAAACGATTTTTTAAGTTATTATCTCTTGTCATGCTAAAAGATGCCTCATAAAAAAACAAAAGCACTATAGAAATCCCAACAGTCAAAGCAGCTGCAACCGAAATCGTGATAAAAGAGTTGTTAAAAAACTGCACGATGTGATGAACCTTATCATTTTCATTAGGCGATTTCATAAACAAAAAAATAGCCAAAATAGACTTATAAGCATAAAGTCCAGGAATCATCGGCAAAAGTGATGGAAAGGCAACAACTTCAATGGGCGTTTTTAGCTTTTTACCAAAATACACAGCACAAACTCCAATCCCAATCGAAGCAATCAAAGTCGCCCCCGCAAGGCTAAAAAATCCAGTCTTAAGTAGCATCAAACGAGTTGCATAACCAAGTCCACCAAGCAAAGAGCAATAAGCTAGCACATGTTTTGGCGGACAAATCGCATAAGAAAATCCAAGCCCAGCAATAGCGGCAAAAATCACATCTATTAAAAACTCAATCATAAAAGCCCAACTTTCACAATACTTAAAGTTATATAAACTCCAATCGCCATACAAATTATCAAAATACACGCATTTACGCCTCTGCTTAGTCCGATTAAAACATTTCTATCAAGTATATCAAAGATAGAATTTAAGACCAAAATTCCTGGAAAAAGATATAAAATGCTAGAGCTTAGCGCTTCAGCTGGAGTTGTGCTAATGCCAAGCGCAAAAGCTCCATAAGCCACAAAAGATGAGACAAAAGAGCAAACAAGATATATAATTCTTATATCAAATTTACGTTTTTCTAGCAAATGTTTTATGATAACGCCGATTAATGTGCTTAAAACAACAAATCCAACACTTCCAACATCTCCACCAAAAAGATGACAAAACGCGCCAAATGCCACACTCATAAACAAAAGATTTGGACCAAATTTGGTGTTTTTAGTCTCTTTGATTTTATTAAAAATACAAATTGCTTTTTTAAGTTCGATTTTTTCATCATGAACTAGCCAGCTAAGACTGCCCAAATCACTCACAATAGCCAAATTTATAGCATGCGCGCAAGTCTCTTTGATATAGGTTCGCCTATTTGTATAATCATCTAAATCAGTCACGCTAATGGTTACATTTTTTAACAAAACAAAAATACTAACATCAAAGCCATAAGCATGCGCTATACGCCTAATGCACCGCCTAACTCGCTCGTTGTGGCTACCAACACTTATCATTAAATCAGCATAATCTGCTAAAAAGTTAGTTAAATCTAATATATCTGGTTTCATAGGCGTAATTATATGTAAATTTGGTTGAATGTAGTTTAAAATTTAAAATAAAATGATTATAAATTTTATATGTTTGATATAAAATTTACTTTAATACTTTAACTTTAAATATAAATTTATTTTACGCATAACATCGAATTTATAGGATTTATGCGTTATATAAAAAAATAATAAAGCTTAAAAATGACTTATGTCATTCAAAAAATATTTAAAATACTATATAATTCCAACATAGATTTCATTAAAAGGAGACTTGAATGAATAGGCGAGATTTTATAAAAAGTGCTGCAGCGACTGCTGCTTGCTCTAGTGTAGGTATATCTCTTCCATCAAATCTTTTAGCCGCAGCAAATGAGGCTGAAAAAAGTTGGCGTTGGGACAAATCAGTTTGTCGTTTTTGTGGGACAGGATGCGGTATCATGGTCGCTACAAAAGATGGTAAAATAGTTGCTGTAAAAGGCGATCCAGAAGCTCCGGTAAATCGTGGCTTAAACTGTATTAAAGGCTACTTTAATGCTAAGATAATGTATGGAGAGGATAGACTTACAACTCCACTACTACGAATGAACGCAAAAGGCGAGTTTGATAAAAAAGGTAAATTTGCACCAGTTAGTTGGCAAAAAGCCTTTGATGTTATGGAAGCTCAGTTTAAAAAAGCTTATAATGAGCTAGGGCCAACAGGAATCGGCGTATTTGGCTCAGGTCAATACACCATCCAAGAAGGATACGTTGCATCAAAGCTTATAAAAGGTGGATTTAGAAGTAACAACCTTGATCCAAACGCGCGTCACTGTATGGCAAGTGCGGTTGTTGGATTTATGCAAACTTTTGGTATCGATGAGCCAAGTGGCTGTTTTGATGATATTGAGCTAACTGATACGATTATCTGTTGGGGCTCAAACATGGCAGAAATGCACCCGATTTTATGGTCAAGAGTAAGTGATAGAAAACTAAGTGATCCAGATAAAGTTAAAGTTGTAAATATGTCTACTTTTTCAAGCAGAACATCAAATTTAGCCGATATTGAGATTATATTCAAGCCTTCAACAGATCTTGCTATTTGGAACTATATCGCTCATGAGATAGTATTTAACCATCCAGAGATGATAGATAAAGAATTTGTAGAAAAACACTGTATTTTCGCGGCTGGTCCAGTAGATGTTGGTTATGGTATGAGACCAGATATTAAACACAAAAAATATTTAAAATCAGAGTTAGAAACTGCAGCTAAACAAAAGTCAAAAGTCCTAAGCCAAGATGAAGCAACAGCGCTTTCATACTTAGGCGTAAAAGCTGGCGATGTTATGGAGATGAAAAACGCTGGACCTTCGGCTACAAACCACTGGGAAATTGATTTTGCAGAGTTTAAAAAAGGACTTGAGCCTTATACGCTTGATTTCGTTGCAGCAGTTGCAAAAGGCGATGATAACGAGAGTTTAGAAGATTATAAAGCAAAACTAAAAGCACTAGCTGATCTTTATATAGAAAAAAACAGAAAAGTAGTTAGCTTTTGGACTATGGGCTTTAACCAACACACAAGAGGAACATGGGTAAATGAGCAAAGTTATATGGTTCACTTCTTGTTAGGAAAACAAGCAAAACCAGGCAATGGCGCATTTTCTTTAACAGGACAACCAAGTGCTTGTGGAACAGCGCGTGAGGTTGGAACATTCTCTCACAGACTTCCATCAGATATGGTAGTTGCTAACCCAAAACACAGAGAAATCACAGAAAAAATTTGGAAACTCCCAAAAGGCACACTAAATCCTAAAAATGGCTCTCACTTTGTAAAAATCATGAGAGATATAGAAGATGGTATAGTTAAATTCGCGTGGGTTCAAGTAAACAACCCATGGCAAAACACAGCAAACGCAAACCACTGGATAAAGGCAGCTCGTGAGATGGATAACTTTATAGTTGTAAGTGATCCATATCCTGGAATTTCAGCTAAGGTTGCGGATTTGATTTTGCCAACTGCTATGATTTATGAAAAATGGGGTGCATATGGAAATGCTGAGCGTAGAACTCAACAATGGCGCCAACAAGTACTTCCAGTAGGCGATGCGATGAGCGATACATGGCAGATGATGGAATTTGCTAAGCGCTTTACACTTCAAGATGTTTGGGGCGAAAAAGTAGTAGATGCAAAACTAACCTTGCCAAGCGTTTTAGAAGAGGCAAAAGCTATGGGCTATAAAGAGAGCGATACTCTTTATGATGTGCTTTTTGCAAACCAAGAAGCAAAAGCTTATAAAGCAGACGATCCGATAATGCAAGGTTTTGATAACACAGAAGTAAACGGCGATAGCAGAAATGTAAAAGGCAGCGATGGCGAAGTTTTCAAAGGTTATGGCTTTTTTGTTCAAAAATACATTTGGGAAGAGTATCGTAAATTTGGTTTAGGACACGGACACGACTTGGCTGACTTTGATACTTATCACCGTGTGCGTGGACTTAGATGGCCAGTTGTTGATGGTAAAGAGACTCAATGGAGATTTAACACCAAATTTGACCCATACGCTAAAAAAGCAGATGCAAGTTCAGACTTTGCATTTTATGGAAACCAAGGTGCGCTAACAAGAGGCGATTTGCTAGGTTCAAAAACACAAGATAAATTTAGCCTTAAAAATAAAGCTAAAATTTTCTTTAGACCTTATATGGAGCCACCAGAAACTCCAACTAGCGAGTATCCATTCTGGCTTTGTACAGGGCGTGTTTTGGAGCATTGGCATAGTGGAACTATGACTATGAGAGTTCCAGAGCTTTACCGTGCTGTTCCTGAAGCGCTTTGCTATATGCACGAGCAAGATGCAGCTAAGATGAAAGTTGCTCAAGGCGATACCGTTTGGGTTGAATCACGACGAGGCAAGGTAAAAGTCAAGGTTGATTTACGTGGAAGAAACAAGCCGCCAGTTGGTTTAGTATACGTTCCGTGGTTTGATGAAAACGTCTTTATCAACAAAGTTTGCCTTGATGCAACTTGTCCTTTATCATTTGAAACTGACTATAAAAAATGTGCAGTAAAAATTTATAAGGCTTAGAACGCTCATGACAAGACGAGAACTTCTAAAAAGCGGTTTTAAAGTTATAAGCATAGCTTTAGCGGGTGGATTTGTTTGGAAGATGGCTAGCAAAAACGACTATAAAGTCTTTCTTAGACCACCAGGTGCGTTAGATGAGGCTAAATTTAGTTCAAAGTGCATAAAGTGCGCACTTTGTGTAAAAGCCTGTCCATACGATACTTTAAAACTTGCCAAATTTGGTGATAATATGACGGTTGGAACTCCGTATTTTACTCCAAGAGAAATTCCTTGCTACATGTGTGAAGATATCCCTTGTGTGCCAGCTTGCCCGACTGGGGCGTTAGATTCTAGCTTAGTTAGCAAAGATGACAAGCTAGACGCAAACTCAATTAGAGTTGGCGTAGCAGTCGTGGATATGCAAAACTGTGTTGCATACTGGGGAATTCAATGTGATGCTTGTTATCGTGCTTGTCCTTTGCTTGATAAAGCGATTTATCTTGAGTATAAAAGAAACGACAGAACCGCTAAACACGCTTTCTTGCTTCCAGTCGTAGACGCGGCATTTTGCACAGGATGTGGTAAGTGCGAACACGCCTGTATCACCAAAAAAGCAGCTATTTTCGTGCTTCCACGCGAAGTTGCTTTGGGCGAAGTTGGAGACAACTACGTAAAAGGCTGGGAAAAAGATGGCGATAGTAAGCTTCAAAACGCAGACACTAGCGTAAAATTACAAGAGAAAAAAGCGATAAACTACCTAAATAGCGAGGAGTTTTGATGAAGATAAATATCATTAGAAGAATTTCTCAAGTAGCGATTTTGCTCTTTTTTATACTAGGAAATTTGGGAATTTTGCCTATTTTAAAGGGCGATTTAAGCAGTTCTATGCTTTTTGGTAAAATTCCTCTAAGCGATCCTTTTGCCGTGCTTCAAATTTATCTTGCTACTTTTAGCATAAACTCAGTTGCTATAACTGGAGCTTTGATAATCTTTTTAGTATACGCATTAGTCGCACCAAGAGCGTTTTGTGCGTGGGTTTGTCCGATAAATTTAATAACAGACTTCGCATACTTTATAAGGAAAAAACTTAGCTACTCAAAAGATAGAAATTTTCTAAATATCCCAAAAAGTTTTAGATACTATTTTCTAGCTTTAAGCCTTATTTTAAGCTTTGTTTTATCAATGCCAGCTTTTGAAAATATAAGTTTTATAGGCGTAGTTCAAAGAGGCATTATCTTTACAAATTCAGTTGCCATAGGCGTTATCTTTGCTATTTTTGTTTTTGATACATTTATAGTAGATAGAGGTATATGTTCTCGCATATGTCCGCTTGGCGCATTTTACGCTGTGATAGGCAAATTTAGTCTTATTAGAGTTGAACATATAGCGCAAAACTGTACTAAATGTATGGATTGTAAAGTTGTATGTCCTGAGGTTGATGTGTTAAAAATGGTCGGTAAAAACGATGGTTTTGTTGCGAGTGAATGCATAAGCTGTGGAAGATGTGTAGATATCTGCCAACACAATGCACTAAATTTTAGTATAAAAAATAATAAGGAAGGTTGATATGAAAAAGGTGTTATTAAGCACTATGGCGGTTGCCGCTTTATGGGCTGCACAAATTGATGATGCAAATATCGGGCTAAGAAAAGCAAATTTGCTAGATGAAAACAAAGTTAAATTAGTAGATGTGAACTACACAGCCGACGCTCCAGGTCTTGCGACTAAGTACACAAGATCTTTTGAAAACGCTCCACCGCTAATCTCACATGATTTAGAAGGTTTAGTTCCTATAACAAAAGATTTAAATATGTGTATTACTTGCCATATGCCAGATGTCGCTAAAGATGTAGGCGCTACGTCTGTGCCAAAATCGCATTTGGTGGATTTACGCACAGGAAAGTCTGATAAAGGTCAGCTTGATGGTTCAAGATATGAGTGTACTATCTGCCACGTTCCACAAGCTAACATGCCAGTTTTAGTTAAAAACGATTTTGATCCTAAATTTAGAGAAGAAAGTTCAAAAACAAGCTCAAATTTACTTGACATTTTAAACCAAGGCGTTAAGTAGGTTTTGAGTTGGATACGCAAAAAAGAGGGCTTTTTGTAAAGAGCAAAAAGCCCATAACTCCGCCATATTTTAGCTCTTTGTTTAACTGCATAGATTGCCATGCGCCGTGTGTTTTGGCATGCGATAGAAATTTGTTAAGCTATAATGGCGATATGGTCGAGTTTAAAGTGTTAAATTTAGGTTGTAATTTTTGCGAAGAGTGCGCAAAAGCCTGTATGCAGACAAAAAGAGGCGTGCTAGATCTTAAATTTAGTAGTCAAATTCAAGCCAGCGCAGTTATAAACATAAACTCATGCCTTGCGTGGAATGATACGATTTGTTTTAACTGCTTGGATTCTTGTAGGTTTAAAGCTATTGAGTTTTTAGGCGTTTTTAGACCTATGGTTAGCCAAAAGTGCGTTGGTTGTGGAGAGTGTTTATCGGCGTGTTTTAAAAATTCCATCACGCTAAATGCCATTTAAGGAGATGTTATGAGAGTTTTAATCTGTTTTTTTGCTAGTTTGAGTCTGCTTTTTTCAGCCGAGCTTTTAAACGTGATAGAAACAAATTCTAATGTTATGAATATAAATTTAAAAAAGAATTTACTCTATATCTCAACTGATGGCGGAGAAATGCAAATTTATGATTTAGATTCAAATCAGTTTAGCAAAAGTTTAACCATACCAACGATAAAAACATATTTTAGCGATGAGCAAAAGGCTAAAATTTTTAGCACAGATGAGTTAAACGGTGTTATAGCGATGTTAGGCGAAGGCGATTATGGTAAAAAAGTTTTATTTATATATAAAGATGAAAAGCTAAAATCGCTAAATTTAGAAAACCAAAGTATCAAAAAAGCACTATTTATCGATGATAAAACTATGGTTTTTGCAAGTTTGAGTAACGAAATTTACTTTTATGATTTAGAAACAAAGAGTGTAACTTACTCACATAAATTCTCAACTTCAGCCCTAAATGATATGGAAATCTCTTTGGATAAAAAAATCATAGCATTAGGTTGTGAGAGTGGGAAAGTCTATCTTTTCGATGTGAAGGCAAAAAAGATTTCAAAAACGCTAGATTTGCACAAAGATAACATTTATGATGTCGCTATCTCGCAAAATGGCGTTGTCGTGAGTGGTTCAGCAGATAAAAACGCAGGCTTAGTAGCTAATGAAAAAACAAAAATGCTAAATGCGACATTTTTAGTTTACGCCGTTGGAGTGAGTCAAGATGGCACAAAAGCAGCTTTTATGAGTGATGAAAATAGCGATATAACTATATTTAACACACAAAATTTAAGCACTATCGATGTAGTTAAAACAGAGCAAAGCACGATAAATGGCATACTTTTTTACAAAAACAATATGCTTATAAGCTCAGCATATGAAAAAGATATTAAAATTTGGAGATATTAAATGAACATTTCAAGCCTAGTTATAAATTTAAAAGATGAAAAGCTAGCAAATTCCTTGCTAGAAAAGATTGAAACGCTAAAAGAGTGCGAACTTATCGCCTCGCAAGATAAAAAAGTAGTCATTGTCGTAACCACGTCAAATACAGATGAGCAACTAGCGATATTTAAAACCATAGAACGCTTTAGCGAAGTCGATACTATAGGCATGGTCTATAACTATGAAGAGTTAGATGAAGATATAGAGATGATTAAAAACGCGCCAAAAACTAGCAAGGTTTTAGATGATGACTTTGATGCTAAAGATGTAAAATACTCAGGAAGTATGCACCAAAAGACAAGCTAAATTTAGCTCTCTAACATCAAATCAATATTTAAATATATCAAAAAATCATTAAAGCATGTCTGGATTATAAATTTTTATCGATAGAAGTAAGATTGCTAAATAGATTTTGACATTTGCGATTTATAGCTTAAATTTACAAAAGCATATAGGTAGCAATCATAAAAATGGTAAAAATAGCGACTATCGCGTACTTTTTACTAAACCTAAAAATAAGCTATTTTTTAGATGAGCGAGAAAATTTTCAAAAGTTTATAATGCTTGCATGCTAGAGCCAAATATCTATTTTTACAACCGCTTGATATTTATATACGCTATTTTTATGGGTATAAAACTTAGAATAACAGCAAGTTAGATAAACCAAAATGCAACTTGTAAATTCATAGAACAAGAGTTTTGAAACGATTATAATAAATTTAATATATAAAAACGGTAATTATTACGATGACAAAAGCCAAAAAGAAACTTTTGCCATGTTTGAAAAATTTATTTTAATATTTATAAAAAGAGATAAAATTCTCATCGCCTTTGCGCTATCGCTTTACTTCGTAAAGTGCATGAAGCGCACTTTTAATGACTATAATATATTTATTAAACTCTTAAAAACTGCACTTCATATGGAAGTTATCAACAATAATTTGATAAGAGTAAAGTTATTAAATTCTTAAGCTCAAACAACTGCATTATCTTTGCCAACATATGACTTAAAACCAAAACTACATATCACGCCAACACTTTTTTACTTGCTACTTTTTCACATCTTTTTGGTATAATCCCACTTTTAATTCCCAAACCCAAAGGAACAAATTTGAAAGTCCTATTTTACGCTTTTATAACAGCATTTTTTATAAGCGGTTGCTCTATTTTTTCGCTAACTTCAGCCAAACCACAGACCCCACTCGCGCCAGATGGCGAGTATCTAGCAACTATAGATAAATTTACCATCACAACTTCCACGCCCAAGCTCTACACTTACTTTTTTACTTACAAAGGCAAAAGCCTAAAAGCCATCTCACCAAAGTATTACTACAAAAGTAACGATATAGCCCTTATCAAGGTTAAAAACTCCATTATAACATCTATGCTTTTACTCAAACGAGAGACAAAAAACAAACCCCAAACTCTCACTCAACCAGCGCCTTATAAAAAAGAAAAAATCATAAAGAAAAAAGTAGCCCCATCTAAGATTTCCATACCAAAAACACAAAGCATAAGCTTTTAAACGCAACCATTATATGGCATTGCCAAGTATTTACCTATATTAACTATAATTTTACTATCTAAACTAAATAAGTAAAGCTAAGAACTTCCTTTCAAACCGAGGAGAGCAGCTCTCCTCAACCTCCTTTTAAGAGCATTTCAAAAAGATTTTTAACCCAAACACTACATTTAACATAATCTTAAAATTCTAAGTCGAATTTAGATCTTCCAAATTTACTCATATCTCAAAAAGTCCTAAAATAAGGCGATTTTAGTAAACATTCGGTAACATTTTGGTGATTTTACGGTAAATTTAAGACTATTTTAAGCAAAACTACCAAACTTTTATGTTACTATTACGAGAACAAAAACTTATTTAAAAGGAGTTCTAATGAAATTAGTTAAACTTAGTTTAGTTGCAGCAATGGCTGCGGGCGTTTTCGCTACAACAGCATCAGCTGTTCCACTAGAAGAAGCTATCAAAAATGTAGATGTTAGCGGATATACAAGACTTAGATATACAAGTGATGACAAAGATTCTACAAAAAATAACAGTGAATGGAATTTTAAAGGCGTTGTAAACGTTAAAACACAAATCGACGACAACTTCTTCGCTGTTGTTGGTGTAAGATATGATGATACAGATACTGCACAAAGCACAAGCGGTGTAAATGGTAACAAAGCTGCTTCAAACCCAAGCAAATTTGAAATAAGCCAAGCTTACTTTGGTTATAACATCGGTAACACAAGCGTAATGCTTGGTAGACAAGTTGTTGGTGCATTCTTCACAGACGATATGTTTGGTGATGGTATCAAAGTAGTAAACTCTGATATACAAGGTTTAACTCTTGCTGCATTATATATGGATGCACTAGAAGATGATGGCGATATTAGCACACTTGACCTTGGTGCAGTAGCTGGTAAAAAAACTACAGATCATAACCTTTATGGTGTAGCAGCTATCGGCTCTTATGATCCAGTAAGCTTCCAACTATGGTATGCAGTTCTTGAGGATGTTACAGATTTATTTGCTATAGAAGCAGCTGTTAACTTTGATGTTACAGAAGATATCGCTCTTGGCTTAAAAGCTCAATATGGTTTCTCTGATTTCGATGGCGATTTCAAAGCTGCTCTTCCAGTAGCTGATGATGCTGATATCTATGGTGTAGAGGCTAGTACATCACTATTTGGTCTTGACTTCACAGCTGGTTATGTAGACTTCAGCACAGATAAAGATAAAGCATCTTTAGTGTCATTTGAAGATCAAGGTTCATTCATAAGCCCAGGTGAAGAGTTACTAGACTATACACTATTCTTTGGTGAGAATGACTACTTCTTTGCAACAGCAGCTTATACTATACCAAATACAGGTGTTATGCTAGGTATTGATTACTTAGATGGTGAAAACAAAACAACAGCTGGTAAAAAAGATATGAAAGAGACTGTATATAGAGTAGAGTATGCAGCAACTAAAAAACTAAAATTCAAAACTTGGTATTCACAAGTTAAAGATGGCGATGATGATAACAACAGATTTAGATTTGAAGCTAAATATTCATTCTAATCATTTATCATAATCTGATAAAATCATGGGCGAGGTTTTCCTCGCCCATTTTAAATTTAACTACAAGGCATTTTATGGAACTATTTAAACTTTCACTTTTAGTATCTTTTTCACTCTTTTTATCGCTAAACGCAGCTTCATCAGATGAAAGCTATGTATTTGAAGCCAAAGGCGAATTTGCAAAAGAGCTTAAATCTTTGGTAGAAAAGTATTCTAAAGATGAAAACGTAACAGTAAATGTCTATGAAAACTCAGTTCCACATAAAGACAGTAGATTTTTAAGCACTGGTGTAGATAGAAACATAGACTACACAGCCAAAGAAGGCGAGAAAATTTATAAAGCAAACTGCTTAGCATGCCATGGCGAAAAAGGCGAGAAAAGAACTTCTGCCACCGCAAAAAGACTTTCTAAGATGAGTGGCGAAGAAATTTACTATTCATTTCAAGCTTATGTATCCGACTTAAGTCATGGTGGCGGTCAGCGGATAGTAATGGCTCCAATCGCAGCAAGAATTTCATCAAAAGAGCTTGGATATATAATCGCCTATCTTAAAGGTGAAAACGACTTTATCTTTAAAAATGATGATTTGCAAAATACAAATATTCAAAGAAACCCTACAAATCAAGGCACATATCTAAAATAACTAAAAGAATTTAGCCATTGCTGGCTAAATTCTTTCAACTCAAACCACAACTCAAACCACAACTCAAACCACAACTCAAACCACAACTCAAACCACAACTCAAACCACAACTCAAACCACAACTCAAACCACAACTCAAACCACAACTCAAACCACAACTCAAACCACAACTCAAACCACAACTCAAACCACAACTCAAACCACAACTCAAACCACAACTCAAACCACAACTCAAACCACTTTCCAAGAATTTCATAAAATTACAAAATTATTTTTTGATTTCTTGTTTTGAAAGCTGATATTTTTTGCTTTGACTTTATCTAGTTTTTGTTACCGCATTAAATTTATTCAATTAATTTTCAGCTTCAAACATTTTTGTTATAAAAATTAAAAAACGAAAATTTTATAACTCTTGTAACTTCTTTTCTTATATAATTTTCCACCTAAAAATTTTTAAAAGCCACGCAAGCCACGAAAGAAATTTTATAAAACTACTAAAGCGATTTTTTGATTTACTATTAAAAGAATCGATATTTTTCTACTTTAATTTGAGCCGTATTTTATTTTGTATTAAAATTAATTAAACAGCTCAATAATTTCTTTCTTGTTATATAAGTTTCCACCTAAAAATTTTTAAAAGCCACGCCAGAAATTATTTTTGATTAAATATGCAAAATATAATATTTTTTTAGCTTTGATGTTAAACCAAATTTAATTTTATGCATTAAATTTTTGAAAACAACTCAAACAACTCAAATTTTATGAAAAATATAAATAAAATCGTTTAAAATTTTTAAAATTCTCACAAAAAAATTAAGTTGTTAAAATAGTTATTGTTTTTCATACTATGATTAAAGTTAAATTTATTTCTGCGTTAAACTTAATTAACCAGCTTAATAAATTCTTTTTTCTTATACAAGTTTCTATCTAAAAATTTTTAGCCAACCAAACCAACCAAACCAACCAAACCAACCAAACCAACCAAACCAACCAAACCAACCAAACCAACCAAACCAACCAAACCAACCAAACCAACCAAACCAACCAAACCAACCAAACCAACCAAACCAACCAAACCAACCAAACCAACCAAACCAACCAAACCAACCAAACCAACCAAACCAACCAAACCAACCAAACCAACCAAACCAACCAAACCAACCAAACCAACCAAACCAACCAAACCAAAAATTTTTATAAAATTTACAGCTTTAGTTTTTTGCTTTGAACCATCTAACAAAATTTTATATTTTTGCTTTTCTACTAAAATTTAAACTTTTGTTTTAAAACAATTTTCATTTTAGTTGATAATATAAACTTAGTATTTTAAAGATTTTAAATCGATTTATTTTAAGATAACTGATATTGTATATTAAATTTAGATAATTAGTCTATAAGCTAAATTCTCTTACTTTGAATATTAAGCAAATTTATATAATTTAATATCGTATTTAAATTTTAATAAGCTACCAGCTTGAACTATTTTTTTGTTATACAGGCTTCTATCTAAAAATTTTTAAAAGCAACAAGAAGCAACAAGAAGCAACAAGAAGCAACAAGAAGCAACAAGAAGCAACAAGAAGCAACAAGAAGCAACAAGAAGCAACAAGAAGCAACAAGAAGCAACAAGAAGCAACAAGAAGCAACAAGAAGCAACAAGAAGCAACAAGAAGCAACAAGAAGCAACAAGAAGCAACAAGAAGCAACAAGAAGCAGATTATAAATCTACTAAAACATTTTTTTAATTATCGTTAAAATAGTTATTGTTTTTCATACTATGATTAAAGTTAAATTTATTTCTGCGTTGAATTTAATTAAACAGCTTGATAAGCTCTTTTTTCTTAAATAAGCTTCCACCTAAAAATTTTTAAAAGCCACGCAAGCCACGCAAGCCACGCAAGCCACGCAAGCCACGCAAGCCACGCAAGCCACGCAAGCCACGCAAGCCACGCAAGCCACGCAAGCCACGCAAGCCACGCAAGCCACGCAAGCCACGCAAGCCACGCAAGCCACGCAAGCCACGCAAGCCACGCAAGCCACGCAAGCCACGCAAGCCACGCAAGCCACGCAAGCCACGCAAGCCACGCAAGCCACGCAAGCCACGCAAGCCACGCAAGCCACGCAAGCCACGCAAGAAATTTTTAATAGAACATTGTGTGCAAAATTTTAATAAAATTAAAGCTTAACTTTTTGTTTTAAATGGTACACAAGATTGTATTTTTGCTGTATTATTAAAATCAAATTTTATTTCAAAACGGTTTGCATTTTTTGTTAAAAATAATATAAATTTATATACTATTTTTAAAATTTTATACTAAATTTACGCAAACTAGATATAATCAACCCAACTTTAACACAAAGGAATCATATGAAAAAAATACTTCTAGCAGGCGTTTTAGCAAGCACTTTACTTTTTGCTGCTGAGCATAAACACGAAGAAGAGGCTGTAAATTTCGATCCTAAGTCGGTAGAACATCTTGTTATACCTATGAATTTACTTAGCGAAAAAGGCGATGTGAGTGTTGGCGAGGTTGTTGCTGTTAAGACTAACTATGGCGTAGCGTTTTTCCCGAATTTAAAAGGCATTGAAGCTGGAATCCATGGATTTCATGTTCATACAAACCCAGATTGTGGTGCGACAGACAAAGGTCTTGGCATGAAAGCTGGTGGTCACTGGGATCCAACTGATACTAAAAAGCACTCATTTCCTTGGGATGATGCAGGACATAAGGGCGATTTACCAGCGCTTGTAGCTGATAAAGATGGCAATGCTATCTACCCAGTCCTAGCACCTAAAATCAAATCTCTTGATGAGTTAAAGGGTCATTCTTTGATGGTTCATGTTGGTGGCGATAACCACAGCGATCATCCAAAAGCACTTGGTGGCGGTGGCGCAAGACTAGTTTGTGGTGTTATAAAATAATTTAACCGCGCTAAACAGAGCATAACAATTTTAATTGTTATGCTCGCACGCAAAACTCGCACGCAAAACTCGCACGCAAAACTCGCACGCAAAACTCGCACGCAAAACTCGCACGCAAAACTCGCACGCAAAACTCGCACGCAAAACTCGCACGCAAAACTCGCACGCAAAACTCGCACGCAAAACTCGCACGCAAAACTCGCACGCAAAACTCGCACGCAAAACTCGCACGCAAAACTCGCACGCAAAACTCGCACGCAAAACTCGCACGCAAAACTCGCACGCAAAACTCGCACGCAAAACTCGCACGCAAAACTCGCACGCAAAACTCGCACGCAAAACTCGCACGCAAAACTCGCACGCAAAACTCGCACGCAAAACTCGCACGCAAAACTCGCACGCAAAACTCGCACGCAAAACTCGCACGCAAAACTCGCACGCAAAACTCGCACGCAAAACTCGCACGCAAAACTCGCACGCAAAACTCGCACGCAAAACTCGCACGCAAAACTCGCACGCAAAACTCGCACGCAAAACTCGCACGCAAAACTCGCACGCAAAACTCGCACGCAAAACTCGCACGCAAAACTCGCACGCAAAACTCGCACGCAAAACTCGCACGCAAAACTCGCACGCAAAACTCGCACGCAAAACTCGCACGCAAAACTCGCACGCAAAACTCGCACGCAAAACTCGCATTTTTAAATTTGTTAAAATAAAATTTGATTATCGCTAGCAGTTCTAAAATGAATATAAAAAAACTTTGATTAAACTAGTAAATTCTGCTAGTAAATTTGAGTCATACTAAAATTAGCTTAAAAATTTTAACTCCCCGCCTGCAAAACTTAAAACAACATAGTGACCAAATTTATCTAAACTAAACATTTTAAACAAGCAAGAAAAACAAAAGAAGTAAAAAATTTACAGCACGAAAGCGAAATTCTCATATAAAAACAAAAATAAAACCGTATTTTAAAAGCTTTTGGCTAGGCTTTGATTCTCTCGCACGCAAAAAAATAAGTTTTATACTAACCACAGTTTTATCTTTTAGAACATGCTATAACACAATAAAATTTATAAATTTACACACTTTATATTTACTAAATTTATTTTTAAACAATATTTTTATAGTATATATATCAAGAAAAACAAAATTTTTAAGCTATCTTTAAATATATTTATAAATTTAAAAGATATATTATTTAGCATATTTTGTAAAAATATCATTAATTTACATTATAAAATATAGCTAAAATTCAAAACAAAATGCGCTTTAAATTCATAAAGCGCGTGTTATAAAATTTGCTAAATTTAGCAAAATACCTAAATCGTTTTTATCTTAGCTATCTCATCACGAAGTGCGGCTGCCTTTTCAAACTCAAGGTTTTTAGCCGCCTCAAGCATCTGTTTTCTAAGCTCTTTGATGATTTTAGCTCGTTCAGTTGCTGGCATTTTTTCCATCTTTTTAGCTTTATTTAAAAGTTCAGCCGCATCATCAACCTTTAAGCTATCTTCTATATTTCTAGTTGCAGAGTGTGGGATAATGCCGTGAGCGCGGTTGTATTCATCTTGATATTTTCGCCTATTTTGCGTGATTTCTATAGCTTCTTTCATAGAATTTGTAATCTTTTTAGCAAACATCACAACCTTGCCGTTTAAATTCCTAGCAGCTCGCCCCATTGTTTGGATTAGGCTTGTGCGTGAGCGCAAAAAGCCCTCTTTGTCTGCATCCATGATAGCTATCAGGCTAACTTCGGGCAAGTCTAGCCCCTCACGAAGCAAATTTATACCGATAAGCATATCAAAGTCGCCAAACCTAAGTCCACGTATTAGCTCGTTTCGCTCCACCGCATCGATATCTGAGTGCATATATTTTACTTTTATGCCAAGCTCAAGATAGTAACGACTAAGCTCTTCTGCCATTTTTTTAGTAAGCACGGTTACTAAAACACGCTCATTCCTTGCTATAACTTCTTTTGCCATGTCGTATAAAAGTTCAACTTGATTATCACTATCTTTTATCGTGATTTCTGGATCAAGCAGACCTGTCGGGCGCAAAATTTGCTCATAGATATGCCCGTTTGAAAGATTTAGTTCAAGCTCATTTGGTGTAGCAGAGACAAAGAGAAAAAAGCCCCTTTTGCTGATAAACTCATCAAACATCAAAGGACGGTTATCAAGCGCTGAAGGAAGCCTAAAACCATACTCGACAAGAGTCTCTTTTCGGCTTCTATCGCCTGCATACATACCGCGAAATTGTGGTAAACTCACATGACTTTCATCGACTATAACTAGATAATCAACCCCCTTAACTTCATAGTAATCAAAAAGCGAGTATGGAGTTTGCCCTGGCGCTTGTCCTGTTAGGTGGCGAGCGTAGTTTTCCACGCCTTTACACATACCAGTTGCATTTAACATCTCTAAATCAAACTCAACGCGCTGTTTTAGGCGCTGCGCTTCTACTAGTTTGTCGTTTTCGTTAAAAAACTTTAACCTTTTTTCAAGCTCGACTTCTATCTCTTTAATAGCGATTTTTAGGCGGTCTTCTCCTACTATGAACTGACTTGTTGCATAAAGGATAAATTTATTTACACTACTTCCTCGTTTGTTTTCTAAAACATCGAAGTGATACATCTCTTCAAGCTCATCGCCAAAAAACTCTAAGCGTATCGCTTCATCGCTAAAATAAGCTGGATAGATGTCGATTACATCGCCATTTACACGAAAATCTCCTCTATCAAAAAAGCTATCATTTCTTTTATATCCCATATCGACAAGTTTGCGAAGTAGGGCTTTGGAGCTTAAATTTGCTCCAACTTCAAGGATTAAAACCATACCTTGATACTCGGCTGGGTTTCCCAAACCGTAGTTTGCAGAGACTGAAGCTATAGTTATAACATCATCAAAACTTAGCAAACTTGCAGTCGCAGAAAGTCTAAGTCTTTCTAACTCATCATTTATCGAGCTGTCTTTTTCTATAAACAAATCTTGTCTTGGTATATAAGCTTCTGGCTGATAATAATCATAATAACTTATAAAATACTCAACATGATTGCGCGGAAAAAAGCCCTTAAATTCGCTATAAAGTTGCGCGGCTAGGCTTTTGTTGTGAGTCATGATAAGAGTTGGCATATTTAACTCTTTTATAACATTTGCCATAGTAAAAGTTTTGCCGCTTCCAGTAACTCCAAGCAGAGTTTGGTAGTGGCTGCCTGATTTAACCGAATTTACTATGCCCTCGATAGCCTTTTTTTGGTCATCACTTGGGCTAAATTTACTACTGATTTCAAAATTTTTCAAAACTTTCCTTTGTATTAAGCACAAATTTGCTACAATCCTTAATTATATCAAATTTAGAGGTAAGATATGTTTGAAGAACAAAAAGTAGTTCCAACGCTTAGCGATAAAGTCAAAGAGTTAATAGCAAAATACAAAGATGCGCTTGCTCAAAACGAACAATTACGAAACGAAATAGTAGCAGTAAAAGCCCAAAATGAGGCACTTTCTGCAGAGTTAGGAAAACTTGAAGAGGATATCGTATTTAAAACACTAACCGAAGATGAACTTTATAAAGAGATAGAAAATATTTTAGAAAAATGAAAGAATTAGAAGTCCATATCACAAGTAAATCTCTTTTTAGATCTTATAACATAAACTTAGATGATGAGTTTGCAGTTACGTTTGAAAAAGAGTTGAACTTGCTTATGGATAGCACCAAAAGCATCGATGCTAAGGATTTACTAAAGGCATTTGTACAAAAAAGTTATGAGAGTTATGAAAGAACTAAAGAGCTTAAAGAGCTAATCGAAAAACTGGAGAACAATGAATGAAGAGGGCATTTACTTTAAATCAAGTTATTTTTATCGTTATTTTAGGCTTTATCGGGTATAAATTTATATATCCTAAATTTCTAGCAAAAACAGAAGATGTAACTTCGTCTTTTGCTTCTATTAAAGAGCTAAGCACCGCTATAAACGACATAAGGCAGTATTATGCTAAGTATGGTGAGTTTTCTACTATAGAGATTATGACATATGTTAGAAATTTTGAAAACAACAGCGCGAAGTTAGAATTTAACAAACCAGTAAGATACGGCATAAAACAATCTGAAGGCACACACTACTGCACGCTTTTTGAGGTTAAAGAAAGCGATAGAAACAAAGAGATAGTTTTAACTCCAACTGATGATGGTAGTAAAATTTGCAAAGACTTTATCGCTGATGATAGATATAAAGCTTTGCAAAAGGTAAATTTGGATTTTTAAAAGATATAGCTATCAAGTCCAAATTTCATCATAGCGCCGATACACATGAGGCTTAGAAGACCGCCAAAAGCACCAGCTACAACATCATCTAAAACTACGCCTAAGCCTCCTGGAACATCTCTATCAATTCGACCTATAATCGATGGCTTGCAAATATCAAAAAGCCTAAAAAAGATTAGTGAAAGCAGTATGGCTAAGTATGAGTGAGCGCTTATGCTTAAAGCTATCCAAATTCCAACAACTTCATCTATGACGATGATTGAACTATCGTGAATGCCGACTTTTTTCTCATATGCGTTTATGATGTTTATAGAGATTAAAGCTAGGACAATCGAAAGTAAAAAAAGTGTTTCTATAGTAAGAAATTTAAGAATGACCACGCCAACTATTGCTCCAGCGATACTTCCCCACGTTCCTGGGGCTGGTTTTATAAGACCTGTATAAAAAAAAGTTAAAAAAAGTTTTTGCATTAAAATCCTTAAGTAAGCGAGCTGGTTTGGTATAAATTCGCCAACTCTTTATAAAATTCCTCATAACTATGAGTCTCTAAAATACCGTTGTTTGGGAAAAGCTCATCATACATTTTTTGTAAATTTGCAAACCTGTTTGGAAAAAGTTCACTCAAAATCATAGCAGAAATTTCTTTTCTCATCAAGATTGCCGGAGGTAAAATGCCATTTCTTAAAAGCGTTCTTATAGTCGAGCTATGATATTTGATGTGGTGGTGTTGTCCGTGCGGGCAAGTTTTTGTGCTGACTATGGTCTTACACTTATCGCAGTATACATACTCTGGCATGACTAGAATTTCTAAATTTAAATCTTTTCTAATCCTGTCTATTATAGTGTAAGCGCGATTATCATCATAAAACATCCCTATACCGCCGTGATTTTGCCCAATCACCACCTTTGTAACGCCAAAGTTATATGCTGCTATGCACTCAAGCTCTGGGTTTTTATGCTCTGTAAATAGTGATGTGTTTTTTAATGGGACTATGATGATTTTTTCTGTAGTGATAAAGTTTTCAACAAAGAATTTAAGCGTTTTATACCTTAAATCAAAAGAAAGTCTATCCTCTTTTGAGCTTCTAATAAGAAAGATAACAAGCAAATCCGCCTTGTCGATTGTGATTCTAACAAGCCTTTCATGAATTCGGTGAAAAGGGTTTGCAGTTAGCATTAAAGCGGTGATTTTTTGTATATTTCGCTCTTTTTTTATCCTTGCTATCTCATCTTTTGCTTTTTTTATCGTATTATCAAAAATTTTCACCTTGCCAGATAAACAAAAGCTTCCAACGCAGTCTTTGCTTTCCTTGTTAAAGATAGAATTTGCTCCAAATATATTTAAGTGTTTCCATGATTTTTTATATTTAAAAGAGCTTTTTACTTTTATCTCGCCAACCACAACGCCATCTTTTATAAGATTGATTTTATCTCCTTTTTTTGCGCTTTTTACAACTTCTTGGTTGCGGTTGCCACCAGGCGAAAAGATAAAAGCATATGGCATGGGATCTTTTTTAAGATATCCAGTTAAGGTAACTTCTGCAATCTCATCTTCATCCATCAAAGAGTTAAAACTACCTAAAATTTGGTTTTCTATCAGCAAAAGCGTGCCATACGCCTCTTGATTTATAAAAATAGTTCTATTTTTTTCTATCGATTCCATACTTTTTCCTCTTTTCCCATAGGGATTTTCTAGAGATTCCAAGCCTTTTTGAAAGCTCGGTGTCTGGAAACACGCTTTGATACGAAGTGATGATATGTTTAAAGTACTCATCGATAGATAAAATTTTATCCTCAAAACCACCTTTGCTATCTTCTTTTAAAACCACTTGTTCAAACGGTATATCTTCACTAAAATTTGTCGTGCTAACTACAACTTGTTTTTTTTGTATGATAGAAAAAAGGCGCATTTTTTCATCGTATTTAAGTGTGTGGAAATTTATAAGATACAGCGGACAGCAGAAATTTTCATTTTCTAAAATTTCAAGCGAATTTGGCATATCTAAAAAGATAAATTTAAAAGATAAATTTAAATTTCTTGACATTTCAAAGAGAAATTTATCTGCTAAAATTTGATTACTAGATACTATAAAAAATGGAAATTTTGTATTTTTTATCTCAAATTCTTGCGAACATATAGATGAAAAGTAAAACTCAAAGTATTTAGAAAAAGATTTATTTATATTTTTTAACTTATCAAATTCTTCAAAATGATCAAGCTTTCTAACTAGTTCTTCAACCATAAATGGTTTTTGTATATAATCATTCGCACCCGCTTTTATAGGTTTTGAAACGTTATCGTTGTTGATATAAGTGATAAGTAAAATTATAATTGAGTCTTTAAATTTATCAATCACAGCGTAGATGTTTTCGCCAAATATATTTGTAGAAAGTAGTACCGCGTCCTTTTTGCCTGCATTTAACACATCTTTTATATCGGTTAAAATTTCACACTCATGCCCTAAAGAAGTAAGCTTGCTAGCTATGCTTTGAGCTAGATAAACTTCGTTTTCTACTATTAAAATTCTCATAAATTTTTCCAATCCAAATACTTCAAACTAGCCGTCGCCATAACAGCCACGCCCTCACTTCTGCCGACAAAGCCTAGCTTTTCTGTAGTTGTAGCTTTTACATTTACTCTATTTATGCCTAGAATTTGAGCTACATTTTTTGCCATCTCTTTTTTATAAGTTCCTAATTTTGGAGCTTGAGCCATGATGGTTATATCGGCATTTACAACCTCATAACCAAAGTTTTTAACTCTTTTTAGCGCATCTTTTAGTAAATCCGCCGAGTTTGCGCCTTTAAATTTAGCGTCCGTATCAGGATAAAACTCTCCTATATCGCCTAGCCCACACGCTCCTAAAATAGCGTCTGTAAGTGCATGAAGTGCTACATCGCCATCGCTGTGAGCGATAAATTCATACTCGCAAGGCACTTTTATACCACAAAGCATAAGTCCATCTCCAGCTTGAAATTTATGCACATCAAAGCCATTTCCTACAAAAATATCGCTTGAAGCAGGAGCTAAATTCAGTTTTTTTAAGTCATCTTTTGTTGTGATTTTTAAAGCTGTGCTTTCGCCTTTTACAAAGCCAAGTTTTCCGCCCACGCTAGCAACTGCCATGCTATCATCTGTAAAAATTTCATCTTTTAAAAGCGCTTTTTTAAGTAGACTTGTCTTGCTAAGTTGAGGAGTTTGGATAAGTTTAATCTCATCTCTATTTATAATTTTATCATTTAGGTAAGTTGTATCATAAACCCCTATATATGGGCTTACACAGTCAAATTCCAAAGCTTTATCTATGATAGAGTTTAAAAGAGTTTCTGAAATTTCAGCCCTTGCTACATCGTGGACTAAAACATACATTGAATCTATAAAACAAAGAGCGTTTTTTAATGACTCTTGCCTGCTTTTTCCGCCTTTGGCATAAAAAAAGCTATCATCATAACTTTTCATATACTCAAGTTCATCTGAGTTTGCAACTACTATGGTTTTGCTAAATTTATACTTCGTTTTTAGCCTATCTGCTACGAATTTCCACAGTGGATCATGACCTACTCTAAGCCACTGTTTCTTAGCGCTCATTTGCATACGAGTAGAGTCTCCAGCAGCAAGTATAACTAACGATATTTCACACAAAAGATATCCTTTTTTACGTAAGTGTTACGATATTATACAATAAAAATTTATTTTTTATCAAGATTGTAAATTTTGCTAAATTTAAGTTAAGTTTTCATTTAAATAAGATAAAATAACTCCTTTATAATGCAAATCTCTTAATTAAATGATATATTTAGTAAAGTTAAGTATAATTTGCAAGTTATTTTAGATAAATTTATGGAGAGAAAAATGAATAAAGAAGAAGTTTTAGAAAAACTAAAAACTGTCATTTATCCGGGCTTTGAGAAAAGCATAGTTGATTTTGGTTTTGTGAAAAATATAGAAATTGGCGATGAGGTGTTAGTCGAAGTTGAGATTGTTTCAAGCAAACCAGAAGTTGCTGATAAGCTTAGAGTCGATATAACAAAAGTTTTAGGAAAAAACGCACAAGTCATTATAAAACAACCAAAAATTCCAGAAGAGAAAAGCAACACTCAAAGTGGCAAAAACATCGCTCCGCAAATCAAACATTTTGTTATGGTAAGTAGTGGAAAAGGCGGTGTTGGCAAAAGTACAACAACTGTAAATTTAGCTATTTCTATGGCAAAACTTGGTAAAAAAGTTGGCGTTTTAGATGCTGATATTTATGGTCCAAATATCCCGCGAATGTTAGGCGAGCAAAACACTCAGCCGACTGTGGTTGGTCAGACTTTAAAACCGATTTTAACTCATGGGATTGAGATGATGAGTATGGGCGTTTTAATCGAAGAAGGACAAGGGCTTATGTGGCGAGGCGCTATGATAATGAAAGCAATCGAGCAGCTTTTACGAGATGTTGGCTGGAGCGATTTAGACGTGTTATTTATCGATATGCCACCAGGAACAGGCGATGCGCAAATTACTCTTGCTCAAAGTGTTCCAGTGACTGCTGGTGTGTGTGTTACAACTCCGCAAATCGTCGCACTTGATGATACAGCAAGAAGCCTTGATATGTTTGAAAAACTTCATATCCCAATCGCTGGAATTGTTGAAAATATGAGTGGATTTATCTGTCCAGATAACGCAAAAGAGTATGATATCTTTGGCAAGGGCGGTTCGGCAAAGCTGGCAAGCAAGTATAAAACTGAAATTTTAGGTGAAATTCCAATCGAAATTAGCATTAGAGAAGGTGGCGATAGTGGAAAACCGATAAGTTTTTACGAGCCAAATAGCGTTAGCTCTAAAAGATACGAAGGTGCTGCAAACAGACTTTGGGAAATTATAGAAAAAATCGATGCTGATGAGTTGGCAGATAACTCTGCGATTCAGCCAGATAACAGTGGCAAAGCGCACTGTCATAGCTAAGGAAAGTTGATGAAAAAGATAAAAAATAAAGAAGATTTAAACAAATTTGTTGATAAAATCAAATCCCAAGATGGCTATAAAGAGCCTATCGCGTGGGCAGTAGCAAGAGTAGAAAAAAGTTTTTTAGATGAAGAAAAAACGCTTTGTGCAAATTATGCTGTTATAAACTATAAAGAAAATTATGCAAGTTTTGCGGTGCTATTTTGGGCGTTACAAGAGTGTGGAATCAAGGTTGATACCAAAGGTAGCGAGTTTGTAGCTAAGCTAGATAGAGATGTTGTTGATAAGGTTTTAGAAATTTTTGACTTTTTGGTTGATGAAGTAGATGGAAATTCTCATAAGAATTTGCAAAATTTTATGACAATAGATGAAATTTTATCAGAAGATGGTGAAGATAACTTTTGTGCGACATTTATTTTTGAAGATAAAGCGCCAAAAAGCGTTGAGAGTGTGTATTTAAAACTATACTTGCTATCTTTGGGAAAAGTTGCGTTAAGAAGTCTAAATTTAGATGGCGCGTTTGGAGTTTTACCAAATGTAGCGTGGGATTTGCAATCAAAGCCAATCGAACTTGAGTGGCTTAAAGAAAACGAAATTTGGCTTAAGATGAGTGGGGCGTATCCAACTATCCTAAGCGTGGATAAATTCCCAAGATTTTTAAGTCATATAGTACCAAATGATAGCGTTAGAGTCCTTGATAGCTCAAAAGTTCGCTTAGGTGCGCATTTAGCAGATGGCACAACGATAATGCCAGGAGCAAGCTATGTAAATTTTAACGCCGGAACTACAGGTAAAGCGATGGTAGAGGGACGAATCAGCAGTAGCGTTATCGTAGGAGATGGAAGCGATATAGGTGGTGGAGCTTCTATACTAGGAGTTTTAAGTGGAACTAGTGGAAATGCTATAAGTGTTGGTAAAAGAGCGCTTTTAGGCGCAAACTCTGTAACTGGAATTCCTTTGGGAGATGACTGTATAGTCGATGCTGGCATAGCTATTTTAGAAGGAACTAAAATTTATATCTCAAGCGTGGAAGCCAAAAAACTTCAAGAGGCGAATAAAGAGTTTAAATTTGATAAAGAAATTTTTAAAGGTTTAGAGCTTTGCAACCTAAACAGTTTGCACTTTAGACAAGATAGCCAAAGTGGGAAAATAACAGCATCGTATAACAAAAAAACAGTAAAATTAAACGAAAATTTACACTGATAAAGCACTAGTGATTTAAGGAAAATTATGGTAGAAGTAAAGAGCTTAACGATGAGATTTGCCTCACAAGTTTTGTTTGAGGATATAAATTTAAAGCTTGATCGTGGCAACAGATACGGACTAATTGGCGCAAATGGCGCTGGAAAGTCCACATTTTTAAAAATTTTAAGTGGTGAAGCCGAATGCAGTAGCGGTGAGATATTTATCGATACTGGGCTAAAGGTTGGAGTTTTAGGACAAGATCAGTTTGCTTTTGAAAATTTCACTTTAAAAGATGCAGTTTTATATGGCAACAAACGCCTATATGACGCTATCAAAGAGAAAGAAAAGCTTTATATGAGCGAGGAGTTTACAGATGAGATAAACAACCGCTTAAGCGAACTTGAGATGATAAGTGCTGAAGAAGATCCAACTTATGAGTATGAAACAAGGTGTGAGAAAATACTATCTAGCCTTGGGCTGTTTGATTATGATAAGCTAATGAGCGAGATTGAAACTAGCGATAAATTTAAGGTTTTACTAGCTCAAGTGCTGTTTCCAAAACCAGATGTACTTTTCTTAGATGAGCCTACAAACAACCTTGATATCGATGCTATCGCGTGGCTTGAAAACGAGCTAAATCGCCATGATGGAACTTTGGTTGTTATAAGCCATGATAGGCACTTTTTAAACAGAGTCTGCACTCATATCTTAGATGTGGATTTCAAAAAAATCCGCGAATTTAGTGGCACTTATGATGACTGGTATATCGCTTCAAATTTAGTCGCAAAACAAGCTGAAATGGAGCGCGATAAGAAGCTAAAAGAAAAAGAGGATTTAGAGAAATTTATAGCTAGATTTAGCGCAAACGCAAGCAAAGCAAAGCAAGCAACAAGCAGGCAAAAACGCCTTGAAAAGCTTGATGTAAGTGATATCGCAACCTCTTCAAGAAGAGATCCAAGCATACTTTTTAGACTAAACCGCGAGATAGGAAACGAGCTAGTTGAGTTAAAAGAGATTAACAAAAGTTTTGATGACAAAGTTATCTTTAAAAACTTTAACTTTAAACTCGAAAAAGGCGATAAAGTTGCAGTCGTAGGCTCAAACGGCGTTGGTAAAAGCACGCTTTGTAAAATCATAACAGGTGAATTAAAACCAGATAGTGGAAGCGTTCACATAGGCGCAACTATCGAGCTTGGATATTTCGCGCAAGATACAAATAACAAAATTAAAGGAAATTTAAAACTTTATGAGTATCTTCAAGATGAGAAAAACAAAGATTTAGATGAGATTAGAAAATGTCTTGGAAGAATGCTTTTTAGTGGGGCTGAACAAGAAAAAGCCGTTGGCGCGCTAAGTGGAGGCGAAAAGCACAGAGTTGCCTTAAGTCATCTTATGCTTTTAAAACCAAATTTACTAGTTCTTGATGAGCCAAACAACCACCTTGATTTAGAAGCTATCATCGCACTTGGCGAGGCGCTTTATAAATTTGAAGGAAGTGCGATTTGTGTAAGCCATGATAGAGAGTTAATCGATGCGTTTGCAAACAGAATACTTCATTTAAAAGGCGATGGCGAGATAGTCGATTTTAGAGGAAGTTTTGAAGAGTATAGAGAGAGTTTAGGTGAAAATTAAAATAAATGGAGAGTTCGCTGAAGTTAGCGAAGGTTTGAGTGTTTTTGAGTATCTAGAGCAAAATGGTTTTTGCTTAGATAGAGTTGCTGTTGAAAAAGATGGCGAGATTTTATCAAAAACGCTGTGGAAAGCGACAAATTTAAGCGATGGTAAAAGTTACGAAATAGTCGAATTTGTCGGTGGTGGTTGAAAGTAAAATGCTAAATTTAGAAAAGCAGTTAAAACAAACAGATCTAAACTCAAGAAATCCAAAAGATGTAAATCAAGCGGTTAAAAACGCAAGAGTTGCCATACTTGGACTTGGTGGGCTTGGCTCAAATATCGCTGTTATGCTAGCTCGCGTTGGAGTGGCAAATTTGCTTTTAATTGATTTTGATACAATCGAAGCAAGCAACCTAAACCGCCAAATTTATACAACTGAAGATATCGGCAAGCTAAAAACGCAAGCGCTTAAAGAGCATATTTTAAAAATAAATCCTTTTGTAAATGCAACGACGCTAAATTTAGTCTTAAACAGGCAAAATTTAGATGAAATTTTAAAAGATGAGAGTATTATTTGCGAAGCGTTTGATAAAGCTGATACAAAGGCGATGATAGCAGAATTTGCGTCAAAAAATTTAGATAAAACTTTTGTTATGGGTTCTGGAATGTCTGGATATGAGAGTTCAAATTTGGTTAAAACTACTAAATTTGGCTTAAATATATATATCTGTGGCGATAAGAAAAGTGATATGAGTATCGGCATAATGGCGCCTCGTGTGATGATGTGCGCAGCTCATCAAGCAAATATGATTTTGCGAATTATCATGAAAGAATTTAAAGCTTAAAAAGATAAGGAAAAAGGTATGAAAGATAGTTTTATACTAGGGGATAAAGAGTTTAGTTCGCGGTTTATTTTAGGTTCTGGCAAGTTTGATCCAAGCCTAATCGATGCGTGTATAAAAGAAGCCAACACGCAAATCATCACTCTAGCGCTTAGAAGAGTTGGCGAAAGCAGGGTGGAAAATATCTTAAACTACATACCAAAAAACATCACGATTTTACCAAATACAAGTGGCGCAAGAAACGCTGATGAGGCGGTTCGCATAGCAAGACTTTCAAGAGAGCTAGGCTGTGGTGACTTTATAAAACTTGAAGTGATAAGAGATAGCAAATATCTTTTTCCAGATAACAACGAAACGCTAAAAGCGACTGAAACTCTAGCTAAAGAGGGCTTTGTGGTGCTAGCTTATATGTATCCAGATTTAAATTTCGCAAGGGATTTAGTAAATGCTGGAGTTGCTTCGGTTATGCCGCTAGCTTCGCCGATTGGGAGCAATCAAGGCCTAGTTATGAAAAGAATGATAGAGATTTTAGTAAGCGAGATAAAAACTCCAATCATCGTTGATGCAGGTATCGGACGTCCATCTCAAGCGTGTGAGGCGATGGAGATGGGATGTGCGGCTGTGATGGCAAATACTGCTATTGCTACATCAAGCGATATAGTTATGATGGCAAGAGCGTTTAAAAATGCCATTGTAGCTGGAAGAGAGGGCTATCTTGCTGGTTTTGGAAGTGTAAAAAGCAAAGCAAGCGCTAGCTCGCCACTAACTGGCTTTTTAAGGGATTAGTCGTGCAAAAAAGCGATCATATGGCATATCTTGAGGGTATGCAAGATATTGGTAGTGAGATTATGGATGAGGTTTTAGCCGCTCGCGCTGAGTTTGACTATGCTAAATTTAGCAAATTTGATGTTTTAAAAGCTATTGAAAAAGATGAGTTGAGTGTGCGTGATTTTGGAGCTCTTTTAAGCCCAGCAGCAGCTGAGTTTATCGAAGATATGGCACAAATCGCTCAAGCCAAAACAAGAGCTAAATTTGGAAATAATATCAACATTTTTACTCCACTTTACATCTCAAACCACTGTGATAACCACTGCGTTTACTGTGGATTTAGTTTGCACAATAACATAAAAAGAGCAAAGCTAGATGAGAGTCAGCTTAGGGTTGAGTTAGAAAACATTAAAAAGACAAATTTAGAAGAGATTTTAATCCTAACTGGCGAGAGCCAACGCTCAAGCGTTGAATATATCGGCAAGTCTTGCAAAATCGCAAGAGAGTATTTTAAAGTAATCGGAGTAGAAATTTATCCGCTAAATGTCGATGAATACGCGTATTTGCACGAGTGTGGGGTTGATTATGTAAATGTCTATCAAGAAACTTATAATCTAGAAAAATATAAAAAAATCCACCTTCAAGGCACAAAAAGAGTCTTCCCATACCGCTTTAACGCTCAAGAAAGAGCGCTAATGGGCGGAATGCGAGGGGTTTGTTTTGCTGCTTTGCTTGGGCTTGATGATTTTAGAAAAGATGCCTTTGCGACTGGACTTCACGCACATTTGATATCACAAAAATACCCTCACGCAGAAATCGGACTATCCTGTCCGCGCCTAAGACCGATTATAAACAACTCTAGGATTAACCCACGCGATGTGCATGAAAAAGAGCTTTTACAAGTGATTATGGCTTATCGCCTTTTTATGCCGTTTGCTAGCATTACGGTTTCAACTCGCGAAAGAGCTGGTTTTAGAGATAATGCTATCAAAATCGCAGCCACAAAACTCTCAGCTGGAGTTAGCGTAGGTATCGGTGGACATAGTGAAAAAACTGGCGATGATCAGTTTGAAATCGATGATATAAGAAGCGTTGATGAAGTATGCAAAAGCGTGAAAGATAGCGGTTTTTACCCACTTATGAGCGAGTATATCTATGTCTAAACGAGTTTTAGACTACTTAAAAGCACGGTAAAATGGCTAAAGTTGTAGCGATTTTAAATTTAGCGTTGTGTGATAAGCAGGTGGCGTTAAAGATAGAAAAGCTTTGCGAAGCAAGAGTTTGGGCGATAGTTTGTAGGGCAAAAGAGCTAAAAGAAGATGAGTATGAGAGGCTTTTTTTAGAGATTAGAGAAGTTTGTTCTAAATTTGGCGTGAAGCTTTTTTGTCATAATTTTATAGATGTAGCGCTAAATTTAGAACATAAAGATGTATGGCTACCGCTTGAAATTTTAAAGAAAAATAGCTCAAATTTGGCTAAATTTAAAAATATAACAGCCTCTATTCATAGCGTAGATGAGGCAAAGATTGCTCTTAGCTTGGGCGCAAATGCACTTTGTGTGAGCCATATATTTCCCACATATTGTAAAAATACACCGCCAAAAGGAACTAAGCTAATAACTAGCGTTAGAGAAGTTTTTGATGGAGAGATTTACGCACTTGGTGGGATAAATCAGCTAAATTTTAAAAATGCATTAAACGCTGGAGCAAACGCTGTTTGCGTGATGAGTAGTGCGATGAAGTGCGATGATGAGAGTGATTTTTTAGCTAAATTTATATAAATATTTTTATTAAATTTAGTGTATAAATTTAAGATGATGGTATAATTAAGTTTTAATAAATTTAAAGAAATTTTTAAATTTATTAAAGTATAATGATAATTATTGTAAAAAAGAAATGGATATAAATGTTAAATAATATCACCATTAAAAGCCAGACAAAAACTCGTATCAGACTTAAGTCAAAGAACTTTAACAAAGCGCAGATAAGGCTGATTTCATCTATTTTAGCTAAAGAAAATTTAGCCTTTAGGATAAATGAAAAATGCCACTCAGTTATCATAAATTTTAACCCTAAAAACATAAGCATAAACGAAATTCTAGCTATTTTCAAAGCTTTTGACGCTCCTAAAATAGAGCAAAAAACTGTGAGAAACAGAACTTTAGAGAAAAAAGAGCTTTCAAAGCCAGCTTGCGAAGTTTGTAGCAGCTGTAAAATCTCAACGCCCATTCCTTGGAAAAGGCGTCTTTTAGAGTTTGCTGTACTTAGCGTTTTTGCGGCGTATGTTTTTATAAAAGAGAGCATTTTAGGAGTTGCGGTTGCTTCAACCCCACTTTCGCTTGTTGGCATCGTCTCTTTAGTAGCTGCAATTCCACTTTTTAAAGAGAGTTTAGATGATGTTAAAAACAGGCGCTTTACGCTTCAAACTTTCATGACATTTTCGCTTCTTTTAGCTATCTTTGGCTCGCAAGCAACGGCGGCTTTTGAGATTATTTATATACTTCGTGGAAGTATGCTTTTTGAGGATTATACGGCTGAAAAGTCAAAAAGAGAGATTAGAAATTTAATCAAAAATGATGTTAAAAAAGCGTATAAATTAGAAGGCGATTTAGAAATCGAAACTGACTTAAGCTTGATAAAGCCAGGCGATATTTTAGCTTGTAGAAGTGGCGAGAAAATCCCAGTAGATGGGCTTATCGTAAGTGGACAGGCGCTGATTGATGAGAGTATTATAAATGGTAGAAGCGAAGCTGAGACTAAGACAAAAAATGATGAAGTTTTTGCAAATACATTTATAGAAAAAGGTAGAATCTTAGTCGAAGTTAGAGCAAAAGATGATGAGACTTATATCGGGCGAGTTATAAAAGAGGTAGAAAAGTCTTTGTCTGTAAAATCAGACGGCGAAATCGCAGCACAAAAACTAGCCGCAAGAACGCTTAAACTAGGCAGTTTGTTAACTGTTTTAACATTTGGATTAACTGGTTCTTTTGCAAGAGCGTTTGCGGTTATGATAGTGATGTCTTGCCCTTGTTCGACTGTTTTAGCAGCAAGTTCTGCAGTAAGTGCAGGTATTGCAAGGGGAGCAAAAGAGGGAATTTTAATCAAAGGTGGAAAATACCTTGAAGCAGTGAGCGATAGCGATGTTTTCTGCTTTGATAAGACTGGAACTTTAACAACAAAAGAGCCAGAAATCACAGATATTATAACAAAATTTGATGAAAAGACCCTATTTTCTCTTGCTTATATGCTAGAAAGAAGAAACACTCATCCACTAGCTGTTGCGATATGTAAAAAAGCTCAAGAGCTTGGTATAAGCGCTAACTTTAAAGCAAGCTCAGAAGTTTTAGCTGGTCTTGGAGTAAGTGGCGAGCATGATGGCGCTAAGATTTTAATCGGCAATGCAAAGCTTTTAAGAGAGTATAAAGTAGATATTTTAGAGTATCAAAAGGATTTGGCTAGATTATTAGATGAGGGCAAAAGCGTTGTTTTTGTTGCAAAAGATGGAAAGGCTATAGGCGTAATCGGCTTTAAACATAAAGTTAGAGAAAATACTCAAGATATGCTAAAAATGCTTAGAAAAAGAGGGGTAAAGCATCTAGTTTTACTAAGTGGCGATGAGACAAAAGTCGCTAGTGCTTTTGCTAGAGAGTATGGATTTGATGAGGTTTATGCAGATTTAATGCCACAAGATAAAGCTGAGATTATAAGAAATTTACGTAAAAAATATAACAAAATCGTCATGATAGGCGATGGGATAAATGACACCTTAGCGCTTAGCTTAGCTGATGTTGGAATT
Organism: Campylobacter geochelonis; assembly: GCF_013201685.1. Classification (NCBI taxonomy): domain Bacteria; kingdom Pseudomonadati; phylum Campylobacterota; class Epsilonproteobacteria; order Campylobacterales; family Campylobacteraceae; genus Campylobacter; species Campylobacter geochelonis. Next base: position 1,629,107 of record NZ_CP053844.1, on the reverse strand, counting down.
TCTTTTGCAAGTGGTGGAAGTGAGGCAGCTATAGAGGTTTCAAATATCGCTATAACTCACTCTCATCCGCTAGATGTGGTAAATTTATACGATATTAGCAAGCTTAGTTTAAAGACTGTAAATCAAAATTATTATATAGGTATGGGGACAAACATTCTTGGTGTAGCACTCGCTGCGGTTGGGCTTTTAACGCCAGTTCTAGCAGGAACAGTTCATCTTGCTCACACAGCAGGGATTATACTAAACTCATCAAAAATTAGCTTAAAAAAAGAGATAGGATTAAACGCAAAAGATGACAGAGTTGCAAAACAGTGAAATTTTAGAATTTGCGAAGTATTTTTCGCCAATCAGCCACACAAAAGGTAGACTTAGAGTTAGAGTAAGCCCTAAAATAAAGGAGCTAAAAAGCAATATCGATGAATCAAAAATTCACTCAAGGATAAAAAATATAAAAGGTATAAAAGAGCTAAAGACAAATTTACTTGTTGGCTCGATTACTATTTTTTACGACCATGAAGTTTTTCCGATGAGACTTTGGAATGACTTTTTAAATGGGCAAAATACTGATGAGCTAAGAGAGTATTTAAATCTAAAAGCAAAGGAGATAGTATGAACGATAACGAGTTTTTACAAGCTGCTATCAAAGATGAGCAAATAGCTTTTGCGACTTATGCAAACATAGTTCAAAAATTTGGCGATATCAAGCCATTTAGCGCTATTATGCAAACACAACTTAAATTTATACAAGAGCTTTCATATATGATAAAAAAGCAAGGCGAAGAGCCACAAGAAGCTGATCTTTCAGATATCGAAGAGGCTAAAAGTATAGAAGAGGCATACGAGATAGCTCTTGTGATAGAGAGAAAAACTATCAGATTTTATGAAAAAATGATATCAAATGTGCAAAACGAAGAGATAAAGGATCTTTTTTACAGATTGCAAGCGTCTTCTTATAACGATAATCTACCAGCTTTTAGGAAAAAGTTAGAAAAAAAAGATGAGATAAAAAGTGAAAATCAAGAGCTAAATTTAGGAAAAAATGGCGAAGAATTTGGACAAATTTTACAAAAATTAATCAACAAAGATATAAAGCCAAATGATTTTTTAAGCTTTTTAAACAGCTCAAATTTATCTCTTTTAGGTGGAGTTTTGGTTGGTGGAGTCGCAGCTTCTGTAATATCTCAAATAATAGATGATAAAAACAAAGATTTGTGATATAATATCAACAACAAGTAAAATTGATAATGGCTATGTCAAAAACATAGCTAAATTTAAAAATCAAGGAGTATGAGATGGCATTACCTATACCATTTTTAGCGGGCATTGCGCTAGGTTGCATCGGAGTCGTTGCTTTTAACAACAGAGGAAAAATCAAAGAGAAATTTGAAAATGGAATTTGCGAGTCAAAAGAGTGCGCAGAAGATGGAATTTGTAAAACTACAGAATTTGTAAAAGAGGGCTTTGAAAAGACAAAAGATGTCATTAAAGAAGGCGTTAAAAAAGGTAGAAGAGCTGTTAATGCGCTTAAAACAGATGATGATGAAGTCAAAGAAGAAGAGGTAGAGGCTAAAAAACGAACTAGAAGAAAAAAATCTGCTACTACCACTTCAACTAAAAAAAGAAGACCAGGCAGACCAAAAGTTAGTCCAGTTGCTGAGCCTGCGATAGAACCTGCAGCAGAAGCAGCAATAGAGCTTGCAATCGAACCAGCGAAAACACCAGCTCAAACACAAGCGGTTGCACCTACTGAGGAAGCGTGATGGATAATTCTATCTCCTTAACAGCAAGTAGAAAACCAGCCGATCATGTTGTTAGCGGGGCTATTTTTGCAGCTATTACGGCTGGTGGTTTGGGATATGCTAGCGCAAATCACAAAGATAAAAATGATGCGCTTAAAAATACGTTAAAACTTGCACTTCAAGGTGGAATCGCATCTGGAAGCGCTATAAGTTGTGCAAATGCTATAGCTACTAAAAACTATACTTTAGCTGCGATTAGCTTTGCTATCGGATTTGGTGGTGTTGTAGCTATAGAAAAATTGATAAAAACTAAAGAGGAGTTTATAATATGAGTAACCCATACATAAAAGATAAAAATTTCGCCGAAGCTGTTGAGAGCTTTTATAAACAAAATGAGCAAAATAAAAATAGTTTGGATAATAAACAAGTAGATACGCCAAATCAAGCAAATTCTGCTAATAACACAAACGCGTTTAATGGAACAAATCCAAATTCTCAAAATGGCGTTATCTCGCAGCTTTTTGGCTCAAATTTAAATACAAATGATTTCTTAAAAGGTCTTTTAATCGGAGCTGCTGCGACTTATCTTTTAACAAATGAAAAAGCACAAAGCGCTATTTTTAAAGCTATAGCAAAAGGCTCTGAGATGTTTCAAGCAGGACTTGAAGAGATGAAAGAAAGATTTGAAGATGCCAAAGCCGAGATTGACGAAAACAACTGAAATTCTACACCTTAGCAAAACAAGGCTTAGACTTAAAGTTTTTACAAATCTTAATGAGCTTAACAAGATAGAGTTTTTAAGGAATTTAGAGAATTTTTCTGGTATAGAAAAAGCAAAACTAAATTCTAAAATCTCTACCATAACTCTTCAGTTAAATGAAGAATTTAAGCTAGATAAATTTATAAGCTATTTTGATAAGCTAGATTTTGATAAATTTAAAGCTAGTGATGAGTTTTTAAGTGCTTGTGAGTGTTTTGGTAGCGAAAATCCTTCAAAATCACAAATGTACTTAGCAAGTCTTGCTCTTGGGCTAAATTTATTTAGCAAAAAAAGCAAAGCAACAAAAACGCTAAGCTATATTGCTTGCTCGCCCATACTTTTAGATGGCGCAAAAGATCTGTTTGAAAAGGGTCTTACTTCAAGACTTCTTGAAGCAATGGCGGTTGGGGTTTCGTTAGCTAGAAATGATTTTATCGCGGCAAATAGCACAAACACAATGCTTGCTCTTGGAGAATACATCGAAGAAAGTACTGTGCATAAAAGCGATGATTTAATCAAAGAGCTAGCCAAACCAAACATTGAAGAGGCTTGGATAGAGGTTAAAGAAAAAGGCAAAGTAACAGAGATAAAAACTCTGGCTAAAGATATAAAAGTGGGCGATATAGTCATCGTTGGCGCTGGTGATACTATAGCCATAGATGGGCATATAGTCGATGGTGAGGCGCTAGTAAATCAAGTAAGCATGACAGGCGAGGCGGTTTCTGTTAAAAAATCACGAGGCGATCGCGTCATGAGTGGAACTATCGTTGAAGAGGGGCGCATTCGAGTCTGGGCAGAACACGTTGGCGCAGATACCGCAACTCAAAAGATAAAACACTACATAACAGCAACTCTTAATGAAAAGTCAAAAATAGGACTAAAAGCAACAAAGCTAGCTGATAAGCTCGTGCCTATAACATTTGGACTTGCTGGAGTAAGTTATGCGATAAATAAAAGTATGATGAATGTCGCTTCTGTTTTACAAGCTGATTATTCATGCGCACTTAAGCTTCCAACTCCAGTTGCTTTTAAATCTAGCATTTCAAAAGCTGGAAAAAATGGAATCCTTATAAAAGGCGCAAAACCGCTTGAAAATTTAGCAAGCGCGGATACTTTTGTTTTCGATAAGACTGGAACTTTGACTTATGGAAATTTAGAAGTGGTTGAAGTGCACTCTTTTAACCCTAAATTTAGTGAAGATGACTTGCTAAATTTAACAGCAAGTGCTGAAGAGCATTATTTTCATCCAGTAGCCGAAGCTATAGTCGAAGCTGCTAAAGAGCGCGGGTTTGTGCATATGCACCACGATGAGGTTGAGTTTATCGTCGCACATGGAGTTAAAACTCATGTTAATAAAAAGCAAGTTATCATCGGCTCAAGACACTTTTTAGAAGATGATGAAAAAATTTCTTTTGTTGGATTTGAAGAAAAGATTAAAAAATCGATTAAAAATGGTCTAGCTTTACTTTATGTTGCGTATGGCGGAGAGCTTTTAGGAACTATTGGGATGTCTGATAGAGTTAGAGAAAATGCAAAAGATACGCTAGTTCGCCTTAAAAAACTTGGTGCAAAAGAGCTTATCATGCTAACTGGCGATGTCAAAGAAAAAGCAGATGAGATAGCAAAAGAGCTAGGCATTGATACGGTTTTTAGTGGGATGCTTCCAACTGGAAAGGCTGCGATTTTAGAAAAGCTTAAAAAAGATGGTAGAAAAATCGTTTTTGTTGGAGATGGGATAAATGACGCTCCAAGCTTAATGCAAGCTGATGTTGGTATAAGTATGCATAGAGGTGCCGATATAGCAAAGGCAACTGCTGATATATCACTTTTGGTTGATGATATTTGCGCAGTTGGCGATGTAAAAGAGCTAGCTAACAAGACTATGGATTTGGTTGAGCGAAACTTTAACATAACAGCGGCTATAAACAGTGCTATTTTACTAGGTGCTACTGCTGGGTTTTTAAGCCCAACAGCTACAGCGTTTTTGCATAATGGCACGACAATCGGGCTTTTGACAAACTCTGCAAATGGAGTAAACGTTTTTAAAAAGAAAAGATAGTTTAGTGCTAATTTAAAAAATTTTGGTGCTAAATTTTGTTGTCAGTTTTTTAAGTTTAAAATGGTATGATTATGATAATAAAAATCAAAAGGAGAGTCATGCCGCTTTTAATACCATTAGCAAGTGTGATAACTACTGTTTTTACAGTTGCTTTAGTTTATGAAACGGGAAAAAATGCAAAAAGAAAATTTGATAGAAAAAAAGCAAGACAAAGTAGGAGCAAAGGTCAAATTTGACATAGATACGCAAAAAGAGGTTGCAAAGATAGGTATGACAGCTTCGCTTGCTGTGCTTGTCGCGACATCTTTTAACCTAAAGCCAAAGATTTCAAAGCAGCTTCATGTTATCTCTGGAGCGACTTTGGTCGGCTTTTCTTTTTGGCATCATATGCTTTATCAAAACAAGACAGATACTAAAAATAAAAACAAAAAGCTAAGTGCAAAGAAATAAATTCTTTGCTTTAGCATTTAAAAAGGTAAAACAACACCACCGCTTGGAGTTTGTTTTACAACTTCATCATTAATCAAATTTTCATCATGTTTAGCATTGTTACTTTCTGCAAGCTCACTAAAAAGGGCGCTTGAAAGCTTTTCTATCATGTCATCGTATGTAAGTGAGCTAGTGCTAAATGGACTTTTATAAGTTTTTGAGATTGTATTTGTCTTGATAATTTTACCTTTTATATCTTTTAACTCATACTTTAAAGATGCTTTTGCCCAAAGCTTTGAGTAGTTTTTTTCTATATTAAATTTAGTGATTTCATAGCTTAAAATTTCATCACTTTTATCTTTAAACTTCTCATTTGTCAGATTAAAATCTTTTGATAAATTTATCTTTTGTTTTAGCTTTTTATCGATATCTTTTGCTATATTTTTCGCACTTTTATAGCTTTTATCTACGATATATTTTTCATTTATTATAGCTCCATCTTCTATAAAAATTTTTTTTGGTAAAACAAGTGTTTCGTTAGTATCGATTTTAGTTAAATTTTGCTCGCTTTTTAACTCTTTTTTATCTAAATTTGATGTTAAATTCAGGTCTGTTTTTAGACTGCTTTGATTAACATCATCTATAGAAAAATCAATCTTTGTAACACTTGGCGCACAAAAGCTAAAACTTACAAGCAAAGGTAAGGTAAAAAATAAAGCTATTTTTTTCATGTGCTTTTACCAAATAACGCTTTTGTTTGAGCCGATTTTTGAGATTTTGCTCTCATTTTCCCAAAATGCAAGCCCGCTTTTTATATCAGTTAGAGTTAGCTGGAAGTAGTAATCAACAATTTGCCTTTTCTTATCAATCCCAGCATTTCTTTGTATAATCTTTCCGCTTAAACTCATATCTGGAGCATAAAGAGTTCCTTTTTTTGCGACAGTATCTTGCTTAAACTCATCGTTTTCTCGCAAATCCCTAGCGATAAATGTCATATCATCTTCTGCTCCATTTGAGCTAACTGCTGTTGTTACGACGGCTTTTCCAGAGTTTAAAAGCTCGATTCTAATCTTTTTAGTAAGCAAGTCTGTGTCGATTAGCTGAGTTGTATCATTTACCATTGAACCCATAGCGATAACGTATCTGCCACCACCAGGGCGGTTTAGCGCGCCACTTCTAAGCAAACTTGTAACGGCATCTGTCGCTGCTTTTTCAAAGTCAGCACTGTCAATCCCCATGCTCATATACTCATTTTCGCCTGCTGGAATGCCACCATCTATATACTGCGTTTTTGGAGTGCAACCTGCAAAAAGCAAAGCTGCTAAAAGTGTTGAAATTTTAACTATATTTTTCATATTTTTCCTTATTTTCCTTGATACTCATAATAAGCTGGATTATTTCTAATCTTATCATCTTTGCTTGGGTAGTTTACTCTGATTTTAAAATCCACTGTGTCGATTGATGGCGAAATAGCATTAAGCACAACATCGCGTTTTGCCTCTACTTGAACGACTTTCCATTTTGATAAAATGGTATCTTTTACAAAGCCATCTTTATCTATCCAATCAACCCTGTAAGCTATCATTTGGTTCTTTTTTGTATTATTTTTAAGCACGGCTTGAGCCTGACTAAGCCCATCATCGCGCGTTTTTGACACAACACTTACTAAATCAAAATCATCCATAATATCTTCATCTTCTATGATGACATTATGCTGTGCAAGCCTTTCTGTTGGGCTTATACCACAACCTGCTAAGAGTAAAACAGCCAACGCTGAAAATATATATTTTTTCATATCCATCCTTTTAAAATTCTATTTTATCAAACTCGAAAAAACCCTTGGTTAATGATTTAAGATAAATGATTGTGTTTTTGTTTTTATCCGTTTGTAAATTTAGCAAAACCGCTCCGTTATCATCTTTTATCATAGCATTACCTAAATTTGGCACTCGCACGCTTTGGAAATTTGATGGCATTGTCGGTATGTAGCGGATATCGGCTTTTGTCGTTATAGCTGAGTAGATACCAAAAAGCATAGCCAAAGGATTTAGATCATCATAGCATCTTCCATAGCTATCACATCTTCTTTGCGATATTTGCGAGGCTGAGTATTGAAGAGCGGATTTAAACAGCGCTCTTAAAATTTCTTTTCTTATCAAAATCGGTGAAATTTTAGCAAATTCAGTTTGGATTATGGCATTCATATCGGCAACTTGCGATGTTTTTTGCCCATTTAGTTCTAAATTCATATAGCTTTGTTTTGGGCTAGTTAATACCGGCAAAGCGATGCCTGCGTGATAAACTTCATCACTAAATAAAAAAAGCGGTATGTGAAATACCTCTTCTTTAAGTCCAGCGCTTTGCCCATTTTCATAAATAAGCCAAATTTGAGGCTCTTTTTTCCCACTTTTTGCAAATTTAATATCTTGTTTGATGGCTAAATTTGATGGTTGCATCTCTAAGCTCTCTTTTAAAAGCTCATAGCCTTTTTTGTCATTTTCTAGCATAAAAAATAGCCCAGAAAGATAGGTTGCAAAGGGATTAATGAAATTTGGATAAATTGCTTGTATATTTTGCGTGTATATGTTTGAAAGTTTAGAAATTTGCGAGTCGCTAAAGCCGATTTGGTTTCTTGACTTTGCTTTATCATTTAAAAGATTTTGTGCTTTTAAAATTTCATCTACGTAATACTCTTTTGCCCTTTCTTGGCGGTTTAACGCTCTATTTAACTCAACTCTAGCATAATCAAATTTGCCTAAAGCCATAAAATTTAAAGCCTTATAAACATTTATCATAATCCGTTCATAAAATCTGCCATCATAATCAAGTGAATTGCTGTTTAAAAAAGTTCCACTAACCCCATCGCCAATGGAGGCAAAGAAGCTTTTTAAATCAACATCATTTTTATATCTGCTCTCTGCGATATCAAAAAAGTTGTTACTTAGTTCATACTCTTTGCAAATTCTAGCTCTCATACCAGCTTTTAACGCCACATATAAGACATCATTGCCATTTTCTATAGCTTTTTTATCATCATCAAAGCCGCAATCTCTTTGCAAAATTTGCTGGTTGTAGCTTTGAATATCGCTTTCATAGCCAGATATTGCAGCACAACCGCTAAAAAATAGTGCTAAAAGTATTGTAAATATTATATTTTTCATAACTTATTTTAACATATCTTTGGCAAATAACGGTAAAGCTGTGAAACTAAAACCATCATTTAAAAAAGCATGACTAAATTCATAAAGCGATTTAAACTCAGTAGGTGAGAGCTCAATACTTCCAACCATTCCAAACTCATTAAATTCTTTTAAAACGCTTAAATTTTCCTTTTCAAAAAAGTGTTCAAACCTGCTAATTAGCGCAAAAGGCGCAAAAAAGCAAACACTATCTTTTATCTCATAATCTAAAAGCTTTGCCTTGTCTATGGCTAAATTTACACTTGAACTATACGCTCTTACAAGCCCACCAGTTCCAAGCTTAATCCCACCAAAGTATCTTACAACCAAAACTGCTGAGTTTATTAAACCAGCCCCTCTAAGCGAGTTTAAAGAGGGCGCTCCACTTGTTCCTTTTGGTTCGCCATCATCGCTTTGATTTTCTATGATTTGATGATATTTGTTGTAGTATCGATATGCCCAGACTATATGAACTGCTTTTGAGTGTTCATCTTTTAGCTTTTTATGAAGTGTTTCAAACTCGCTAAATGGGCAAAGATATGATAAAAAGGTTGATTTTTTAATCTCTTGTTTGTCTGTATAGATTTCATCGATTGTTTGTAGCAACATAGTCCTTTGAGGTGAATTCTCACCTCAAATTTTATCAAAATTTACTAAATTTACTCTTTTCTTTGATTAGCATCTGGAGTAAATAGCGGTTTTTCTAAAAGTTTAAAGTCGCCGACAAACTTTTGTCCCTCATCACTTGTTATCCATTTGATAAACTCAGTTGCATTTTCATAATCAGCCTTAGCACAATGCTTTGGATTTACTGCGATAACTGAGTAGAAATTTTTAAGGTTTTTATCGCCTTCGCTTACGATAACCATGTTGTTTTTACCTTTTTGGTTATCTTCGTATTTGATAAATGTCCCACGATCGGTTAGAGTAACGCCTTTTTGCTCTGATGCGATGTTGATTGTCGCTATCATGCCTTGACCTGTTTGGTTATACCACTCTTCTTTTTCTGGAGTTTGTCCAAATACGCTTTTCCAAACAGAAAGCTCTTTGTTGTGAGTGCCGCTTTTATCGCCTCTGCTAAAGAATTTGATATCATCTTTTTTAATAGTTTCAAAAATCTGTTTTAAATCTTTTCCTTTAAATTTATCAGCCAACGAACTATCAGCAACTAAGATAAAGTCATTATACATAACTGCGGTTCTATCGATGCCATAGCCATCTTTTACGAACTCTTTTTCAACTTTTGGAGAGTGAACGAAAAGTATATCTGCATCGCAGTTTTTACCCATTTCAAGGGCTTGTCCTGTTCCTACTGCAACCCATTTTATATCAACGCCAGTTTTTAGCTTATAAATCGGTGCTATAGCATCAAGAAGACCTGTGTTATCGGTGCTTGTGGTTGTTGCCATTAATAAATCGTTATCTTTAGCATTTAAGCTAAGAGCCGTGATAAAAGATAGTGCTAGTAAAGCCAAACTTTTTTTCATTTTTTTTCCTTTTTAAAATATTTTATGCAATTTTAGCATATATAAAATAAATATTTAAATTTAGATATGAAAATTAAGCACATTTTGATAGAAATTTAAATAGACTAAAAAATATTTTATTTGAGGTATAAATTTGGATTTTATTTTAGATGGTATTATGGGGGCTTTTCATCTGCTTTTTAGCTTTGATGAAGAGACGTATTCTGCTATTAAAGCTACTGTTTTTACATCTAGTTTTTCAGTTGTCATAGCCTTGCTTATAGGCATGCCGCTTGGTTTTTGCTTGGGGTATTATGAATTTCGTGGGCGAAAGATTTTAAAGCTTATTAGCGATACGGGATTAGCGATGCCAACGGTTGCTGTTGGATTGATACTTTATGCGCTTTTATCGCATCGTGGGCCACTTGGCTCATTTGGACTTTTATTTACCTTAAAAGCTGTGATTATAGGTCAAATTTGCCTATCGTTGCCCATTGTTATCTCGCTTACTGCAAGTGTGATTGAAAATATGGGCAAAAAACACGCACTTTTACTAAAAAGTTATCATCTAAAAGGGTATAAAAAAGTGCTAACCATACTTTTTGAAAACAGATACTCTTTGATGGTAGTTTTAGCCACTGCTTATGGGCGAATTGTCGCTGAAGTGGGCGTTGCGATGATGATAGGTGGAAATATTAAATGGTTTACAAGAACGATTACAACTGCTATCTCTCTTGAGACAAACAAAGGGCAATTTTCTATGGGAATCGCCCTTGCTTTGGTGCTTATACTGCTTGCATTTTTAGTAAATTTAGCTGTTTATGAGCTAAAAAGGCTAGATAGATGAGAATTGAGAATTTAACTCAAATTTATGGTTTAAATTTGGCTTTAGATGTAAAAAATTTAGAGATTGATGAGAGTGCTATAACGGCTTTGATGGGAAATAACGGAAGCGGGAAAAGCACGCTTTTACGTATAATTTGTGGGATAGAAAAGCCAAAAACTGGAAGCATTATCTCGCATACTCCTAAAGATAAGATGTCGATTTTACTGCCTGAGCCTGTGCTTTTAAAACGAGATGTTGGAAAAAACTTTAAATTTGCTCTTAAAAATAGTGGATTTGAGCGTGAATTTAGCGCTAGAGTTGGCGAGGCGCTTGAGCTAGTTGGGCTTGATGAGAGCTTTTTAAAAAAGGATTATTACGCGCTTAGTAGCGGACAGACACAACGAGTGGCATTTGCTATAGTTTTAGCGCTTAGAAGCAAGTTGATTTTGCTTGATGAGCCGACAAATAGTGTTGATTTATCAACTGCTAAGCTTTTTTCAAAGGCGATTGAGTATATGAAAGAGCAGTATAAATGTGGCTTTATCATCGCCAGTCACGACGAAAAGTGGTTAAGTGCAATCGCTTCAAATAGCATTTTTCTATATAATGGAGTTGTGAATAAATTCGAGCTTAAAAATATCTTTAATGCAAAAGATTCTTTTATAAATTTTGGACAAAATTTAAGCTTAAAAACTCCTTTAAATTTGGCTAAATTTGAACAAGTTGCGATAGATTTAAGTAAAATAAATTTAAGTAAAACTCACAAAAATGGCTATTTAAAAGGTATTTTACACTCGGTTTCTATGATATATAAAGATGATTTGCTTGTAAAGATTAAATTTGGAGATTATTTAATTAAGGCGGTCGTGGATAAAAATGAGTTTAAAAACTCGCCACTTATCACGGCTGATGAAATTTATTTTAGTATAAAAGATGACGCATTTTTAGGACTTAAATAAATTTTGGTATAATAAAACAAAAAAGGTTTTATCATGATACAAACTTGTCTTTTTCCTGCTGCTGGTTATGGAACTCGTTTTTTACCCGCTACAAAGGCACTTCCTAAAGAGATGCTTCCGATTTTAACAAAACCACTTATTCACTATGGCGTGGAAGAGGCGCTTGAAGCTGGTATGACAAATATGGCGTTTGTTACTGGGCGCGGAAAGCGTGCTTTGGAGGATTATTTTGATATCAGTTATGAGCTAGAACACCAAATTTCAGGCACTAGCAAAGAGGGCCTTTTAAAAGATATTAGAGAGCTTATGGATGCGTGTAAGTTCTCATTCACTAGACAAACAAAGATGCTAGGCCTTGGAAATGCGATACATACTGGGCAAAATTTGGTTTCAAATGAGCCTTTTGGCGTGATTTTGGCTGATGATTTGTGTATAAATGAAAATGGCGATGGTATTATGAAACAGATGATGAAAGTTTTTGAAAAGTATCGTTGCTCTGTGGTTGCTGTAATGGAAGTAAATGGCGATGAGATATCAAACTATGGCGTAATTAGCGGTCGAAATATCGAAGATGACGTGCTAATAGTAAATAATATGGTTGAAAAACCAGCCAAAGAAGATGCGCCAAGCAACTTAGCTATAATTGGTCGCTATATCTTAACTCCAGATATTTTTAATATTTTAAGCCAGACAGAACCTGGTAAAAATGGCGAAATTCAAATCACAGATGCGCTTATGAAACAAGCAAGCGATGGGATAGTTCTAGCGTATAAATTTAAAGGTAGGCGCTTTGACTGTGGCTCTTTAGCAGGGTTTGTTGAGGCGACGAATTATTTTTATGGATTAGAAAATGCTAAGAAATAGCCTTAAATTTAGCTTAGTTGATAAGGAAAAGCTTAAAGATAGTCGCGAAAAAATCTTAAAAGAGATAGAAAGTGGCGAAATAGGATACTTCCATCTTTCAAAAATCGCTAAAGATACCATTTTGCAAACAAGAGAATTTGTGCAAAAACATAAATTTAAAAATTTAGTCGTAGTTGGTATGGGTGGCTCATCTTTAGGCGTTAAAGCGGTTGTTGGACTGCTTGAAGAAAACTATCCAAACTCGCCTAAAATTTACTTTTTAGATAATCTTGATAGCTATAGTTGCAAAAAAGTTTTAGATAATATAGTTTTTAAAGATACGCTTTTTATAATCTCTTCAAAAACCGGCACGACAATCGAAACTATATCGATATTTAAGTATATTGTGGCTAAATTTAGCGTTTTAAATTTGGGTGAAAATTTTATTTTTATCACCGATAAAGACTCGAGTTTAGAAAAATTTGGTAAAGAGTGCGGGGTGGAAATTTTTCATATACCACAAAATGTTGGCGGAAGATTTAGCGTGTTTAGCGCTGTTGGGCTAGTGCCGTTTGAGATGATGGGGTTTGATACGCTAGCTTTGATTAAAGGCGAAGAAGCTTGCAAGAGTGATTTTTTAAAAGATGATTTTATACTTCAAAAAGCCTATCACTACGCAACTCATAGAAATGCAAAGATAAATGTAGTTTTTAGCTACTTGGATAAATTTGAGTCTTTTAACCAATGGTATGTTCAGCTGTGGGCTGAGAGTTTGGGTAAAAAAAAGATCTATGAAAGAGTCGGTCTTACGCCTGTTGGGCTAATCGGAAGTAGGGATCAACACTCGTTTTTACAGCTTATTATGGATGGCATAAAAGATAAAACGGTTACTTTTTTAAGCGTAAAAGCCTCTAAAAATAGTGAGAAAATTCCAAATTTAAAGTTTGCTTATATGGGTAGCTGTGATTTTGTAAATGGAATGGGTATCGATGAGGTTTTAAACTACCAAGCACAAGCGACTATGCAAGCTGTTGTAAATGAAGGTGTTAGCGTTGATAGCTTAGAATTTGATACGCTTGATGAGTGGCATGTGGGATATCTTTTGTCTTATTATGAGTTATTAACTAGCGCTGTGGGCGCAATTTTAGGCATTAATACTTATGATCAACCAGGAGTTGAAATCGGCAAACGAATACTTAAAAATATTATTTTAAAAGGGTAGTTTTCTATCGGTTTATTATATAAGAGTAGAATTTCCTAAGTTGAGTTATAAAATATAAATTATTAAATAAGAATTATTTTCTTTTAAGAATTTATATGCTATAATTTTACAAAATATAAATTAAAGGAGACATTATGTCAAATGTTATTGCACAACTAAACCAACTTCAAGCGGATGCGTTTGTTTTAAACGTTAAATTTCACAACTATCACTGGAATGTAAACGGAATTCAATTTTTCTCAATACATAACTACACAGAGAGTGCTTATAATGAGATTTTCGAGCTTTTTGATGAGATGGCAGAAAGAGCAATCCAACTTGGCGGAAAAGCATTAGTTTGCCCTAAAGAGCTAATCGAACTTGCAAAAGCTCCAAAAGTTGAAAAAGATAGCTTCTGCGGTAAAGAGGTAGTCGAGCTTATAAAGGGTGATTTTGAGTATTTACTAGCTGAGTTTAGAAAACTAGCTAAATTTGCTGATGAGGCAAATGATAGAGCAACAGGCGCAATTTGTGATGAGTATATCGCAAAATATGAAAAATCAATCTGGATGCTTAAACAAACTCTAGCTTAATTTTAAAAGATTAAAATTTGGTGTGATTTTCACACCAAATTTATATAACAAATTTAGCCTCTTTACCATCTTCAGCCATTTTTAGCTTATCATCTACATTTTTAAGAACATCTTTTAAAGCGATATTTTTATCGATTAATTCTATTCCAATGTTTAACTTCGCACTGTCTTTGTTGTAAAATAAAGAATTTATATCTCTACTGTTTTTAGTATTTGCTATAAGCAAATTTGCTATGTTTATAATGCTAGTTTCGCTTGAACTTGGGCAAAGAACCAAAAGCTCGTTTCTTCTCATAAAATACACTACATCATCGCTTCTAGTTGTGTTTTTAATGATATCAATCGTTCTTAAAATCAACTCTTCATCAATCCTAGCACCAAATTTTTTCAAAAGTTCATCATAATTTCCAATCGAAATCAAAAGCAAACCAAGCTTACTTTCATCTTTTACGCCATTATTTATATACTTATCTATATCTTTTAAGGCTTGCTTTCTGTTTGGTAGTTTTGTTGTTTCATCAACTGTAACTATGCTTCCATATTTTTGGTTTAGATACAACAGCTCTTTTTGTTTTTGTTCTAAATTTGCTGCTAGAATTTTGTTTGATTCGCTTAGTTCGCGGTTTCTTTGTAAAAGCAAATCAAGCATTTCATTTAGCGTTCGTATTAAAGTATCGTTACCATTAGGCGATATGCTTGTTAGCTCATAGGCTTCTTTTGGAGTTTTTCCTGAGCTTATGAGTGAAATTTGTCTAAGTAAAACTTTATCTTGCCCAAGTACTTGAGAATCCATCCAAAATATCAAAAAGTCAAGCAACATCTTTGCCTTACTAAGATCTTCACTAACGCTATCACAAAGCAAAACCATCTCTTTTATAAACATTTTTTGGTTTTGTTTATGCGTTTGCACCTGTTTTTCATAGATGTGATACTCATCAATAATTTGATTTATATCTTCAAATTGTTGTGAGCTGTATTGCGCCATATCTTTAAAAAACGCTTGAAGTTCAAAATGCGAAAGAGAGTCATTAGCAAGCTTTCTGCCAAGTGTGTTTACTAACTTTATGTAGTTGGAATTTCGTTTTTCTATCTCTTTTGCTTTTGTGTTATAAAATTCCATTTTGCTTCCTTTTTTAATAATTTTACCAGCCATTATATCACAATTTTATCTTTAAATTTAGTATTTATTTACATCCATTCAAGAACTTGATTTATCTCGTTTGCTATAAAAATTTTGATATTTTTCTCTTCTAGTGGCTTTGATGGTGCGATAATGGACTTAAATTTTTGCATTTTGGCCTCTTTAACTCTTGCGTCAAGGTTAAAAACATCGCGAATTTCGCCATTTAGACTAACTTCGCCTATAAAAGCACTTTCTTTGCTTATAGGACGATTTTTAAAACTTGAAACAATCGCTGCGACCACAGCCAAATCAGCCGCAGTTTCACTTATCTTAACGCCACCAGTAACATTTACAAAGACATCATAATGCCCCAAAGCTATGCCGATTTTTCGCTCAAGCAAAGCCAAAATCATATCCAAGCGGTTTCTATCATATCCAGTTACGCTTCGTTTTGGATAAGCGCTTTCGCAAACTAAAGCTTGAATTTCAACGCTTAATGGGCGCGAACCTTCCATTATGATAGTTATCGCACTTCCTGCTATGGCTTTTCCGCGAGTAAAAAATTTACTTGCTATATCTTTTGCGCTGATTAGCCCTTTTGCGCTCATTTCAAAAATTCCAACTTCACTAGTTGAGCCAAAGCGGTTTTTAAAGCCTCTTAAAAGTCTAAGTTCTTTGCTTGCATCACCTTCAAAATACAGCACCACATCAACCATATGTTCAAGTATTCTAGGACCTGCGATTGAGCCTTCTTTTGTGATATGACCTATGATAAAAACGCAAATTCCACGCTCTTTAGCGATTCGCATAAGTTCAAAAGTTATCTCTCTAACTTGCGAAACAGAGCCTGGCGCTGATGCGATTTGTTCGCTAAAAAGGGTTTGTATGCTATCGATGATAAGAATTTTATACTCTTTTTGAAGCAGCTCATTTTTGATATTTTCTAGTGAAATCTCAGTTAGCAAAAATAAATTTTTATTAACAGCATTTAGCCTATCTGCTCGCATTTTTATCTGACTTAGACTCTCTTCACCACTTACATAAAGCACGTTTATATTTTTTTTAGCTAAATTTGAGCCGATTTTAAGTAGCAAGGTTGATTTGCCAATTCCAGGACTTCCGCCAATTAGCACAAGTGAGCCATCGACTATCCCGCCACCTAAAACAAGATCAAGCTCCGTATCATCGGTGCTTATGCGGTTGATTTCTTCGATTTTTATATCGCAAATTTCTTGAGCGCAACTGTTTTTTTGAACTACTTTTGATGTTTTTTCTATAAATTCAATCTGCTCTTTATTTAACTCTACAAAACTATCCCAAGAGCCACATTCTGGGCATTTTCCCATCCATTTACTTTGCCTGTTTCCACAAGCTGAACACTCAAAAACTAGCTTAGCTTTTGCCATCAAAAATCGCTTCTAAAATATCTTCTATAAACTCATCAGGACTAAACTCAACCAAATCATCCATACTCTCGCCAATTCCAACATATAAAATAGGCAGTTCAAGCTCTCTTGCTATGCCAAAAAGTGCACCACCTTTTGGTGTTCCATCAAGTTTTGTTATGATAACTCCATCTAGTTTTACTATCTGGTTAAATGCTTTTGCTTGTGTAACGCCGTTGTTTCCTTGTGTCGCGTCTAAAATGATGATTTTTCTATGAGGAGCTGATGGCATTGCTTTGTTTGAAATTCGCACTATCTTATCAAGCTCTTTGGCTAAATTTGTTTGATTTTGAAGTCTGCCGGCAGTATCGATTAAGACATTATCAAAACCTTTAGCAACAGCCGAAGTTATCGTATCATACGCAACTGCCGATGGATCATGACCTTGATTTGTTGCAATTATGGGAATTTCTATTTTTTTAGACCATTGACGAAGTTGTTCAATCGCTCCTGCTCTAAAGGTATCGCAAGCGCCAAGGATAACCTTTTTGCCTGATTTTTTATATAAATTTGCTAGTTTTGCAACAGTTGTTGTTTTGCCAGCTCCATTTACTCCTAAAATAAGCTCAACAAAAGGCTTGAAAGGCTCTAAATTTGGCTTATCGTAGATAAAATATGTCGAAATAACGCGTTTTAAATCATCTCTTTTAACTTCATCTGTTGGCGGCAGATAATAAATTATCTCTTCAACTATTTCATAATCCACATCAGCTTCTAAAAGCATCTCTTCTAAAAGTTCTTTGGAAATTTTGCTATTTTGCGGTTTTGCAGACTTTATCGCATCAAGAGTTTTTCCAAGCCCTTTTTTTAAAAAACCAAACATTAAAGTACCTTTTGTATATCTTTATCAAGCATTTCTTGTGCAATCACGCCAAAATAGTGTCTTGCGTACTTTCCATCTGGATAGTAAAGCACCATATATGGTATACCGACAATTCCGCCAAGAGTTTTGGCAAATGTATCGTTTGATGAGCCTATGCTGATTTGGTATTTTATCTTTTTATCGGTTATAAAGCTATTTATTTCATCTAAATTTTTATCTTCCATCAAAACACCAACCACTTTTAGCTCATCTTTGTACTTTTCTTGTAGATTATTTAAAGACGGAATTTCGGCTAAGCAAGGCGGACACCATGTCGCAAAAAAGACAAACAGTGTTGCAGTGGAGTTATCGGCTATATTAAGTCCTGACTCTGTTTTTTCTATACTCATAACGCCACCATCTGCAAAATTTAGCGTAAAAGGAGCGTTTGTGTTTTGAGTAAGGACTGCTTCGCTGGTTTGGGTTAAATTTGTATCGCTATCACTTTTTTTATCATCTTTATCGCCACATCCTGCAAAAAAAAGTAGTAAAACGGGTATGAGTATATATTTTAGTTTCATAAAGTACCTTGTAATCTTTGAATTAATGTGAAATTATACAAAAACATAATAAAATAACCGTTAAATGGAAAATTTAAACAAAAAAGATATATTTCGTAAAAATGCAAAAAAAGCGCTTAAAAATGAGCTCAAATTTAGCGCAAAAAGCAAGCACTATACTATGTTAAAAACTCTTGAAGAGGTTATAAAATTTACAAATTCTAAAAGAATTTTGCTTTTTATGCCACTTCCTTATGAGCCAAATTTACTCACTTTAAGACGCAAATTTACATTAAAGTATCAAATTTATATACCGTTTATGCAAAATGTTAGCTTTAAAATGGTAAAATTAAGAGCTCCTTTTTACTCATCTCATTTTGGTATTAAAGAAAATAAAAACCAAAATGAGTATAAAAAAAGGATTGATTTGGCTGTGATTCCCGTTATTGGAGTTGACGGAAAAATGGCAAGGATAGGTCATGGAAAGGGATATTATGATATCTTTTTTAGCAAACTTAAATATAAGCCTATTATGGTATTTGTGGAGATAAAAGATATGTTTAGTAAAAAAATTCTTTCTCAAATCCACGATATAAGAGGTGATTTTTATATAACTCCAACAAAAAATTATATATCAAGAGGAAAATATGATAGAGATTATTGCAGGCTTAGGAGCCGGTGTAGTGGGAGTTGGCGTAGGGTATCTGTTCGCTAAAAAAATTAATGATGCAAATTATAGCATTTTCATCGAACAAGCAAAAGCAAAAGCAAAAGCGATAGAATTTGAAGCTGAAGGTGTGCTAAAAGATGCGAAGCTAACAGTTCAAGAGGCTGAATTTGAAGCTAAAAAAAAGTATGAAGACAAAAGTATAAAACTTCAAAAAGAGTATGACTCTAAATTTGATGAAATAGGCAAAAAAGAGCAAATTTTAGGGAATGAAAAAGAGATTTTAGAAAAGGTCAAATCAGAAGCAGAACACTCTAAAAAAGAGGCAAAACGAACTTATGATGAAGGTATAAATCTTAAAAAAAGCTATGAGTCTAAAATTTCTGAAGCTATTAGAGTTTTAGAGCATGCAGCAGGACTTACTGAAGAAGAGGCCAAAAGAGAGGTTTTAAGAAGAGTTGAGGAAAAATCTCGTGGCGATATCGCTCACATCGTTAGAAAATACGAAGAAGAGGCCAAAAGAGAAGCTAAGAAAAAAGCAAACTATATCATCGCTCAGGCAACGACGCGTTTTGCTGGAGAGTATGCGGCTGAACGACTTATAAATGTTGTTGATATTAAAAATGATGATTTAAAAGGTAGAATTATAGGTAAAGAGGGGCGAAATATTAAAACCCTTGAGATGGTTTTGGGAGTTGATATCATTATCGATGATACACCTCACGCGATTATTTTAAGTAGTTTTAATTTATACCGAAGAGCTATCGCAACTCGTGTGATTGAACTTTTAGTTGAAGATGGACGAATTCAGCCTGCTAGAATCGAAGATATCCATAAAAAAGTAAGCGATGAGTTTGAAGCAAGTATCGCAGAAGAGGGCGAAAATATCATTATGGATTTAGGGCTAAATGGCATGCATCCAGAGCTTGTAAAACTTATCGGAAAGCTTAAATTTAGAGCAAGTTACGGACAAAACGCTCTTGCACACAGCCTTGAAGTAGCACACCTTGCAGGAATAATCGCAGCCGAGACTGGCGGAGATGAAATTTTAGCTAGAAGAGCTGGAATTTTGCACGATATTGGAAAAGCGCTAACCCACGAGTATGAGGGAAGTCACGTGGACTTGGGAGCTGAAATTTGCAGACGCTATAAAGAGCATCCAGTTGTTATAAACGCCATTTATGCTCACCATGGACATGAAGAGGCTGAAACTGTGGAGTGCGCGGCAGTTTGCACCGCAGATGCACTAAGCGCGGCTAGACCTGGAGCTAGACGAGAGGTGCTTGAGAGTTTCTTAAAAAGAGTTTCTGAAATCGAAGAAATAGCAACAAGCAAAGAGGGTGTAAAATCAGCCTATGCGATAAATGCAGGGCGTGAAGTTAGAGTTATAGCCAATGCAACGCTAGTAAATGATGATGAAGCGGTGCTAATCGCAAAAGAGATAGCTGAGGGAATTCAATCAAGCGTTCAGTATCCTGGCGAGATAAAAGTAAGTGTTATAAGAGAAACTAGAGCTGTTGATTACGCTAAATAAGGAATTATATGAAAAAAATTTTAATTGCTATCTTTTTAATCGCTCTTAGTTTGCACGCTGCTAAAGAGGAAATTTTGTTAAATTCTGCAAATGCTTATGTGCTAACTATGCAAAAAATTTCTCATAAAAATGCTTTAGTAGAGCGCGCGAAGGCTATTTTGATATTTCCAACTGTAAAAAAGGTTGGATTTATCATAGGTGGGCTTTATGGTGAAGGTGTTGTTATGATAAAAAATGGCTCATCATGGAAGATAAATAAAGCTGAGATAACAAACGCAAGTATCGGCTTTCAAATAGGCTATGAAGATAACTATGTCGTGCTTTTTGTGATGAATGATAAAACGCTTCAAAGTATGTTAAAAGCCGAGATGAAGCTTGGAGCAGATGCAACGGCGTCGATTTGGAAAGCAAGTGCTAGTGTTGGAAGTATAGATGTTTTTGATAAAGATATATATGCTTATATGAGTAAAACTGGCGCTTTTGCTGGAGCAAGCTTGGGTGGGTTTGTTTTAAATATCGATAAAAGCGTTGTTTATAACCATAACAGTTATGGTTATAAAAATTTGCTTGATGTTATTGAGAGAGATTAAAGTTTATGCAAGATATGCTAACGTCTTTATCGACTTATGGGTATTTGATTTTGTTTTTTTACACGCTTGGTGGCGGAATGGTCGCTATTATAGCGGCTGGAGTTTTAAGCTTTGCTGGAAAGATGGATTTAACGCTTTGTATCCTAATAGCCGCAGTTTCTAATACTCTTGGTGATACTTTTTTGTTTTATATCAGCAGATATAGCAAAAAAGAATTTGCTCCATATCTTAAAAAACAGAGGCGAAATTTAGCGTTAGCTCAAATTTTGTTTAAAAAACATGGCGATAAGATAATTTTGATAAAAAAATACATCTATGGACTAAAAACTCTAGTTCCAGTCGCTATCGGGCTTACAAAATACTCCTTTACTAAATTTAGCATTATAAATGTCATAAGTTCCATTATTTGGGCGGTTTCACTTGGGCTTCTTAGCTACTATGCGGGTGATTTTTTAATGAGAATTTTTGAATTTATCAAAATTTATCCTTGGGTTATGCCTATTATTATTGTAATTTTACTTGGCGCTATTGTGATTTATTTTAAAAAAGCTACCAAAAAATCAAAAAAAGCAAGCCTTTTGTGATAAAAAGAGCCAAATTTACTTTTTAAATTTATATTTTGAGTGAAAATATACTAAATTTAGAAAAACTATAATTTTTGTATGAATATTAAAATTTAAGTAACAAATTTAGCAAATGTTTTATAAATTTTTATATTACACTTTTATATAACTTTTAGGGGTTATTAAATACAATTGTAAATAAATTTTAAAGGGAAGATATGAGAAAGATTATCATAGCATTGGTTGTGCTTGTGGCTGTTTTTATAGGCGGAAGCTACTATTTTTCAGGACTTGTTTCTGAAAGATACGAGGCATTTGAGTCGCTAAATTCTAAAAATTTAAGCGTAAAATCAGAACAAACAAGAGGAATTTTCTCTACAAAAAACAAATCCGAAATAACTATAAAAAAAGAGATGTTTTCTGATATTTTAGGACTGAGCGAGGAAGAAAACGACTTCGAAGATATAAGTTTTGAGATAGATTCAACTACTTCAAATTCACTATTTTCTGTTATATCTGGGCTAGAAACAACTGGAAGTGTTAAGCTTGTATCTCATAAAGATATCGCTAAAAACTTATTTGGTGGTGATGAGATAGCAACTTTTAAAACGATTGTTTCTGGTAAAAATACAACAACAAACATTAAAACTAATGAGCTAAATTTTGTTCTTAATAATAGCGATGAAGATGTAAAGGCAAATTTAAAACCAGTTAAAATCACAGTAAAGTTAAACGAAAATCAAGATTTAACTTATGCTGATTATAGTGTAGAATCAGCTACTTTTCATGGTAAAGATAAAGATGGCACAGAAGCTGAGTTTGCTATAGATAATTATTTTGAAGCACTTGAATACAACAACCCTCTAAAAATCGGGGCTATAAATGATTTTAAATCTTATATAAAATCGGCTATAAAAGATATGGATATAAAAGATGTAGTCGAGCTTAAAAAGCTAAAAATCGCTATAAAAGATGCTCAAGATGATACTAAGATAGATTTGGGCGATATAAAAATTTACTCTCTTAGCAAAAACGTAGATGAAAATTTAAGTATTGCGATGAAGCTTGATATAAATGATATATATTTGCTATCAAAAGGCGAAGAGATAAAACTAAATAAATTTAACTATGATCTTGTGGCACAAAACATACCTGCTAAAATTTATGATTTTTTCTTAGACGCTTATAGCGGCAAAGACATTAGTGAGCAAGCTTTAATAGAGATTGCAATGCTTGTTGTATCGAACAATCCAGTTGTAAAAATCGAAGATATAAGCTTTTATAAAGATGACAAGCTATTTCGATTAAATGCGGATTTGGGAGTGAGTGGATTTGATGGTAAAAACATTTTTGCACTTCCGCAAAAAGCATTTTTGAGTGGGTCTGTTAAATTTGATAAAAGTTTTTTAGATGAGATAAAGGTAGACAAAGATGCCGCTAAAAAGCTGCTTGATAGTGGAGTTGTTATTGAAGATGGCGAGAATTTTATATCGAATTTCAAATTTGATTCAAATTTAATGGATGTGATTATGAATGACAAAGTAAGATTAAGCGAACTAGAATCTCATGTTTTAGGTGTAAACCAAAATGCCGATGATGTTTATATGGTAGCTAACTATCTATATACTTTAGTTTCAGACTTATCGGCGTTTTATACATCACAAGGTAAATTTGATGAGAAGATAACCAATATGACAAACTTGCCGCTTCTTGAAATTTCTCATAATAAATTTGCTCTTATAACATCTGGTATGAGTTGTTTTGAGATTTCTACTATAGACGATGCTAACAGCACGGAAATCATCGTAGAGGTTGGAGTGGATAAACACGAAGAGTTTTGTCAAGAGATGTATAAAGATAGCGAAGTTTCTAAGCTTTTAGAAAAACCACTAAAACTTAGGTAGTTTTGAGCTAAAGCAAAACGATACTTAAGGCAAGATACGGTTTTGCCGGCTTTCTGTTGTACTTAACTGCGAGCGAAGAAACGTTTGTAATGATTTTAAAAAGTAGAATTTAGTCGTCTAGTGGCGGCTAAATTCATTTGGTTTAGCATCTGCTTTGTCGTGTTCCATCTGGATTTATGATATATAAATTTAGCAAATACGTTTGGCTGTTTGTTTTATTATATTTTGTTTGCAACTTAAACAATTTTCTTTTTTGCTACATTTTAAATTTATGCTTTTTATATATAAATTTATCAGGCTGTTTAATTTTTCATTGCTTCATGACTTTATATCTTTACTATAGCTCTTTAGTTTACTTAAGTTTTTTTAGTTTTTATAATTTTTCCAAAAACTTTTTTTCAAATTTTTATTATAAATATCTCTTGACTATCATCATTCTAAAGCCATTTTCTACTCAAACCCATTCTTTCTCTATCTTTTTGTTTTTGCTGTTTGCCTTAACATTTTTATTTTCTTAACTCTAAATTCTATACTCACTTTAATCTTGCACAACCCACATCGTTATATTTACTCATACTACTATGGCGATTAAACATCTTCTATTTTCCTACCACTAACTCTAAATTCAATATTTGCTTCGCTTTCCTCACTCTTGCTCTGTATGTACTTACACAGCTTTTATGCCATAATTTTGCTGGTAGGCTTTCACCGCTCACTCCACCTCTGTATTTTACTTACACAACTATGGCAATTAAACATCTTCTATTTTCTTCTATTTTCCCACCTCTAACTCTAAATTTTCTCTTATCCTATCCTATTTCTTGCATATATTTTTTACTATTTTTTTAATCAAACATCTTTCTATCTTCTTTATATTTCAACCTATAGCTAAATTTAAATACAATATTTACTTTACTTCATACACTCTTATCCTACATCTTTTCACCACTTAACCTTAAAAAAAACTCTAAATCCAAATTTTTTTATTTCTAATACTCTTTGTTATAAATTCTATATTTATTTCCACCTCTCTAACCCATAAACTCATACTTTATCTAACTCTTATCTTTATTATGCAATGACTATAAATTCCCAACCTATAACTCTAAATACAATATTTACTTTACTTCCTACACTCTTACCCTACATCTTTTACCTTCCCTCAAAAAAAACTCTAAATCCAAATTCTTTTATTTACTATACTCTTTATTATAAATTTGATATTTATTTCGACATTTCTAGCTCACAAACCCATACTTTACTCCTTAACCATAAATCCCAAATTCTTCTATTTTCTTCACCCCTTAACCCCAATTCCACCTCTTTATCTTTTTTACAATAGTTTTAAACTTTAACCATAAACCCAACTTCTTATCTTTCTACATAATAACCCTAACTCTTTATCTTATTCACTCTCAACTTAAACTCTCTATCTTTTCCATTTTGCTTCCATCTCTACATCATACATCAGCTTTTTTACCTTCTTTTACTTTTTCCACTTAATATCCTCTAAATCTTTCTGCACTCTTTCCTACCCCTTAATATTCATTTCCACCTTACTAGCCACAACCCCATACTTCACTTCTAACCCCATACTCCACCTCTTTATCTTTTTACAATAACCACAAACTTTAACTCTAACTCTAACTCTAACTCTAACTCCTTATCTTTTTTGTTCCTAACTCTAACTCCAAACCTTAACCCTAATCCTACCTCTTTATCTTTTTACGCAATAACTTCAACCCCTAACCCTAACTTTCCTTACATTACTATTGCTTTTATCATCTCATCATATATTTTTACCATATTTTATTTTTTTTCACTTTTTCACTATTTTTTTATTGTAATTAAGCTAGTTTTAAGTGTTGCTTTTATATACTTTCATTTCCGCTTCAAAGAAAGCCAAGATTTTAAAACTCTTAACTTTCTTATCTCATCTATGTAGATGAAGCTTTTTACATTAAATCTAATAAGATTAATGTTACTAAGATTATAAAGATAAAGAAGCATGTTTTTTAAATTATAATTGTTAAACTATAAATTTTAAAGTCAATCTTTGAAATCTAAACAAGTGATCGATTGAGCCACTTTTTAATTTTATTAAAAAGAAAAACAATTAAAACTAATAAAGTTTTTATGATTAAAAACTTCATAATTAAATCCAAATTTAGGTTATAGCAGTATATGCTTTTTAAGTAAAATACTCAATAACTTTAATTTGGTCATTTGCTAAATTTACACCAACACTTTGTGTTGGTGTGCTTTAGTATTTGTTACTTTAGCACAGACTTTGTTTGTGCGCTAAAAGTAAATTAATATGGAGAGTTTGATCCTGGCTCAGAGTGAACGCTGGCGGCGTGCCTAATACATGCAAGTCGAACGGAGAATTAAGAGAGCTTGCTCTTTTAATTCTTAGTGGCGCACGGGTGAGTAATATATAGCTAACCTGCCCCTTAGAAGAGAACAACAGTTAGAAATGACTGCTAATACTCTATACTCCAACTAAACATATGTTTGGTTGGGAAAGTCTTTTCGCTAAGGGATGGGGCTATATTGTATCAGTTTGTTGGTGAGGTAATGGCTCACCAAGACTATGACGCATAACTGGTCTGAGAGGATGATCAGTCACACTGGAACTGAGACACGGTCCAGACTCCTACGGGAGGCAGCAGTAAGGAATATTGCGCAATGGGCGAAAGCCTGACGCAGCAACGCCGCGTGGAGGATGACACTTTTCGGAGCGTAAACTCCTTTTGTTGGGGAAGAATAATGACGGTACCCAACGAATAAGCACCGGCTAACTCCGTGCCAGCAGCCGCGGTAATACGGGGGGTGCAAGCGTTACTCGGAATCACTGGGCGTAAAGGGCGCGTAGGCGGATGAATAAGTCTTTTGTGAAATCTAACAGCTTAACTGTTAAACTGCTTAGGAAACTATTTATCTAGAGTAAGGGAGAGGCAGATGGAACTGGTGGTGTAGGGGTAAAATCCGTAGAGATCACCAAGAATACCTATTGCGAAAGCGATCTGCTAGAACTTAACTGACGCTGAGGCGCGAAAGCGTGGGGAGCAAACAGGATTAGATACCCTGGTAGTCCACGCCCTAAACGATGTATACTAGTTGTTGCTTTGCTAGTCAAGGCAGTAATGCACCTAACGGATTAAGTATACCGCCTGGGGAGTACGGTCGCAAGATTAAAACTCAAAGGAATAGACGGGGACCCGCACAAGCGGTGGAGCATGTGGTTTAATTCGAAGATACGCGAAGAACCTTACCCGGACTTGATATCCAACAAATTCTTTAGAGATAGAGAAGTGCTAGCTTGCTAGAATGTTGAGACAGGTGCTGCACGGCTGTCGTCAGCTCGTGTCGTGAGATGTTGGGTTAAGTCCCGCAACGAGCGCAACCCACGTGTTTAGTTGCTAACAGTTCGGCTGAGCACTCTAAACAGACTGCCTACGCAAGTAGGAGGAAGGTGTGGACGACGTCAAGTCATCATGGCCCTTATGTCCGGGGCGACACACGTGCTACAATGGCATATACAATGAGAAGCAATATCGCGAGATGGAGCAAATCTATAAAATATGTCTCAGTTCGGATTGGAGTCTGCAACTCGACTCCATGAAGCCGGAATCGCTAGTAATCGTAGATCAGCCATGCTACGGTGAATACGTTCCCGGGTCTTGTACTCACCGCCCGTCACACCATGGGAGTTGATTTCACTCGAAGTCGGAATGCTAAACTAGCTACCGCCCACAGTGGAATCAGCGACTGGGGTGAAGTCGTAACAAGGTAACCGTAGGAGAACCTGCGGTTGGATCACCTCCTTTCTAGAGTACATATGTATATTTCTCACAAGATATACATTAAGAAAGAACGACACTACTAAATCAAATAGTAAAAACAAAGATAGCGATTATTTATCTTTGAAAACTATTTGTGGTAAGAACTAGTTAGATAGTTATTGTACTAACTAGTTCTTAAGAGCTTAACACTCTTAGTAGTTTCTCTCAATCGCACTTGTTTAGTTTTGAAAGATTGACGCCCAGATATGTTAAGGGCCTATAGCTCAGCTGGTTAGAGTGCACCCCTGATAAGGGTGAGGTCATAAGTTCAAGTCTTATTAGGCCCACCACAAACCAAAGATTTTATAATCTATGTTGAGTAGTAGATAAAAAGAAATTAATAATAGAATAGAAGTTTATTTAAGTCTTTTAAATTTAATTGATTAAGTCTAAGAATTTGGAAGAATTTTATAAATATTTTTGCAAACTATTTTTTCGCTAAACAAGGAACACGAGCAAAAACAAATGAGCAAACTTATGTTTGTGACTGCAGTTTGAAGCAAAGTGTAACAAAGTTTAGTAGAAAAAAGAGAAAGCAAAAATGGGGAATTAGCTCAGCTGGGAGAGCGCCTGCTTTGCACAAGAAAAAGCAAACTTCTTTGCTTTTTAGGATTTGTCGTTGTGAGTGTAACGAACCGACAAAGACACTGCGTGTATAAAGGATAAGTCTTAGCATAGGTAAAGATAGAATTGGGGAATTAGCTCAGCTGGGAGAGCGCCTGCTTTGCACGCAGGAGGTCAGCGGTTCGATCCCGCTATTCTCCACCACCACGTATTATAGAAGTATTAAGTATATAGTTTAACATAATCTAAAAGATTAAAAATCTAATTAGAGAGTTTATCTAAATTTAAAGCTAACTTTAAATTTATTAAGATACAATTCGAACTTTCTAATTAGACTTTTAAGTCTAATGTTATTTAACTTATCATTGTTAATAGTCACAAACAAGTTTTAATAAAATAAAACAATTTTACAGGATCTTGTTAAAGGTTGTAATAATATAACTTTGTAAATTTTATCTCAAACAAATCTGTTATCCCAATAACTACTAAGAGATAAAAGAAGTTTAACCATCACAAAAGATTTAGTCTTAAACTTACTAAATGCTTTGGTTAATGCTTTCCGTCTTGGGTTATAGATTATAACTATATTAAATTACATCAAGTAATTTATCTTTAACAAGGAAGTGATGCAAATTAGAATATGAAACATATTTAAAAATAAATTATTACTCTGCAAATTTACTATCTTCTAAATCTATATTTAAAAGATAGCTTGTGGTTAGACTATACATTAGTTTATCATTTATGAAAAAACTTTAGTTTTAAATAAATGTTTATACTTTAGGTAGGTCAAGGGAGTGTTTACACTCCTTGCCGCAAGGACTAGCTTTGCTAGTCTGTGGAGTAAAGAAAAGGTAAGCTACTAAGAGCGAATGGTGGATGCCTTGGTTGGTAGAGGCGATGAAGGACGTACTAGACTGCGATAAGCTACGGGGAGCCGTCAAGAGGCTTTGATCCGTAGATTTCCGAATGGGGCAACCCAATTAACAGCAATGTTAATTACCTATATGGAGCGAACGTGGGGAATTGAAACATCTTAGTACCCACAGGAAGAGAAATCAATTGAGATTACGCAAGTAGCGGCGAGCGAACGCGTAAAAGGGCAAACCACTAGTTTACTAGTGGGGTTGTAGGACTGCAATATGTATAAAAACATGATAGTAGAATAATCTGGAAAGATTAAGGATACAGGGTGATACTCCCGTATACGAAATCATCTTTTTAACTAGCAGTATCCTGAGTAGGGCGAGACACGTGAAATCTTGTCTGAAGCTGGGTCGACCACGATCCAACCCTAAATACTACTACCAAACCGATAGTGCACAAGTACCGTGAGGGAAAGGTGAAAAGAACTGAGGTGATCAGAGTGAAATAGAACCTGAAACCATTTGCTTACAATCATTCAGAGCACGATTCTTTATGACGTGTGATGGACTGCCTTTTGCATAATGAGCCTGCGAGTTGTGGTGTCTGGCAAGGTTAAGGAAACCCGGAGCCGTAGCGAAAGCGAGTCTTAATAGGGCGACAAGTCAGATGCTGCAGACCCGAAACGAAGTGATCTATCCATGAGCAGGTTGAAACCGGTGTAAGAGCCGGCGGAGGACCGAACCCGCTGACGTTGAAAAGTCTTGGGATGACTTGTGGATAGGGGTGAAAGGCCAATCAAACTTCGTGATAGCTGGTTCTCTCCGAAATATATTGAGGTATAGCGTTATGTAGTAACTATGGGGGTAGAGCACTGAATGGGCTAGGGCATATACCAATGTACCAAACCCTATCAAACTCCGAATACCCATAGCGTAATCATAGCAGTCAGGCGGCGAGTGATAAAATCCGTCGTCGAGAGGGGAACAACCCAGACTACCGACTAAGGTCCCTAAATCTTATTTAAGTGGAAAACGATGTGAAGTTACTGAAACAACCAGGAGGTTGGCTTAGAAGCAGCCATCCTTTAAAGATAGCGTAATAGCTCACTGGTCTAGTGATTTTGCGCGGAAAATATAACGGGGCTAAAATAAGTACCGAAGTCGTAGACTTGACACATTAGTGTCAAGTGGTAGGAGAGCGTTCTATTCAGCATTGAAGGTGTACCGGTAAGGAGCGCTGGAGCGGATAGAAGTGAGCATGCAGGCATGAGTAGCGATAATTGGGGTGAGAATCCCCAACGCCGAAAACCCAAGGTTTCCTACGCGATGCTCGTCATCGTAGGGTTAGTCGGGTCCTAAGCAAAGTCCGAAAGGGGTATGCGATGGAAAATTGGTTAATATTCCAATACCAATTATTATGTGCGATGGAAGGACGCTTAAAGTTAATGGAGCTAACTGATGGAATAGTTAGTCGAAGGAAGTAGATTGAGTTGTAGGCAAATCCGTAACTCTTTATTCGAGATCTGACAGGCAAACAACGCTCTTCGGAGCTGCGTTTGAATCCATGATACTATCGAGCCAAGAAAAGTTTCTAAGTTTAGTAATAATTGCCCGTACCGTAAACCGACACAGGTGGGTGGGATGAGTATTCTAAGGCGCGTGGAAGAACCCTCTTTAAGGAACTCTGCAAAATAACACCGTATCTTCGGTATAAGGTGTGCCTCTTTTGGTGAAATCCCTGCGGATCTAGCTAGAAAGGTTACAACAAAGAGTCCCTCCCGACTGTTTACCAAAAACACAGCACTCTGCTAACTCGTAAGAGGATGTATAGGGTGTGACGCCTGCCCGGTGCTCGAAGGTTAATTGATGGGGTCAGCAGCAATGCGAAGCTCTTGATCGAAGCCCGAGTAAACGGCGGCCGTAACTATAACGGTCCTAAGGTAGCGAAATTCCTTGTCGATTAAATATCGACCTGCATGAATGGCGTAACGAGATGGGAGCTGTCTCAAAGAGGGATCCAGTGAAATTGTAGTGGAGGTGAAAATTCCTCCTACCCGCGGCAAGACGGAAAGACCCCGTGGACCTTTACTATAGCTTGACACTGCTACTTGGATAAAGATGTGCAGGATAGGTGGGAGGCTTTGATTATATGACGCCAGTTATATATGAGCCATTGTTGAGATACCACTCTTCTTTATTCGGGTAGCTAACTAGCCTAAGTATATCCTTAGGTAGGACAATGTCTGGTGGGTAGTTTGACTGGGGCGGTCGCCTCCCAAAATGTAACGGAGGCTTACAAAGGTTGGCTCAAAACGGTTGGAAATCGTTTGCAGAGTATAAAGGTATAAGCCAGCTTAACTGCAAGACATACAAGTCGAGCAGAGACGAAAGTCGGTCTTAGTGATCCGGTGGTTCTGTGTGGAAGGGCCATCGCTCAAAGGATAAAAGGTACCCCGGGGATAACAGGCTGATCTTCCCCAAGAGCTCACATCGACGGGAAGGTTTGGCACCTCGATGTCGGCTCATCGCATCCTGGGGCTGGAGCAGGTCCCAAGGGTATGGCTGTTCGCCATTTAAAGCGGTACGCGAGCTGGGTTCAGAACGTCGTGAGACAGTTCGGTCCCTATCTGCCGTGGGCGTAAGAAGATTGAGGAGAGTTGACCCTAGTACGAGAGGACCGGGTCGAACCAACCACTGGTGTACCAGTTGTCCTGCCAAGGGCACCGCTGGGTAGCTAAGTTGGGATGTGATAAGAGCTGAAAGCATCTAAGCTCGAAGCCAACTCCAAGATGAATCTTCTTTTAAGTTCTCTAGTAGACTACTAGTTTGATAGGCTGGGTGTGTAATGGATGAGAGTCCTTTAGCTGACCAGTACTAATAGAACGTTTGCTTATCTTTTTTAAGCATCACTTCCTTGTTAAGGATAAAACTTGCTTTGTCTTTTTTCTACTATGCGGCGTTAGATTACGCTTCACACTTCGGTTACGAACTTTAAGTTCGCTCCCTTGTGTTTGCTTATCTGCCTTGCCTAGCGAAAAAATACTTCGCAATTTATTAATAAAAACAAGAGATAAAATTGTTTTTATTAAAACTTAGACTATTAACTAAGATAGAACACATTACAGTGTTTAATAAGAGAATTGAGAGAAAAGTTCTTTTATTTAACACTGTCCGTGACTATACAGATGAGGAAACGCCTTGTACCATCTCGAACCAAGAAGCTAAGCTCATCGTGGCTGATGATACTCTCTCTTACTGGGATGTTGGGAAAGTAGGTCGTTGCGGACTTTGTTAATCTTTTTATACAAATAATTAAATCAAAAAAGTAAAATATGACAATGTTAATAATAAAAATATTAGTAAATCTACTATTTTTATAATACAATACTAAGCTTCTTTACTAGTCTATGCTTGTAATATCTTTAAAATTCTCTACTTTATTTATTGTGATAGTTTGGTTATAACTGTAAATCTAAAATATCTTTACAATTCTCTTTCCTTGCTGTTTATTTGGTATATTAAAAGTGATATTAGAGTTTATATATTTGTGTGCTTATAAGATATACTTGCTTTTAACATTAAAATCTTAATTTAGAGCTTGTTTATAAGAAGTTACATCTTGAGGTAAATCTAAAATATCTTTACAATTCTCTTTCCCTGCTGTTTATTTGGTATATTAAAAGTGATATTAGAGTTTATATATTTGTGTGCTTATAAGATATACTTGCTTTTAACATTAAAATCTTAATTTAGAGCTTGTTTATAAGAAGTTACATCTTGAGGTAAATCTAAAATATCTTTACAATTCTCTTTCCCTGCTGTTTATTTGGTATATTAAAAGTGATATTAGAGTTTATATATTTGTGTGCTTATAAGATATACTTGCTTTTAACATTAAAATCTTAATTTAGAGCTTGTTTATAAGAAGTTACATCTTGAGGTAATTTATATATTTTATAATATCTCTATGTTTAAAACAGTTTAATCATATAGTTAATATAAATTTGGTATTTTTTATCAAATTTGACTAAAAATTTGATTGATAGTATTAAGATAAGCTAAAGATTTTTTCTTGTTGATTTAAGTAAAATTTGCTATGGCTTTTTTAAATTATATTCTCTTTATTAGTATACGTTCTTAATTAATACAGATTGTATCTTTATATGGCTTATTTTTATTAATACAGACTGTCTACTTTAATATAGTTTTTTATCGTTGAAGTTTAAATTTGTGCTTTTTTAAGTATAGTAAACAATTGATTAAGTCTAGTTAGAGATTTTATAAGTTCACATTCTAGGATTTTATTTTATAAAGAGTATCTTGCAAATATTTAAAATGCTTGATAATAGTTAAAAAATTATAGTAGAGTGAATAATTATGGTAATTAAAGTAAACACATAAGCACAAGAGAAGGCTAGAGCTAAGCTATGATGGTATAGATGTGGTATTAAAAGTGCAAAAGAGATTAAACTTTTTATGCTAGATTAAAAAAACTGTTTAAGATAAAATATCT
The DNA here is from genome assembly GCF_013201685.1 of Campylobacter geochelonis. Lineage (NCBI taxonomy): Bacteria > Pseudomonadati > Campylobacterota > Epsilonproteobacteria > Campylobacterales > Campylobacteraceae > Campylobacter > Campylobacter geochelonis. The sequence goes on along the minus strand of NZ_CP053844.1, from coordinate 1,596,077 downwards.
AAAAGTGTAAATGTTATAAAGCAGTGGTTTTTGCTAGACTATAGTATGATGTTAAGTTTATATTTGATTGATTAGATTATTAGATTAAAGTCAAGAGCTTATATAACTTTTACTATATCCTTACTGTTTATTTGTATATTAAAAGTGATATTAGAGTTTATATATTTGTGTGCTATGTATCTTAAATAAATTAATCTTAATAAAGCTTTATTATATAAATTATCATTTGAATAGGTATAAACCTAAAAGATGAGTTATTGAGATTTATTGTTGATTAAATTTATAAGATTTCCTACGTTATGCTAGTTTATTGCAAGGTTATTTGGTTTTTAAACTATCAGCTCCTCATCATCAAAAGATATTCGTTATTGTAGTGTTGGTTAGTTTCTAAGTAAAGTCTTTGATTGTAAATTAAAATCTTAAAATTATTGAATTTTTTTAAATAATATAAGTTTTAAAGATTTAAAAGTATGTTAAATTTAGTTAAAGAATGGAGCTTGAAACTATAAAATGAATACAAAATAAAATCATAAGTATTGATATAGTAATAACTACTTACTATCTTTAAATTTGAGCAAAATTAATAGTTTAAATCAACATAAAAAGATTTTTCTTACAGTTATCTTAAGCAAATCAATTTAAGTAAAATTTTATCTATAGTGAAATAACACTAAAATTGTAATTTAGAGCTTGTTTATATAATTTTTGATTTATTTTTGGTATGATAATTTTATAAAGATATTGGATTTATTCTAATCCTTAGAAAACTTAAGCATTCTTTGGTATTAAAATATTTTTAAAATACTTCCTACAAAATCCTAGAGCATAAATTTGTAAAATCTCTACTAGACTTAATTAACTATTTACCGCAAAATACTTTATGATAAAACATATCCAAAACTAGTTTCTAAGTAAAATACATTAAAGCTTTTAGGTTTATACCAAACACAAACTGATAAATTTAATATCATAGAAATTTACTACTATAGTTATAACAAATCACATAGCGTAAAATACTTTATGATAAAACATATCCAAAACTAGTTTCTAAACAAAATATATTAAAGCTTTTAAATTTATACCAAACACAAACTGATAAATTTAATATCATAAAAATTTACTACTATAGCTATAACAAATCACATAGCGTAAAACAAAATAAAACAAACTATTTTTTACATATTAATATACAAATTTATCCAAGTCAAAAGATAAATTCAAACTATTTTTATAATAATGAGATAAATTTATCGGATATTAACCATTAATCTATATAATAAATAATATTTATAAAAAAGGATAATTATGAAATTTATTTTAAAGTTAGCATTAATCTTTGGTGCTTTAACAACATTTGTGTTTGCAGCTGTTAATATAAACACAGCCACAAAAGATGAGCTTATGAGTTTAGAAGGTATAGGAGATATAAAAGCAGAAGCTATTATAAAGCACAGAGAGGCTACCCCTTTTAAATCAATTGAAGATATTAAAAGTGTAAATGGCATAGGAGATAAAACCTTTAATGCTTTAAAATCAGATATAGATATAAAAGGCGAAACTACTGTTAAAGAAAAAGCTAAAAAAAGTATCAAAGAAAAAAGCGATAAGTTGATAAAGTCAGCTGATAAAAAGGTCAAAAAAGCTAAAGAAAAGAGTGAAAAATCAAAAGATAAAGCAATAAATGATAGCAAAGCTAAGATAGATAAAGCAACTAAGCTTGATACAAAAGAGAAGTAGATAAAAATATAAGTCATATATAGGTTGCTTATACTGTAAAATCATATATGGCTTAGCTGCTATATATGAGGTTATTAGCAAACTATATACATAGTTGTATGGTGGGCTAAAAATTTAAATAAATTCTTTAGTTTGTTAAGTTATATGTTAAAGACATTTGCAAATAGTTGAGTTATATCTTAAAAGATAGCTATATAGTTAGATAAAAGATATCTGCATAAGCTCTTTATACTATAATGGTAATAAGTGGTTGTATATCTAGCTGATTAAAAAGGCTTGTTTGATATTTTTGATATTATGCTTAGCTACAAGGGCTAATAAACACCATAAGTTTATAGTAGCAAGTTTAGTCAAAATATATCAAAAGATAGTTGCTGTATAAACTTATATGATAGCCCAAATAAAAATGTTAATGCAATTTACTTTGGCTTACCAAAATTAATAAACAGCTATATGCTTTTATATAATAGTTGTAGTAGTAATGCGCTTATACAGTAGTTTTAATAAATGCAACATATAGTTTCAAAATATCTGGTATAAGCTATGGTAATTAAACAGTAACTAGTTGATTAAGTAAGCCTATTTAAAAATCTTAGATTTTGCAAATTTGCTATCTGGGATTTTATAGAGAGTGTCTTGCAAATAGCTAGCAGCTTGCTATCAGATATTAATCAATACGTTGTGAAGTTAATAAAATATTTTCATGGTGGATAAGTATTTTGTCCTAGTTGATAGCATATCTTGTTTTGCAACGCTAATAAGTGTTTTTAGGTAGCTAAAATAAAAGGCAACCAACATATCTAGCAGGTGTAAAGGTTGTATTAAATTAAATAAATTCATATAATGTTTCAGTTTTTTAGGTAGTTAAATAAATTTGGCTTGTAAAAATAGCTTAGCTTTTTATACTAAAACTTAAATTTAGAAATGATTATAAAAATGTAGAGTTTTATTTATATTAAAATACTGCCTTTAAATTTGTTTGATTTTAAAAGGTGTAGTTTATAGTGGCATATATTTATATAGTTAAGCTAAAGAAATTTATAGATTATAGGTGCTAATTTTATATAAAGCTAAAAAAGTCCGTTCTATCTTAAAATCATTATATAGTTTGATAGCATAAAAAATTCTTTAGTCTAGTGAGGTATTAAATTTACATCTTGCCTGTTTCAGATAAATTATTTAAATAAATTAAGTTTAATAAATTTGATTATAAAATATTTATAAAATTTTAATTTCAAAACGTAAGAGTTTTATTTGAAAGTGAAATTTGATAAATTATTTCGTAGTTTTTGTTTTAAGTTTGAGCCGTGTAGGGTGTGGTAAAAATAAAATTTTGTTATCATAATATTATGCAAAAAATAAAATAGAATAAAAAAGCAAATTTAAAAATCCACCAGTATCATAAAATCAATATATCAACAATAAATTTAACTAAAAACATACAAAGGGTATAGAACATATAAACTTTAATTAAATTTAATATTTTTGTCACCTTTTTAAATTTACTGAAAATTCTATGAAAATATCATACAATATTAGAAAAATTTAAAGGGTGAGTGTGAAAAATATTTTGATTTTAGGTGGCGGTTATGGTGGTCTAAAGTGCGCTACGACTCTACAAAAAAAGCTAGAAAACGAAGATGTTAGCGTCGAACTTATCAGTAAGCACGACTATCACTATCCAACAACGCTTTTGCACAAGATTGCCGTTGGAACGTATAGTGCTAGAAAGGCTAGGATATTTTATCGCCATCTTTTAAAGCGCAAAAATTTCAGTTTTTTTAAAGATACAATAACTAAAATAGATATCAAAAACAGGCAAATTTCTGGCGAGTTGGCCTGTTATAAATACGATTATTTGGTGATTTCGCTCGGATTTGAGCCAAATGATTTTAACTTAAAAGGTGTAAACGAATACGCTTTTAAACTCTCTACGCTTAATGAAGCTTTAAGACTAAGACATCATATCGAAACGAAATTTAAAGATTACAGATATCACATGGATGAAAAAGATCTCGTTTTTGTGGTATGCGGGAGTGGATTTACTGGAGTTGAATTTGCGGCTGAGCTTGCAAATCACGCTAAGAATTTGTGCGAAATGTGTGGGATAGATAAAAAGTTGGTTAAAATTCATTTAATTGGGCGTTCGGAGCATATTTTGCCTATGTTTAGGGCGGATTTAAGTCAAATAGCAAAAGAAAAGCTTGAAAAACTAGGAGTAAATGTCGTTGCTGGAAATGTTATAGAGTGTCAAAAAGATGGCGTTGTGATAGAAAATGCAGATAAATCAACCTATGAAATCAAGGCAAACACCGTGCTTTGGACGGCTGGAGTTAAGGGAAGTTCGGTTATAAAAGACTCAAATTTAGAAACTAGAGCTTCAAGAATCGAAGTAAATGAGTTCTTGCAACTGCCAGGATATGAAGATGTGTTTGTGCTAGGAGACTGCGCGATAGCAAACGATCGCGATATCATACACGCGCCAACAGCACAACTTGCCTCACAGATGGGCGAATACTGTGGTTTAAACCTTATAAAGTTGGTTAATGGCGAGGAGCTTAAAACTAAATTTAAGTTTAAACATCGAGGAACTGTTTGCTCTATCGGTCACACAGATGCCATTGGAATGGCATTTGGCAAGGGAATAACTGGCGAGCCAGCAGCGTTTTTGAAAAATTTTATAGAAAATAAGTGGATTTTTGGCGTGGCTGGGTTTTGGAATGTGCTTAAAAAGGGACAATTTAGGTTTAGAAGCAGTTATTAAATTCATCTTGATTTGCTTTTAAATTTATTTTACAGATTGCTTATAAATTGTTTTAATAGATAAATTATAAAAATATAAAGTTATATAAATTTAAAATGTTATTTTGAATTTATTATAAAGTAATGCGGCGTGGTTTTGTAAAATGCAAAATTTAGCTTTAAATTTAGTTAAATATCGTTATTTTGCTTGTTGTGGCTGGGATGATTTTAAAAGTTTGATAGTAAATTTAGTAAAATAAAAACGGTTTGAAATAAGGCTAAATTTAGCGTTTTGAGATTTTTATTAGTTGTGTAAAATCTTGTTTTTTATGTAATTTATAAATTTAAATTATCTAAAGTGCGTTCTTGGCTTATTGCATTTGATATGATTTTAGAAATTTCATCTGCGTTTGCAAATCTTCAATAATGATGGTTTCTAAGTTCTTCTGGGATTTTTAAATTTATTAGTATTATATAGCAGATAAGTTTTGCTTGTTTGTGTAGGTGATATTAAGATATAAAATATTGCGCAAATTTAATATCTCGCATGTTGTGTTTTTATATGATATTTAGCGTTTTTTTGCTCCGCTTAATGTGGTTAAATTTCGCGCAGTATTAAAGGTTTAACGCGATTTGTGATATCTAAAAATTGTTTAGTAGCCTACATCATATAGCAGTGCTAATCGTAAAAATAAATTTTAGCACTACTTCATTTGTATTATTTGTGAGCGTATTTGCTTTGCGTAATTATCAAAGTCCATTTATTTTTAGCTATTTGGTTTTTAAAATTAGTTAGAAATATTTTAAAAATTTATATTCTGCCTTTCAAAGTCAAATTTAACTATGCTTTTTGCTATAATTTTAAAATAAAAGGAGGCTAAAATGAGTAAGATAACAGATGAGATGATTAAAACTATTGGCTGTGAATGCGAAGTATTTGAAGCTGGACTTGATGATGATATGTTGGTTATGAAGGCGTATTTTAAGGAGTTAGAGCTTGGCAAAAAACGCGGATTTATGCCTGTGATTTTAAGTGTAAGTGACACGCTTTTAGAAGCTTTACAAGATACTTTGTCGCTTGATAGTCCAAAAAGCGTTTTAAGCGCTAAAATGCCAAATGCTAGAGCTGAGTTTACTAGATATTTTAATGAAATTAAAGATAACAAAGAGGTGATTGGCAAATTTAAAAGTAGCGCTGAGAGCCTAAATCAGCCTATTAGTATTTGGAATCACGAAACAAAGCTTACAAAAAAGTTGATTTTAGCTAAAATTCCTGTGAAAAATCCTTGGGAGATTTTTGCTTATTTGCCATTTGGTGGGTGGAACAGTTGCCCAGATGCGCTTACTATGATGGCGGTTGCTAAGCTTTGGTTTGAGAAATATGGTGCAGTGCCATGCGCGATAAGTAGCGATGAGCTTGAGTTTTTTGTCGGCGAAAATCCGCCAAAACTAAGCAAAGATGAGCTTCTTCGCCTAGCTTGCGAGCATCATTTTTTCTGCACAGATCGAGTTGAGCAGTGTAGCGAAGATGGCACGATTGGCTCGCTTGCTAAAGAGTTAGAAGGTTCGACATTTTGGTATTTTTGGTGGGATTAAAATACTAAATTTAGGCATAAAAAAGCATTTTATAAAACAAAATTTATCCATTTATAAATAAAATAATTTAACAAAGCAAATTTTAATTGTCATTTATAAATGGATTTTATGAAGTTATATGCGTTTTGCTTGTTTATATTTTGGGTTTTATGGGTCAAATTTATTTTTAAAAGGCTCAAGACAAATTAAAAACTTTTAAAGGGGTTTTTAACTACTATGCTGTCGATGAAAAACAAATACATATACCGTTCCCGAATTTCTGAAAAGAAATTTTGTGAAATTCTCAAGTATTTTTGCCTTGATTTAGAAGCTGTAAAGATAGCTAAAATTTGTAATACTTCTAGAAATTCTATCAATAAAATTCTAAAAGATATAAGAATTTTAATGGCACAAGAATGCGAGAAAATTTCTAAATTTGATGGCGAGATAGAAATAGATGAAAGCTACTTTTTACTTCGCTTTGCTAGTAACTGTAAATAGAAGGAGCTAAAAGAGTAAGAGGCAAAAGAGGCATAGGTGCAGCTAATAAACAACTAGTATTTGGTATGTTAAAACAAGAATGGTAAGGTCTATACACAAGTAGTTAAAAACTGCAGTGCAAGTGAGCTAGTGTCAATATTAAGAGAGTTTAGTGAGCTAAATGAGAGTATTATTTACTCTGATAGTTGCAGAGCTTATGATGGTTTAGTGGATTATGGAGCAAAAGCTCATTACCGTATAAAACACTGCAAAAATGAATTCGCTAATGGTAAAAATCACATAAATGGTATAGAGAATTTCTGGGGTTATGCAAAGCATAGGTTAAGTAAATTTAAAGGCATAAAAAAGATAATTTTATATTGCACTTAAAAGAGTGTGAATTTAGGTTTAATAACAGAGAAAACTTATATCAAATTTTACTTAAATTGATAAGAGAAAATCCGCTTAACTTGTTTTGAGCCAATTTAAATTTCTATCCTAAATTCTTAACTATACTTTTTTATAAAATTAAAATTATTTATTAAATATTAAAATAATATAAAAATAAATAATTTTAAATGCAAAGCATTATGACAAAATTTTTAAGCTAGTTATCTTGTCGATGTTTGATTAAATTTTTTAATGTATTAGCGCTTTTTATAAATTTTAGACCAAATACTCAACCACTTTTACAACTTTTTCACCTTCTTTATAAACCCTTGCGACTCGCCTAGAAACCGCGCAAACCACCTCATAATCAATGCTTTCCCACCGTTTTGCGACATCTGTTGCGCTTAGTAAACCATCACCAAAAATAACAACTTCATCGCCCATTTTAACATCAAGCTCATTTGGCACTTTTACCATGCATTGATCCATACAAACTCGCCCAACAACATCACACAAAACACCGCTAATCAAGACTTTTGGCTCTTTTTGCGAGCGTAAAAATCCATCGGCGTATCCTATAGAAATAGTCGCGATTTTCTCACTTTGACTCGTGTGGTAAGTGCAACCATAGCTTATAGGCGAGTTTGGCGGTAGGGTTTTGACATTTGCAACTGTGGTTTTAAGGCTCATAACCGTCTTTAAATCAAGATTTAAATTTGGCGCTGGCAAAAAGCCATAAGCGCAAATTCCAGCCCGCACCATATCAAACTCACACTCTTTTTTACCAACCATCGCTATAGAGTTTGATACGTGTTTTGTGTAAATATCTAGTTTATCGGCTACCATTTTGTATCGTTTGAGTTGCAAATTTCTAAACTCATCATCATCGGCTTGTGCAAAATGCGTGAAAAGTCCGACTATTTTTATATTTTTTAAATTTGAGATTTTTTCTATTTCGCTAATGGCTAAATTTGCGCTACTTTCGTCATTTACGACAAATCCTATCCGCGACATTCCAGTGTCTAGTTTGATATGCACCTTGACTTGATTTTCGCCCAAAATCTCGCTTAAATCTTTTGCCATTTCGTAGCTAAAAACAGATAGTTCGATGCCATTTTTAGCCGCTAGTTGGCAGTTTTTAGTATCTGTATAGCCAAGCAAAATTATAGGGAGCTTTATACCATTTTCTCTTAGCTCCAGCCCCTCTTCAAGTCTAGCCACAGCAAGATAATCAGCTCCAATTTTTTCATAAAATCGCGAAATTTCAACGCTTCCATGTCCATAAGCGTTTGCTTTTACTACACCACAATACTTCGTTTTTGGCGATAAAAAGGACTTAAGAAGTAAAAAGTTGTGTTTTAGGTTATCTAAATTTATCTCAGCCCAAGTTACAAATTTTATATCAGAACTTTTCATAAGATTATTTGCCATGTCCTTTTAGTCTTTTATGTGTTGATAACTGCTCTTTAAAATCGATACTAAAAGCCGCTCCAAAGCCTAAAACTAGACTCATTTGAGTTGGGCTAAATTTAAAAATTCTAAAATCACTTAGCTTTGTTAAAAACCCAGCCGAACTTCCAAATTTTACTTCAAAAAGCTCGTAAATTTGCCCACTTCTATCATCATTTTCTTGAAATTTCTCAACTTCAAAGCTGCCATAAAGGCGTTTTCTGCCAAAAACAGTTTTGCTCTTGCTCTCATCTTCGATAAAAAGCAAAGAGGCGATTTTGCTGGTTTGTAAATTTTCAAAGTGCAAAGCAACAGGGCTTATGCAGATATAAAAGTTATACTCATCATCTTTTACAAATGGCGCGTAGCTAGCTAGTGGCTCACCGTTTTGATTTACGCTTGAAATCACAAGCGAACCAAGCGAGTCTATAAGCTCTTTTGCAGCTTCTAGAGTCTCTTTTTCATCTATATTTTTCATCTATTTCCTTTAAAATTTAAATTTAATCAAATTATACTCTTTGTCAAACCTAAATGTTAGCAAATTTTGTAAAATTCCAAAAAAGCACATAAAGGTTATAAAACTACTCCCGCCATAGCTAAAAAATGGCAACGGAACACCTACAACTGGAGCAAAACCGATAGTCATGGAGATATTAACAGAGGCGTAAATAAATATAAGTGAAGCTAGTCCGGTTGTTACAACTCTGGCTAGATAATCGCCTTTTAATTTATAGTTAAGCGTTAGAAGATGTATGATTAAAAGTGCGTAAATTCCCATTAAAAAGAGGTTTCCAACAAAACCAAAGCGTTCGCTGTTATAAGCAAATATAAAATCACTCGTTGAAATCGGTAAAAATTTAAAGTGAGTTTGAGTCGCTTCATCGCGTGGTTTTCCGCTCATGCCGCCATTTCCTATAGCGATGATGGACTGTTTTACGTGGTAGCTTGGCTCTTCTGATATAAAGTCGATTATGCGTTTTTTTTGATAATCATGTAAATTTTCATACAAAACTGGCGACGCAGTTCCTATAAGTATAAAAAGCGTAAGCCAAATCTTTTTATTAACTCCGATTATAAAAAGCACAGCATATCCAGAGAGTAAAAGTATGAGCGCGCTTCCTAAATCTGGCTCTTTTAGTATCAAAACAAAAGGAAGTAGTATATAAAAACTTATCTTTGCAAAATCCTTAACTCCATATCCGTTTTGTGGCGGTGGGGTTTGTTTGATAAGATATCCAAGCATTAGGATAAAGGCTGGTTTCATTATCTCGCTAGGTTGGATTGTGAAATGAACAAATGGAATTTCAAGCCATCTTTGTGCCCCAAGCTTGCTTACTCCAAATAAATCAACGCTGATTAGTAAAAATATATTTATCCAATATATAAATGGTATTAGCCAGTCAATCTTTCGGATAGGAAAAAGAAAAAATACAATAAATACTAAAAATCCTATGCTAAAATAGACATATTGTTTCATCGCTAAAATTTGGTTTGCTTCAGATACTAAAACGTGTGATAATATAATAATAGGAAGCACTAAAAAAGGCTGAATAAAATCAAAATGTGTTAAAATGCGTTTGTCAAAAAGTATCAAAAATTTACCCCAAGTTTTTGAGCGAAATTATAACAGAAAAAGGTATAAATTTGGATGAAATTTATGTAGATGAAATTTTAAGGCTAGATCAAATTCTAAGTAAAAAGCTTAATATTTCAAGAAATCAAGTAGCAAATTTAATAAAAGATGCAAATGTAAAAATAAATGATAAAACTATCTTAAAATCGTCATTTACGCCTAAATTTAATGATAAAATAACTATAAATTTACCTCAAATTTCACCACTTAAACAAACTCAAAAAGTGGATTTTGATGTAGAGATTATATATGAAGATGAGGATATTTTAGTTATAAACAAGCAGTCAAATTTAGTCGTTCATCCAGCTCCAAGCGTTAAAGAAGCGACTTTAGTTGAGTGGTTAAAAGATAAAAACTATATGCTTTCAACTATAAATGGCGAGTTTAGAGCAGGTATCGTTCACCGCCTTGATAAAGGCACAAGTGGCGCTATGGTTGTAGCTAAAAACAACAAAGCTCACGCAGCTTTAAGCAAGCAATTAAGCGATAAAAGCATGGGGAGAATTTATCTAGCGTGTTTAGATCTGCCTTTAAAGCAAAATTTACTTATCGATAAACCCATAGGAAGAAACCCAAATAATAGGCTTAAAAAGGCGGTTATATCGGATGGAAGAGTTGCAAAAAGCGCATTTTTAAATATCTATAGTGATGCTGGGCTAAACTTAGTAGCAGCTAAGCTTTTTACTGGTAGAACTCATCAGATAAGAGTTCATCTTGCAAGTATAAATCGCCATATTTTAGGCGATACTTTATACGGATTTAAGAGCGAAAATGATAAAATTCCACGCGTTATGCTCCACGCTTATTTGCTCTATTTCACGCACCCAACCACGGGCAAGAGAGTTGAATTTGTAGCAAATTTATGGAGTGATTTTTTAAATTTAATAGACAAAGATAAAAATAAGGAGCAAATTTATGAGCAAATTTTACCAGATACTATCAGCGGCGGTTTTAGGGATTGTGATGGCTGGATGTGTCTCAACATCACCTAAGCCATCTTCGATTATTGATGCTTCTTTGCCAGTTGTTAATAGCATTAAAACGATTAGCTCTACGCATTCAATCGGACTTGAATGGCAAAATCCAAATGATATAAATGTAGATGGATACTATATATGGCGAAGCGAGCAAAACCAGCCAGCGCAAGTAGTAGCGCAGATAAAAGATAGATTTTCTACTCACTATGTAGACTTAAAACTTGCGCCTCAAACAGTATATAGATACTATATGCAAACTTATAGCAAAACAGGAGTCTCAAACAAGGGCATAACAGTTAGTGCAACAACTGCAAAAGCTATTGAAACTGTATCGTTTGCAAAGGCTATCTATGGGCTTCCTGAACGAGTTAAGCTTATATGGAGACCGCATGCGGATTTAAGAGTTGGTTCATATATAATAGAGCGTAAAAAAGCCGATAGCTCAAGCTGGAGCCAGATAGCTGAAGTAAAGGGAAGATTAAACGCTGAGTATATCGATAAGGGCGTAAAAAGTGGCGAAAGGTATGATTATAGAATCGCTGTAAAAACACTTGATGGCGAGGTTTCAAAACCGAGTATGACACTATCTGCGCAAACTAAAGAGCTTCCAGATGGAACAACAAATTTAAAAGCCACAATAGACCAGCCTAAAAAGATAGTTTTAACGTGGGATAGCCCAGCAAATGATAGTTTTGATTATTATCAAATTTACATTTCTCGAAGCGAGTATTTGCCATTTGTCCCATTAGCTAAGACACAGAGTAACTCTTATGAGGATTTAATTAACTCAAATGGTGCAAAAAGATACTATAAAGTTACCTTTGTAGACAAAGACGGGCTTGAAAGCAGAGCTCAAGATGTGCCAGTTATGGGTCAGACTTTGCAAGCGCCACCGGCGCCGATTTTAAATGAGCCAATTATCTCTAACAATAGCGTTGTTTTAAACTGGAGCACAGGCGTTCAAACCGGTAAATATAGCGTAAAACGAAGCGGTGGCGGAGGCGAAAAGACAATTAGCGATATAACTCAGACAAGCTATGTTGATAGTGATGTTCAAAAAGGAATGAAGTATTATTACCGAGTTTATAGCGTTGATGGTTATGGCATAAGCTCAAGCGATTCAAACGAAGTTAGTATAGTTTTCTAACCGATGCCAAATTTCATAGCAAGTAGTATAAAAGGGCTAAATTTGCCCTTTAAAAAAGATAATGTTGAGTTTTTAAAAATTGCAAAAGGAAGAAATATAGACTTTTTGCTAACTAAAAGTGGCAATGAAGAGTTTTTTATCGCTATTAAAGAAAAAGATAATAAATTTGTCATAAAAGGCGAAAAGCTAACAAGACCTGCTAAAGTTGGGCTTTTGCAAAAGGCTTTAGAAGTTTTTAAAGATGAGTTTTGCGATGGCATTTTAAGTGAAGCTTTTGCTGTTAAGAAAAACTCACTTACGCAAAATAAAGATATAATCAAAAGCGAAAAAGAGGCGCTTGAAGAGCTAAATTTGGCTAAATTTGATGAAATTTGCATTGAAGTTGGTTTTGGTTCTGGAAGACACCTTTTATATCAAGCACTAACAAATCCAAACTCGCTTTTTTTAGGCATTGAAATCTACAAACCAGCAATCGAGCAAGTTGCCAAACTAGCGATAAAAGAAGGTCTTGAAAATATCATTTTAACAAATGGCGATGCTAGAGTTTTTTTAAGTCTAGCAAACTCAAACACGATATTTAAAATTTATCTTCACTTTCCAGTTCCATGGGATGATTCGCCACATAGAAGGGTGATTTCGGCTGAGTTTTTAAAAGAGGTTCAAAGGGTTTTAAAAAAAGAGGCTAAATTTGAGTTAAGAAGTGATAGTAGGGCTTATGTTGACTTTTCTGTGATAAAATTTTTGGATATGGACGAGGTTGAAATCTCTGTTTATAAAAATAGAAATTTAGAAGTTTCTAGCAAGTATGAAGATAGATGGAAAAGGCAAGATAAGGATATTTATGATGTTATCTTGACAAATTATCAAATTTCTTTAAATTTAGATAAAGATAATGAGATGGAATTTGATAAACTAAATCCTAGAAAAATAGCTTTAAATTTTAAGAACGAAACGCATAAATTTAGCGATTTTTTCGTTCATTTTGAAGATATTTATAAATTTAGCGACGATGAAATTCTTTTAAAACTATCTTTTGGTGGCTTTGATACGGCTGAAAATAGATTTATTTATATTTGCAACGAGAGTTCAAGCTACTTTATAAACAAGCCTTTAAAAACAGAAAAAAATCTTAAAGCACATCAAAAAATTGGGGAGTTGCTTAAACAATGGCAGATATAATAACTGCAAAAAACTTATCCTTAGGTTATGAAAGAGATAAACCAGTTATAAAAGGTGCGAGTTTTATGATAAATACTAATGATTTTATCATCATAACTGGCGAAAGTGGAAGTGGAAAATCAACGCTTTTGAAATCTTTTTATGGCGGAATCGATATTTTAGGTGGAGAGCTTGATGTCTGTTTTTATGACCTTAATAAAATCGCTACAAGGCATTTAAGAGCACTTAGGCAAAAACTTGGCATTGTTTTTCAAGATTATCGTTTGATAAATGAATGGACGATAGAAAAAAACGTTATGCTTCCTTTGATGATAATGGGATATGATAAAAATACTTGTAAAAAGCAGTCTGAAAATTTACTAAAGTATGTAAAACTAGGACATAAGATAGGAAAGTATCCGCTTGAACTTAGCGGTGGAGAACAGCAACGAGTCGCCGTAGCAAGGGCGATGTCGCATAATCCACAGCTTTTGTTGTGTGATGAGCCAACTGGAAATTTAGATGAAATTTCAAGCGATATGGTTTGGGACTTTTTAAAAGCAGCAAGGGATTCTTGGGGGGCTTGTGTTATCGTTGTAACGCATAGAGCGCCATCGACTTTAAAATTTGACTTTAGACATTTTGAGATAAAAGAAGGAAGAGTTATTGAGAGGCATTAAGACTCATTTTGGCGTTATTATTTCGCTTGTTGCGCTGCTTTTTTCTATGCAGTTTGGATTTTTTGTAAATGATTTGATAAAAAATTATGAATTTGTTATGAAAAACGAATATAACATAATTTTAGTTTCTAAAAAAGAGCTAAACAAAAGCGATATTAACGCAACTATTAGCGAGGTTGCAGACTTAGAAGCAATTAGTACTAAGCCTATGCTAAAACGCTTAGAAAGTAAAATTTCAAAAAATAGTCTAGATAAACTAAGCCAAACTTTGCCCAAGTTTTATAGTGTTAAGTTGCAGTTTTTTCCAAATAACGATGAGCTAAAAACTATCTCAGAAAAGCTTGAAAAGCTAGATGGTATAAGTCGTGTTGAAGTCTTTGCAAAAGCCCATGATAATGTGTATAGAGTTTTGGTTTTGATGAAAAATTTAGTATATATATTTTCATTTTTAATAACCGTTTTAGGTCTTATGCTTATGCTAAAACAGATGCGAATTTGGCTTTACGAGCATAAAGAAAGAGTTGAGATAATGACTCTTTTTGGAGCTCCGTTTTTTATAAAAAGCTTTGTGCTTTATAAAATGGCGATTGTTGATAGTATTATTTCTACCATAATCGTTGTGCTTTTTTACCAATTTTTGCCAAATTTCAGCTTTTTTCAAGAGACTATGAACATCATCGGAGTTAGCACACAAACGATAGTGCTTCCTGAACAAGGGGCTGTTTTATTTGCTTCATCTTTGATTTTATCGCTACTAATTGTCACATTAGTGATGTTTGGGATAAAACGAGGAAGTGGTAGATGATAAGGGTTTTTTTAGCCATTTTATTTTTTTTTAGTCTAAATTTATGCGCTTCATCTCAAAGCACAAAAGATAAGATTAAAAATACAACCGAGTCTATGCAAACAAAGCAAAGTGAGGAAAAACAGCTCTCGCAAAAGGTCGAAGAGCTTGCAAATTTAATCGTTCAAAAGAAAAAAGAGGTAAAAGAGGCCGGCAAAAAAATCGATGAGCTTAGCGGGTATGTGCTAAATTTATCTCAAAAATACCAAGAAGAAGAGCTTGAACTTACTAAACTAAATTCACAAAACGCACTTTTGCTAAGCTCGCAAAAAGAGCTAGAAGATAAGATTATATCTTTGATAGCTGATGATTTTTCTTTTGATTTAGTGCAAAATGATGATGTTAAGACTACGCAAAATTTAATCTCAAATGAGATTTTTGATACTTTAAGCGTGGTTTTAAAAGATGAGCTTGAAAATTTGTTAACAAGTTATGATAAAACATCTAAGTCTATAACCGAACAAAGCAAGAAAATCACCACAATACAGCAAAATTTAAAAGAGTATAACGATAAAAAAGCTGAGCTTGCAAAAGAGAAAGAAAAGCATGAAGTGGCTGCTTTAAATTTAAACAAAAACCGCGAGCAGTATATTTTACGACTTCAAAAACTTCAAAAAGAAAATGATGAGTTAAGAGATACGCTAGAAAAACTTAAAATTATAGATGATAAAGAAGAGAGAGCCAAAGCAAAGGCTGCTGAAGAAAAACGGTTAGCAAAGCTAGAAGCTAGTAAGAAAAAACAAGTTAGTCAAAAAGATAAACAAATTTTATCATCTGATGAAGAAGATATAGAGATAGCTGATGAGGTACGAGATGTAAGAGTCGATGATATCGATAAAAAGGTTAAGCAGTACGGCTCAAGTTATCAAGCAAGTAGGGTCAAAAAATACAGTGGGGCAAAGACCATATCGCCACTAAAAGATGCGTTTGTAAAGCGTAAATTTGGTAATTACACAGATCCGGTTTATAATATAAAAATTTTTAATGAATCAATAGTCCTTGGTTCAAAAAGCAAAGATACGCAAGTTTATAACATCTTGCCTGGAAAAGTTATCTTTGCTAAGGAAACTGCGGTTTTAGACAAGGTTATCATCATGGAAAACGGTAGCGGAATTCATACCATTTATGCGCATTTAAGCCAGATAGCGCCGACTATAAAAGTTGGAAGTTATATAAAAAAAGGTTATGCTATAGGTAGGATTAGAGATGATTTGACATTTGAAGTCACTCAAAAAAATTATCATATAAATCCACTAGAGCTAATATCACTTAAATAAATTTAAAAAGTTAGTATAGTTTAAAGAGTTTTTAGATAAAATCATAGATTACAAGGAGAACAAACATGGATAATAAAAAGAGAATTTTGGTTAAATTTTCTGGTGAAGCATTAGCTGGAGCTAATGGGTTTGGTATTGATAGTAGTATTTTAAAATTTATAGCTGGCGAGATTAAAAATCTTGCAAGTTCTGGCGTTGAAATCGGTATAGTTATCGGTGGTGGAAACATCGTGCGAGGCGTAAGTGCCGCAGCTGGCGGGATTATAAAACGAACAAGTGGCGATCATATGGGAATGCTTGCAACTGTTATAAACGCTATTGCTATGAGAGAGGCGCTTGAGAGCGTTGGAATGGATGTTAGGGTTCAAAGCGCTATAAAAATGGAAGCGATTTGCGAGACATTTATCATAGGTAGAGCAAAAAGACATCTTGAAAAAGGCCGCATAGTTATCTTTGCAGCAGGAACTGGAAATCCTTTCTTTACAACAGATACGGCCGCGACTTTAAGGGCTATTGAAATCGAATCAGATATGATAGTAAAAGCTACTAAAGTTGATGGAGTTTATGATAAAGATCCTAATAAATTTGAAGATGCAAAACTTTTAAATAGATTAAGTTATGAAGATGCTTTAAAAGATGATATTAAAGTTATGGATGATACAGCTATCGCACTTGCAAAAGATAATGCACTTCCAATCGTGGTTTGTAATATGTTTAAAACAGGAAATTTACTAAAGATAGCAAATAACGACTTATCGACTTGTTCTGTTGTAAAAAATTAAAGGAGAATGTATGAAAAGAGCTGAAGAGATTATGGCAAAAGCACTAAAGGTTGTTGATGGAGATAGATATAAACTATCTTTAATGGTTGCTAAAAGAGCAAACCAAATTCACGCTGGTGCTGAGGTTTTGCTTAGTGGCGTTGATACTAGAAATATGAAATTTGCTGACATTGCACTACTAGAAATCGCAGAAGGAAAAATAGTTTTAGATGGAATTATTGAAGCAGATAAATGATATCCATATCGAAGACTTCTTAGAAGAGGTCGTTAGCACTAGAGATATAGATTCGGCTAAAGAGCTACTTTTTAGCATAAAAGAGCCAACCGACATGCTTAGAAAAGGCGTAGAGATATGCGTGGAAAAGCATGATGGTCAAGTTAGAAAAAGTGGCGAGCCGTATTCTATCCACCCCATACTTGTCAGCTGCATAGTTGCATTTATGGGAGGGGATGATGATATGGTAATATCAGCTTTAATGCACGATGTTGTTGAAGATACAGACTGTTCGCTTGAAGAGGTAAGAGGCGTGTTTGGCGATGGAGTTGCTAAGCTTGTTGAAGGCTTAACAAAAATCGTAAGCATAAGAGAGGATAAACTTGCTCCATCAAGCGACAAGAGTGCTAAGCTTAGGACTTCGGCTCTAACTTTTAGGCGAATGCTTTTAATTTCTATTGAGGATGTTAGAGTGCTTGTGGTTAAGCTTTGTGATAGACTTCATAACATGCTTACTCTTGATGCTTTACGCCCAGATAAACAACAAAGAATAGCAGAAGAAACACTTGTAGTTTATGCGCCGATTGCGCATAGGCTTGGAATTTCATCTATTAAAAATTTGCTTGAAGATTTAAGCTTTAAGTATGTTATGCCAAAAGAGTATGAAACTATCGATGGTTATATAAACGAGCATAAACAGCAACTTCAGATGAATTTAAACAAATTTAGCCTTAAAATAACAGAACTTTTGCTAACAAATGGCTTTTCAGAAAACAGCTTTGATATCCAAAAAAGAGTCAAGCACTACTACTCGATTTATCTAAAAATGCAAAGAAAAGGCATCTCTATACAAGAAGTTTTAGACCTGCTTGCAGTTAGAGTGATATTAAAAGAGGTAAAAGATTGTTATATGGCATTAGGGATAATTCATACGAATTTTAACCCACTAATTTCACGCTTTAAAGACTATATCGCACTTCCTAAACAAAACGGTTATCAGACAATCCACACAACAGTTTTTAACGAAAGTATGATAATAGAAGCACAAATTAGAACTTTTGATATGCATAACACCGCAGAATACGGCGTTGCAGCTCACTGGAAGTATAAATATAGTGGTTCGATTAACCCTAGACTTGACTGGCTAAGTGATATTAGCATGAAAGATATCAGCGATAGCGAGTATGCGGTAAATGACGATGATGAAAGCCCAGAGGATCTATACGAGTATGCAAAAGATAGCTTGTATGCCGAAGATATAGCGGTTTATTCACCAAAGGGTGGGATTTTTACACTTCCTAGAGGTGCTACGGCGCTAGATTATGCTTATGAAATTCACTCTCAAGTTGGATTAAAAGCAGTTGAGGCTTATGTAAATAGAGTTAAAGTTCCGCTTTTAACAGAGCTTAAAAATGGCGATATCGTTCATATCATAACAGGAAATGAGCCAAGATATAGATGTAGTTGGCTAAATTCGGTAAAAACAGGCAAAGCAAGAGCTACGATAAAAGGCTTTTGTAAGCAAAAATTAAGAGAGCTAAACACAGAAGTTGGCATAAAGATACTATCTGCTATTTTTAACGTTCAAGATATCACGACCTTATCGTGGTTAGAAAGTGAAAATTTACATAGAAAAATAGGTAGAGTTGCGTATGACTCTGAGTATTTAAAAGATGTGGTAAATGCGCTTAAAAAGTACATAACAAAAGATAGATTATTTAGCTTAAATTTTGCAGATAAATATGTCGTTAAAAAACAAAAATTTGATAATTTAGTGATTTATTCAAATCACAAGATAAATGATGTTGAATTTGACTACTGCTGTAACCCAAAAAGAGGCGATGATATAACTGGATTTAGAAACGGATATAGCGTAACAGCACATCATAAATTTTGCGAACGAGCGGCAAGTTTGATGAAAAATGGCGAAGAGATGATTTTTGTTAAATGGACAAGAAACGCGCCACATCGCTATAAAATGATACTAAATTTAGAGAACAAACGCGGCTCTTTAGCGCTATTTTTAAGTTATCTTGTAAGGCTTCAAGTTGATTTAGTTGCAATAAAACTTAGTGAAAATAGCGAAACGAAATCAGACTTTTTTGAGATAATTATAGAATTAAATGAAAATTTAGATGTAGGAAATATCAAAACAAGACTTAAAGAGAGATATAAAATAGTCGAATTTGCATCTTTAAGCGACGCATATAAATAAAGGAGAAATTTATGGGTGATATACAAGCTGTTTTAAGGGAGCTTCGTCGAGGCGTAGCAGAGATAATAGATGAAGAAAGAGTTGAAACTCTGATTAAAAACTACTACGAAAAAGGCGAGAATTTCTATATCAAAATCGGCATGGATCCTACTGCTGCTGATTTGCACCTTGGACATACTGTAACTCTTCAAAAAATGGCATTTTTGCAACGTCATGGGGCTATTATCCAGTTTTTAATAGGCGATTTTACAGCACAAATAGGCGATCCAAGTGGAAAAAGTGAAACTAGAAAAAAGCTTGATAAAGAGACAGTTTTAAAAAATGCAAAGACTTACGAAGAGCAAGTTTTTAAGGTATTAGACCCGACTAAAACTATCATTATGTTTAACTCAAAATGGGCAAACGAATTAAGAGCTAGCGATATGATAGAGCTTGCTAGCACATATAGTGTAGCTAGAATGCTAGAAAGAGATGACTTTACTAAGCGCTTTAGAAGTGAAACTCCTATCTCTATAAGTGAGTTTTTGTATCCGCTTATGCAAGGATATGATAGCGTGGCTATGAAGTGCGATATCGAGATGGGTGGAACTGATCAGAAATTTAACCTACTGATGGGAAGACACTTGCAACGAGTTTATAACGTTGGAAAAGAGCAAGCTGTTATCATGATGCCTTTGCTTGTAGGGCTTGATGGCACAAACAAGATGAGTAAATCTTTAGGAAATTATATCGGTGTTACAGAAGCGCCAAATGATATGTTTGCAAAAACTTTAAGCATAAGCGATGAGTTGATGTGGGAGTGGTATAGGCTTTTAAGTACTAAAACTCTTGAAGAGATTGATGAGCTAAAAAGTGGCGTAGAAAGCGGTAGGCTTCATCCAAAAGCTGTAAAAGAGGCTTTGGCGATGGAGATTGTAGCTAAATTTCATAATGAAGAGAGCGCTATAAAAGCAAGAGATGAATTTAACAAAGTCCATAGTCAAAACCAGCTTCCAAGCGATATAGCTGAGTTTAGCGTGCAAGGTCCGGTTTGGGTAGTAAAAGCACTGCTTGAGTGCAAACTTGCTAGTTCAAGCAGCGAAGCAAGGCGCCATATAAGCGCAAACGCAGTTAGCATAGATCAAAACAAAATCACAGATGAACAACTACAGTTAGAAAAAGGTGAGTATATCCTCCAAATAGGCAAAAAGAAATTTGCGAAAGTGAAGGTGGTCTAATGAATAGCATAAAGATAGGTAAACATGAGCTTAAATATCCGATTTTTCAAGGCGGAATGGGTCTTGGTATAAGTTGGGATAGATTAGCTGGAAATGTTAGTTTAAATGGCGGATTAGGTATAGTAAGCTCTGTTGGAACTGGATATTATGAAAATAGAGCGTATTCTAAAAAAGAGATAAATCAAAAGCCATTAGGAAGTGAGAATTTCTACTCTACTGAGGGATTGCACGCTATCTTAAAAAATGCTAGAAAAATTTGTGGCGATGCACCACTTGGGATAAATATAATGTGCGCGTGTAATGATTACTCAAGAATGGTAAAAGATGCGTGTGAGGCTGGTTTTAACGTTATTATAAGTGGCGCTGGACTACCTACAAATTTACCTGAGTTTACACAAGGGTTTGATGATGTTGCGCTAGTTCCTATCGTATCATCTGCAAAAGCGCTTAAAATCATCTGTAAAAGGTGGCTTCAAAGATATAACAGAGTCCCAGATGCGGTTGTTCTTGAAGGTCCATTAAGTGGTGGACATCAAGGATTTACTTATGAGCAGTGTTTTGATCCTGAGTATCAATTAGAAAAACTTATCCCACAAGTTAAAGCAGAAATAGCAAATTTTGGAGATTTTCCGCTTTTAGCAGCTGGTGGAATTTGGGATAAGCACGACATAGATAAGGCGATATCTTTAGGTGCTGATGGCGTTCAGATGGGAACTAGATTTATAGGAACTTACGAGTGCGATGCGGCGCCAGAGTTTAAAGAGGTGATTTTAAACTCGACAAAAGATAGCATTAAACTTATAAAATCTCCTGTTGGATATCCAGCGCGTGGCGTTCAAACAAGGCTTTTAGACTTAGTAGATAAAAGAGAAGGTCCAAAAATTCAATGCATTAGTAACTGCGTAAGCCCATGCGAGCGTGGCAAAGAGGCAAAAGTTGTTGGGTATTGTATAGCTGATAGACTTTATGATGCTTATGCTGGAAGAAAGGATTTGGGGCTATTTTTTACAGGAGCAAACGGATATAGACTCAATGAGATTATAAGTGTTAAAGAGCTTATGGAAAAACTTATAAATGGCGAAGATAGTTAAGCTTTTTTTGATAATTTTGTTTGCCTTATCACTAAGTGCGGCAGAATTTGACAGAGCATTTTCAAATTTTGATAAAAGCTTTTCCAATGCAAGTTCGATAAATAAAAAGAAATTTCATAACGAGCTAAAAGATATCTATCTTCAAACCTCTGTGAGTAAAAATAGAGTCGATAGAATCGAGGTTTTAGAAAGATTAGTTCATTCATCTAAGGCTTTAGGATATAATCACAAAGGCTATGAAAATGAGCTAAATGCACTAGGCGGAAGCTACAAAAAATATCTAAATTCGCTAAATTCAACAAAACAAAATGATAAAAATGCGCAATTACTAGCAAACGTTCCTAAAAAATTAGAACAAAAAGAGCTTGCAAAAGCAAACAAAAGTGTAGAAAAAAAACAAGAACCCATTAAACAAGAAATACAAAAAAATAAACCCAAAGTAGAACCAACTAAAGCCGTAAAAACACAAGCTAGTAAAAAACAGTCAAATAGCGTTAAAACCAAAGAGAAAAAACAGGCTAAAACCATAGATAAATCGCAAAAATTAAAGCTTTTAAGTGTTGAAAAAAGTAGTGATGGGATAGTTTTGAAATTTAACCGCGAAGTTAGTAAAGATGAGCAAAAGCTTTTTGCTTTAAAAGGTGAGTTGTATAGAAATGTTTTGGATTTTAAAGCTATAAATAGTGCAAAAACAGGCAAACTGACAAATCATATAGTAGATGAGATACGCATAGCTCAGTTTAGCGAAACTACGACGCGCGTTGTCTTTTCACAAAAAAAGAAATTTGACTTAAAACTAACAAATGATGAGAATGAGCTAAATATCGCTATTAAAGGTGGCGAAAACAGGGCGCAAGCCATATCAAAAACAGCCAAGACAAGCGGCAAAAACGAAAAACCAAATTACGCTAAAAATAGGATTATAGTAATCGACCCAGGACACGGTGGCAAAGATCCAGGAGCTATGGGAAATGGACTAAGAGAGAAAGATATCGTTTTAAGTATCGGTAAGAGTCTTGGCGTGATTTTAAAAGAGCGAGGTTATAAAATTTATTTCACAAGAAGCACAGATACGTTTATAAATTTAAAAAACAGAACATCATATGCAAACAAAAAAAATGCAGATATGTTTATATCAATCCACGTAAATGCTGGACCAGACTCAAAAGAGGGCGAAAGGCTTGCTGGTATAGAGACATTTTTCTTAAGTCCTGCTAGAAGCAACAGAAGTAAAAATGCTGCCGCACTTGAAAACAAGGGAGATTTAGAAGATATGAACCACTTTTCTCAACAAACTTTTTTAAATTTCTTAAACAGAGAAAAAATCATCGCTTCAAACAAGCTTGCCATAGATATACAAAAGCATATGTTAAACAGAGTTCAAGATAAGTATAAAGTAAAAGATGGCGGCGTTAGAGAAGCGCCATTTTGGGTGTTAGTTGGTGCTACTATGCCTGCGATTTTGGTTGAGAGTGGGTATATTTCTAACCCAAATGATAGTAAAAATTTAGCCAAAAAATCATATCACAACGACATAGCACTAGGCATAGCAAATGGCTTAGACGCGTATTTTGCTAAAAATAATTAGTAGATAAATATGCAAACTAAGATTGATTTTAAAGATGGCGTTGCTTTTTCGCCTCGTTTTGATGATATTTATTTTAACACTATTGCCCCGCTTGAGGAGGCTAAATTTGTCTTTTCAAGCAGTATCGATGAAATTTGGCAAAAGCAAGATAGCTTTATCGTAGCTGAAGCTGGGTTTGGCGCTGGGCTAAATTTTTTAACTCTTTGTAAAAAATTTAAACACAGTGATAAAACTTTACACTTTGTAAGCATAGAAAAGTATCCGCTAGATAAAAAAAGTTTAACTAAAATTTATGAAAAACTTGGAGCTTTTAAAAATTTATCAAAACGGCTTATCAAGCTCTATCCAGCGCAGATATCTGGAGTTTATAGAATTTATTTTAAGAAAAATATCATCTTAGATCTATACTTTGGCGATATAAAAGAGGCGTTGGATAATTTAGACTTTAAGGCTGATATTTGGTTTTTAGATGGTTTCGCGCCGTCTAAAAATCCTGATATGTGGGATTTAGAAGTTATGCAAAAAGTTGCAAGGCTATCTAAATTCGGCAGTATTTTAGCGACTTACTCAAGTGCTAAATTCGTGCAAAACAACCTAAAAGAGGCTGGTTTTGAAGTAAACCTTGTAAATGGATATGCTAAAAAAAGGCAGATGATAAGAGCAGCTTTAAAGCAAAGTTATGAGCTAAAAAACATCTGGTTTTCTAGACCACTTACCGATAAAGCTGCAAAAAAAGTGCTTATAATAGGCGCTGGTATCGCTGGGATAGTGACTGCTTTGAAATTTAAAAAAGCTGGTTTTGATGTAGTTGTCGCAGAAAAAGAGTCTAAAATAGCAAGCAATGGAAGCGGAAACTACACGGGCGCGTTGATGCCTCTAATCACGCAAAAAGGCGTAATGCTAGGTAAGATGCATCTAAATTCGTTCTTGCAAGCGGTAAATTTTTATAAAAAATATATACCAAAAAAGCTAGCTAAATTTAGTGGTGCAAAAGAATTTGCATTTAATCAAACGCTTATTAAGCGCTATGAAAACTGCGACGAGTTTTTTAAATTTGATAAACTCGACTCTCCTTATCCAAGTATTTTTATAAAAGATGGCGCTACGATCAGACCGCGCAAAACTTGTAAATTTGCATCCAGCGAGCTTAAAATTTTGCTAAATTACGAGTTTGTAGGATATAAAAATAGCGAGAATGGATATGATGTAAGCTTTGCAAATGGAGTGAGTTTGCAAACTCAAATAATAATCTTTGCTATGGGAAGCCACAGCGAGGAGCTTTTTGGTGGCGGGTTAAATCCAAAGCTAAATTTAGACGCTCATTTACAAATCAGCTCAGTTAGAGGGCAGGTTACGTGGATAGAAAAACGAGTTGATACCAAATTTCCACTTAGTGCAAAAGGCTATGTTTGTCCTGCTATAAAGGGCGTTCAAGTAGTTGGCGCAACTTATGATAGGTTGCTTTATGAAGATAGAGCAAGACGCATTGACGATGTTAAAAACTTAGAGAGCGTTGAGGAGTTTTTGGGTGAGAAAAAGGTTAAGATTTTAGGCTCAAAGGTCGGATATCGTTCATATAGTGGCGATAGATTTCCGCTTATTGGCGCGTTGCATGATAGTTTGTGGTTTAGACAAAATTATGCAAATTTAATGTGGACTAAAAATCAAAACCATTTAGCTCCAAAACACTTAAAAAATATCTATATAACAGCAGCTCATGGCGCAAGAGGGCTATCAACTGCTATCATGGGAGCAGAGTTGTTGCTTGATTATGTTTTAAATCGCCCGCTTTGTGTAGATAAAAGCATAGCTGATGAGTTAAATCCAGCAAGATTTTTAGTAAGAAAACTTAAAAAAGGCATGGTAAAATGAAAAAAATTCTACTTTTTATATCGCTTGGATTTTTGATATTTATAAGTATATGGGCGCTTTTTGGTAAGTCTAGTAGCGAATTTTTAAGAGATGTGAAGATAATCTTATTTTTCGTGATACTTCTAGCTTATATCATCTCTTTGGTTGCCATTGCAATCGGCGAAAAAGACGTGGTAAAACAGCCGTTTTTATACGCACTTGGCGTGGCGGTTCTTGCTGGTATAAGTAGTGGTTTGCTAGTATCAAAAAGCTGGTTTTTGGTGCTTTTGGTGGCTGGTGTTTATGTGGCGGTTGTGCTTTATTTGCAACTTAATAGCAAAACTTTCTCAAACAAAACTTATGAAGATAATGTTTAAATTTAGCTTTATTTTATGGGGTTTGTTTTTGTGCTTAAATCTTTTAAATTTACTAAATTTATTTAAATTTAGTGGAGTTTTTTACTCTATGGTTTGGTTTGCTTTAAGCTTGGTTTTTTGCTTTTTTATATGGAGAGCATTTAAAAATAGCGCAGTTTTATCAAGAGTTTTACTCTTTATAACTGCTTTTATAAGCACTTTTTTTACCGCATATCTTTACTATGGTTTTGTTGATTTAAACTCCTTTTATTTTGCTTTTTTATCTGCTATAATCGCTCTTAGCCTAACTCTTGGAGTTGGAGTTTTAGCTTAAAGGATTTATGATGTATCTAAAAGATGAGTTTGTCTGGAGCGATATCCCTAAAACAGATGGCGCTAAAATCGCGGTTTTAACACCACAAAGCGATAATGACTTTATCGTTAGAAAGATAGTTTTAAAAAGTGGCGGTTTTATGCCAAATCACATTAACAAAATCCAACATCAACAATTTGTCCTAAAAGGCGAAGCAAAAGTTATCATAGATGGTAAGGAAATTCACGCAAAGGCTGGTGAGTTTCTCTATATCCCAGGTGGCGTTTCTCACAGTTATGAAGCCTGTTTTGATAAAGACTACGAGTTTTTGTGTATGATACCAAAAAAAGATGATGAGATTGAGTTTTTATAAATTTATTTAATTTATCATAGCAGTCATTTTGCTACCGGTTAAAAATTTAAAAATGATAAAGCGCGAAATAGATAAATCCAACAAATTTGTTATAAATTTAAGGTAAAGAGTCGTTAAATTTTTATATTTAAGCACTTGCTATATAACATAAAAATACATTAAAAAAGTTAGTTTATAACACAGATAGTTTAAAAGCAAAGCATTGATTTTAAAAGTTTTATAAAGTATTTATTTCAAAAAATCTAAATTTAATCTTTTTTTGGAGGTATTTACCTCCAAAATTTACTTATACATCTGTTTATATGGACCAAATCTATGTTGCTCGATACTAAAGTTATCATCATAGGGCGCAACATCCATATCAAGCGGTTTTATGCTTCTATCTGGAAAGTCAGCCTCTCTATCTGCCTTGATTGGGCGAGGTTGAGAGTTGATATACGAAGCAACATCGAATGCCTCTTCGTCGCTTAGAGTTGGATTTCCTTGTGGCATTGAGTGTTTTATATACTGAGCTGCTTTTATGAGCCTATACATACCAGCGCCAGTGTTATAACTATCATCTCCCCAAAGTGGCGGATAGATGTAGTAATCACCTGTTTTATAATCTGGATTTTGCAAACCTTCGCCATTTTCGCCATGACAGGCAACGCAGTTTGCTTCATATACGATTTTTCCTTTTTTAGGACTAGCAGCTCTAGGTAGTAAATTTACTTTACCAAGACCTTGACCTTTTATGTTTGCACCTACTGGAATTCCTTGACTAAGCCAATGCATATATGTAACCATTGCTCGCATTTCTGGTGAATTTAGTGGAAGCGCTTTTCCGTTCATACTTCTTTGCATACAGCCATTTATCCTATCTTCTATGCTTACGACTTTATCGCCTCTTGCGTTAAACTGAGGAAAACGCGCAACTATGCCGACAAACGAGCTTTGAAACTGCTTTGTGCCTGCGCTTGCATGACAGCTTGAGCAAGATAGGTTGTTTCCTGCGTAAGCTTTTTTGCTATCTTTTGCGTTTGGACCGATGTAGTTGTGGGTTTGGGTTATTAGCTGATATCCGTAGATAACAGCCTTTGCATATGGAGAGTCTGGAAGTTTGCTTATATCAAGCGCACCTATTTCATCTATACCATCTGGAAATTTCCACTCTTGCGTTGGTAGATTTATACCAGTTTCATTTTTAAGCTTATTTTTTGCGGTGTCAAAGGCAAAAAGCGATGCTGAAAACGACATAAAAAGCATAGTCGTTAAAGCCAGATAACTAAATTTCATATCTTCTCCTTGATTAAATTTATTTATTATACTTCAAAAATGATTTGATTTTTTTAAAGAAAAAAAGTAAGTTTTAAATTTTAAGGTAAGTAAAATATTTTTAACCTGTTATCAAAATTTAGAGTTAAATGTGATAAATTTGGTTGTATTTAATGATATTTAAAAAGCAAATTCCAGCTTACATTAAGCTGGAATTTATATGTTTATTTATAGTTTTTAATAGCTTCTTCAAGTATGTTTTGAGCTGTTGTTATATCACCAAATTCTTTGACTTTGACCCATTTATTTGGCTCTAACATCTTATATGTTTCAAAGAAATTTTTAATCTTATCAAGAGTGATTTTTGGTAAATCCTCTAGCGTTTTTATACTCTCATATCTTGGATCGATTTTAGTAACTGGAACTGCTAAAAGTTTCTCATCCATTCCAGCTTCATCTTCCATAACCAAAACGCCAATTAAACGGCAAGGTATCACGCTTCCTGCTTGAAGTGGATACTCGTTTAAAACCAAAATATCAGCAGGATCGCCATCATTTGCTAGCGTATTTGGGACAAAACCATAGTTTGCTGGATAAAACATCGCTGAGTAAAGCACGCGATCAACAAAAACAGCGCCACTTTCTTTATCTACCTCATACTTTATGTTTGAGCCATAAGGAATTTCTATAACTGCGTTTATCTTGTCTGGGTTTGAGCCTACTTTTATCTTTTTAATATCCATTTATTCTCCTTTTATTATCGCTTTTACTATTAACTCATTCATATCAGCAACTATCTCTTCGACAGTTCGCTCGCCATTTATGTTTTGATAAATTCCTTTATCTGTGTAGAATTTACGAATCGCAGCTATAGGCTCAAGATAAACTTTCATCCTGTTTTTAAAGACCTCTTCGTTATCATCAGCTCCTCTAGCACGTCCCAAAACTCGATCTTTAGCCACTTCTTCGCTAACATCAACCTCTATAACAGAGATTAGGTGTATGTCTGTGTTTAGCTTTAAAACTTCATCTAGCTTGCTCATCTGCTCAACGCTTCTTGGATATCCATCTATGATGATATAGTCGTTTTCTGTGTTTTTGATAGCCGAAACTATCGCATTTACTACGATTTCAAGTGGAACTAAATTTCCATTAGAGATAAAACCATCGATAGTTTTTCCTAGCTCGCTTCCGCTTGCAACTTCAGCTCTTAGCAAATCTCCTGTTGAGTAGTGAGTTACGCTTTGATTCATCTGCGCAATCAAGCTTGCATCTGTTGTTTTACCGCTTCCTGGCGCGCCGATGATTAAAAATAAATTTTTCATTTGCCTTCCTTTTCTCTTAATCTTAGTCCTAACTCTCTTAACTGCTCGCTACTAACTGTGCTTGGAGCTTTTGTGAGCGGGCATTGTGCTTTTTGCGTTTTAGGGAAAGCTATGACATCGCGAATGCTAGCAGATTTTGTAACTAACATCATCAATCGGTCAAAGCCTATAGCGATTCCACCGTGTGGAGGCGCACCAAAGCTAAGTGCATCAAGCAAGAAGCCAAATTTCTCTCTTTGCTCGTCTGGCTCGATTTTAAGCAGTTTAAAGACTTTTTCTTGAATCTCTTCTTTATGGATTCTTATGCTTCCACCACCTAGCTCAACGCCATTTAATACAACATCATAAGCGATACTTGTGATATCTTCTAAATCTTCTTCATCAACGTTGTTTGGCATTGTAAATGGATGGTGCATTGCAGAGTAGCTTCCATCATCGTTTTGCTCAAACATAGGGAAATTTACAACCCATAAAAACTCAAGTCTGTTTTCATCGATTAGCCCAAGTTCATTCGCAAGGAAAATTCTAAATCTTCCCATATAATCAAGCACGATTTTTTTAGCTCCAGCGCCAAAGAACACAACATCGCCAACTTCTAAATTTAGTCTTTGGCTTAACTCATCAAGTGCAGCTTTATCATCATCAAAGAATTTAACCAAAGGACCTTTTAAGCCATCTTCTTTAACTTGAATAAATGCTAACCCTTTTGCTCCAAATTTGCGAACATACTCTTCAAATCGTTGCATTTGGCGTTTTGAAAAGATAGTATCGCCACCAGGAACTCTAAGCGCTTTTATGCGGTTTTTCTTAGTGTCTTTTGCGATATTTGTAAAAATGGCATTATTACATCTTGCAAACAAGTCTGCAACATCGACAAGTGGCAACTCATAACGCAAGTCTGGTTTGTCGCTACCGTAGTTTTCCATCGCATCTTTATACTCCATTCTTCTAAAAGGAGTTTTTATCTCATGACCGCACGCTGCAAAGATATCTTTTAAAACCTCTTCGCCAACATTCATAACATCTTCTTGAGTGTTAAAACTCATCTCGATATCAATTTGTGTAAATTCTGGCTGACGATCTGCTCGCAAATCCTCATCGCGAAAGCATTTTGCGATTTGAAAGTATCTATCAAAGCCACTACACATTAAAAGTTGTTTAAAAAGCTGTGGACTTTGAGGAAGCGCGTAAAAATCACCCGGATAAACTCTACTTGGAACTAGATAATCTCTTGCTCCTTCTGGAGTAGCACGAGTTAAAATCGGAGTTTCAACCTCTAAAAAGCCCATTCTATCAAGTGCGTTTCTAGCTGCTATTGCCGCTTTTGAGCGCATTTTAAAACGGTTATAGGCATCTTCATTTCTAAGGTCTAAAAACCTATATTTAAGGCGAATTTCCTCGCCAACATTTTCATCTCCTATGACAAATGGCAACGGTTTGCTCTTGTTTTCTATGATTATCTCATCTGCTACTACTTCGATTTCACCGCTTTTAAGCTTTGGATTTACAAGTCCTTCGCCTCTAGCTCTTACTTTTCCTCTTGCTTTTAAAACAAACTCATTTCTAACTGAATTTGCTATATCATAAGCATTTTTGTTGTCTTTTGGATCGCAAACTAGCTGTACAAGTCCGCTTTTATCTCTTAAGTCTATAAAAATGACACCGCCGTGATCTCTGTATGAGTTCACCCAGCCGCAAATTTCTACCACTTTGCCTATTTCATCTTTTGAAATTTCTGCGCAATAATGACTTCTCAAATTTACTCCCTTTTCAAAGTTAAAAACTACATTATAGTTAAATTTTGCTTTTATAAAGCTAATTTTCTATAAAATTAGAGGATGAAAAAAGAAAATATTAATATTCATAAAAATTTAAAAATTATCGGACTTGTTGCAAAAAATGGCGAAAATATAGCTGTTATAGAGGAATTTTTTGCTTCAAGAGGTATTGAAATTTTAGTTGAAAAAAATAGCGCAAAAAAGATAGGCAAAAAGGGCTTTAGATTAGATGAAATTTGCAAAAAGACAAATTTTATAATAAGCCTTGGAGGAGATGGCACATTAATCTCAACTTGCAGGCAAGTAGTTGGCAAAGATGTCTATGTTTTAGGCATTCATGATGGAACGCTTGGGTTTTTAACAGATATTAAAATGAACGATATGCAAAGCTTTTTTACTCAGTTTTTTGCTGGAATTTATGAGATAGAAAGACCTTTAATGCTTGATGTTGTTTTTAAGAAAAATGGCGGCAAAAATATTAAAAGAGTCGCATTTAACGATGTTGTCATCACAAGAAATACAATCTCATCGATGAGCAAAGTCGATACCTATCTAAATGGAAAGTATTTTAACACATACTATGGAGATGGCGTTATAGTAAGCTCTCCAGCTGGCTCAACTGCTTATAATATGAGCGCAAATGGACCGATAATCTATCCTTTAAGTAACGTTTTTTGTATCACTCCGATATGTTCGCATAGTCTAACACAACGCCCGCTCGTGCTTCCAAATGAGCATGAACTAAGTTTTAAAAATGTAGATGAAAACGAAGTTGCTATCGTAATAGATGGGCAAGATGTTTTTGATATGAATAAATTTGATGAGGTTTGTATACATCTTGGAAATACTCACGCGAATTTAATCAGGCATTTAAACAGAGATTATTTTAGCGTTTTAAAAGAAAAACTACACTGGGGACACAACGGAGGCAAGGCTTGATAGAAAGACTTTATATAAAAAAACATATAACATTTGATGAGTGCGAGCTTGAGTTTAAGCCAGGGCTTAGCGTGTTTACTGGAGCTAGTGGAGCTGGAAAATCTGTGCTGATGAGTGCGATTTTAGCTGTGTTTGGGCTAAGTGAAAGTGATGCAAGCGTAATTGAAGCTGATGTTGGGTTTGAGTTTGATATGGGCGAGTTTGGCATAGAAAGCGAAGAGATTAACGCATTTAAAATGGTTAAAGAAAAGAGCGTTCGCTACTTTATAAACAACCAATCAATAGCTAAAAAGAACCTAAATGAGATAGCAAATCAGCATATAAAATACCTAAGTGTGAAAAATGTCGATGAGTTTGCAAACGAAAAATTGCTAAATTTACTTGATATTTTAGCTAGTAAATCAAACCAAAAACATAGTGAGAATTTAAGTAAATTCAAGAGCGTATTTGATGAGTTTACACGCACAAAAAAGGAGCTTGAAAAGATTGAAAAAGATGAAATCAGACTCGAAGAGTTAAAAGAATTTGCTAAATTTGAGATAGATAAAATAGAACAAATTTCGCCAAAAAGTGGCGAATTTGAAGAGCTTATGGAGATAAAAAAACGCCTTAGTAAAGTAGATAAGATAAATGATGCATGGCAAAAAGCTTGGATGATTTTTGAGATTGAGCCAAAGGTGGTTGATGCGCTTAGAATCAGCGAAATCGATAGTAGCTTTTTTGAAGATGCCATGAATGAGTTAAGAGCTAAAAAAGAGGGGCTGAATTTAGACGAGCTTGAAGAGCTTAATGTAGAGAAAATTCTTGATAGAATAGAGGCTTTAAGTTGGCTTGAGAAGCGATATGGTGGTATTGACGAGGCTTTAAAAACTCTTGCTCAAAGAAAAGATGAGTTAAGGCGCTATGAAGATATCGAGTTTGAAAAAAGCAATTTGGAGAAAAAATTTAAAGAGTTTAAAAAAGATGTTGTAAATTTATCAAATTTGATAAGCGATGAGAGAAAAAACGCAAAAGAGAATTTAGAAACGTCTATAAATTTTTATCTAAAAGAGCTTTATATGCGAAACATAAAAGTGATGTTTTTAGAAAAAGATATCGATAAGTCTGGAAAAGATGAGATAGTATTTCAAATCGATGGCACAAATTTAAAAAATTTAAGTTCTGGTGAGCTAAACAGACTTCGTTTAGCCTTTATCGCAAGCAATGCTGATATAGTCGGTTTTGGCGATGGAGTTATCATACTTGATGAGATTGATGCGAATTTAAGCGGAAAAGAGGCGATGAGTATCGCTGATGTACTTGTAAAGATATCGAAATTTTATCAAATTTTTGCCATTTCTCATTTGCCACAGCTTAGCTCAAGAGCAAATTCGCATTTTCTTGTTGTGAAAAATGGTAACACATCATCGGTTCACAATCTAGATGAAAATGAGAAAATAACCGAATTAGCGAGGATGATCAGTGGCGAAGTTATCACTCAAGAAGCTATGGAATTTGCTAAAAAATTGCGAAATTTTTAAAATTTGCTTAAATATAGTCTAATTTAAGTTTTATTATTTTATTTTTTGCTAAAATAGTAAAATGCTATTTTAAGTTATAAAAATTTATTTATTTTTAAGAAAGCATATATCAAATTTAGGTTACTAGATGATTATAGACACCCATTGTCATTTAGATGATGAAAGCTTTAGTAAAGATTTAGAAGAAGTTATCATAAGAGCAAGGGAAAATGGTATCCAAAACATCATAATCCCAGGCGCTGATATGAATGATCTTAAAAAAGCTAGAGAAATTTCATACTCATATGATGATGTATATTTTGCAAGTGGCGTTCATCCATATCACTGCCATGACTTTGATATCTCATATCTAAAACATGTAGCAGAGGATAAAAGATGCGTTGCTATAGGTGAGTGCGGGCTTGATTATTACAGGCTTAAAAGCGACTTTGCCACAAAAGAAGAGCAAGAAGCTGAGAAAAAACTTCAAAAAGAGGTTTTTATAGCCCAGATTAATTTAGCAAAAGAGCTAAAAAAACCGTTGATTGTTCATATAAGAGATGCAAACCAAGATAGTTTTGATATATTAAAACAGCACGCAAACGAGCTAGTTGGCGGAGTTTTACACTGTTATAACTCGAGTGAACTTTTGCTTGAGCTTAAAGATAGTGGGTTTTATTTTGGTATTGGCGGCGTTTTAACTTTTAAAAATGCAAAATCTTTAGTGGAAATTTTACCTAAGATTCCACTTTCAAATTTACTTATCGAAACGGACGCGCCGTATCTTTCGCCAGAACCAAACAGAGGCAAGAGAAATGAGCCTAGTTATACTAAATTTGTCGTTGAGAAAGTAAGTAATTTATTAAATTTAAACATAAGTGAGGTTGAGAAAATCACAACGGATAACGCAAAAAAACTTTTTAAAATTTAAGGAGAAAAATGAAGCTTTTTATAAACTTTATTTTAACAGCTGTTTTTGCAATTTCTTCATTTGCTAGCGGTAGCGATAGTGCTACAAATTTGGTAGTTGAAGAAATTTTGAGAGAATTTAAGATACAAGATACGCAAAAAAACAGAGATGTTATAAATTCGATAAATGATAACATAAAATCAAATGATATATTTGATTTTAAAACTATTATTGAATCCAGACCAGAAAATGTATACATTATAAAAGAAGAGCTTGATAAGATAGATGCGCCAGAGTTTTTGCTATATTTAGCAATGGTTGAATCTGAGTTTTTAAACAGAGCAACTTCTCATAGAAAAGCTGGTGGAATGTGGCAGTTCATGACTGGAACCGCAAAGACTTTTGGGCTAAAAGTTGATAAGCATGTAGATGAAAGAAGAGATCCATTTGCTTCTACTGATACGGCTTTTAAATACATTGATTTTTTAAATAACAAATTTGATGATAAATGGTACGTTTCTTTAATGGCGTATAACTGTGGCGACGGCTGTATGCGAAAGGTCATAAGAAGTGCCAAAACAGATGATTTTAGTTCTATTTTAGCAAACAAACACACTCCACGCGAAACAAGAAATTTCATCAAAAAAATTATAAAATACACAATCATTTCTAAAAGAAGCGACTCAAGAAGAGTTCTTGCTAACTTAAAAACTGATTATAAACTTCAAAAGATTAGGGTAAAAGGCGGAACCGAACTTGCAAGCATAGCAACTAGCATTGGGCTTAGCGCTGATACTATGAAAAAGTATAATCTGCATATAAAAAACAGCAAAGTTCCAAACTACAAAGGCGGATATCATATCTATATCCCAGAAGATAAACTTCAACTTTATGCGCTTAACTACATAGGAAAAGAGATAAGAGGGGCTAGATTTATAAACAAAGACTATAGAACTCACACGGTAGCTAAAAATGATACTTTAAAAAGCATTGCTGATAAATGGGGAGTTAGTGTTGCTGGAATTAAAAGTGAAAATAAGCTAAAAGGTGATAAAATTGCACAAAACCAAAAGCTTAAAATTCCAGTTGAAAGTGACGTTGCATCTGTTGATATGAAAAAATATATTGTAAAAAGTGGCGACACTTTAACGGGGTTGGCTAAAAAATTTGATGTAGATATCAACGAAATCGTTGCTACAAATGATATAAAAAACAGAGAACTAATGGCAGGAGATACGATTGTTATACCATAAAAATGGTCTTTTTATAGCTATACTTGCTATATTTTTTATCTACGGTTGCTCATCAAAAGCACCTATTTCGCAGCCTAGCTATAAAAGCAAAACTCCAGCCACAATGAGACCATATAGTGTAAATGGTAAAACTTACTATCCGACTATGGTTGAGGTAGGAGATACCCAAAAAGGGCTTGCTAGTTGGTATGGACCAAATTTTCATGGTAAAAAAACATCAAATGGCGAAACATATAACATGCACGCTCAAACAGCAGCGCACAAAACATATCCGATGAATACTATGGTAAAAGTTACAAATTTAAATAACGGCGAGAGCGCGGTTGTAAGGATAAATGATCGTGGGCCTTTTGTAAGTGGGCGAGTGATTGACTTATCAAAAAAGGTAGCTTCTGATTTGGGAGTTTTAGCTAAAGGAACGGCTCCGGTTAGGCTTGAGGTTGTTGGATTTGGCGGAAAAGAGATTTCTAAAACAGCTCCTAAAAACCAAAGAGTCTTTGAGGGTGGAAATTTTATGGTTCAAGTCGGTTCATTTAGGCGTTATGAGGGTGCTAGAGTTTATAAATCACAATATCACGGAACAGCAGGATACAGTACGATTATAAAAGAATTTCAGCTGGATGGAAGCCCTATATATAGAGTTTTCTTAACAGGATTTAGAAGCGAAGATGAGGCTAGAGACTTTGCAAAAAGTGGACATATAGATGGCGCATTTATAGTTAGGGAATAAAATGATAGTTAAAAACAGAAAAACAAAAGAGACAGATATCACAGTTGAGTTAGAAATTTATGCAGAAGGTAAATCTAACATAAAAACTGGCATTGGTTTTTTTGACCATATGTTAGAGGCGTTTTCTAAGCACTCTTTGATAAATTTAGATATCAAATGCGATGGAGATTTGCATATAGATGGGCATCACACGGTTGAAGATGTTGGCATTGTTTTAGGAATGGCGTTAAAAGATAGTATTTATCCTTTAGAAAAAGTTGAGCGATATGGAAATAGCGTTGTTGCAATGGATGAAGCGGCGGTTGAGTGTGTGCTTGATCTTTCGAATAGAGCTTTTTTGGTATATGATAGCATTAAAGATGGCATGATAGGCGACTTTGATGTTGAGCTAACGCAAGAGTTTTTTAGAGCTTTAGCCTTTAACGCTGGCATTACTCTTCATATAAATATGCTTAGAGGCGAAAACAAACATCATATAGTTGAAGCAACTTTTAAAGCATTTGCAGTTGCACTTAGAAGAGCTTTAGCTAAAAATGAAAAAATTGGAACTCCTAGCACAAAAGGCATTTTATGATAGATATAATTTTTCTTGATGTTGATGGCTGTATGAGCGATGGTGGGCTTTACCACTCAAATAGTGGCGAAGAGATGAAAAAATTTAATGTAAAAGATGGATTTGCTATCGAGCAATGGTCAAAAATGGGTAAAATCGTAGCCATTATCACAGGGAAAAAATCGCAAATAGTAGAAAAAAGAGGCGCTGAGCTTAGCATAAAGTATGTTTTTCAAGGCGTAAAAGACAAACTTGAAGTCGCAAAAGAAATCCTTAAAAAAGAGGGTTTAGAGCTTTCAAATGCTGCTGCTATAGGTGATGATTATAATGATATGAAGCTTTTGAATGCAGTTGCTTTAAGTTTTAAACCAGCAAATGCAATGCCTCTTGTACAAGCAGACATCACACTTAGTAAAAATGGCGGAGATGGCGCTGTTAGAGAGATGATAGAGATGATAATAGATAAAAATGATATGCGCGAAATTTGGATGCAGAAGTGGTTATAAGAATTTTTTACATCGCGATTGCTATTTTTAGTGTTGCGATGGTTATTTTAAGCGTTCAAACTCCATATTTTAGTGATTTTTTTAAAGAGGACTTAAGCGTTGCAAATATGGAGATGACAAAAATAGAAGATTTTGAAGTCTCAGAAAACAAAATAACAGGAAAATTTAGTTCAGATAGTGGAGTGAGATATAAAGATAGAGATGAATTTAACGGCTTTTTAGGAGAAATTTTAGGTGATGATGTAAATCATACCCTATCTTCAAAAAAGGCTATTAGAAAAAATGATGTTTTAACCTTTTTTGGTGATGCAAAATACAAAAACAGCGATAATTTAAACTATATATCAGATGAAATCATCTACAATACCAAAACAAAAATTGCACAAAGTAATATGCCTTTTGTGATGACACAGTATGAAAATAAGGTTGTTGGTGCAAATTTAAAGTATGATTTAAACAAAAAGCAAACTTTTGCTACAGGAGTTCATGGATGGTTTCAAACAAAAGAAAAAACGGATTAATAATCTTAGCATTAGCCTTTGCACTTGGGACTTCAACGCTTTTAGCAGAGCAAGTTGAGGTAACTGCGGATAACTTTTTTGCCGATGAGGTAAAGCAAGTTAGCGTTTTAACGGGCAACGTGCATGTTAAAAAAGGCGCTTATGATACGCTTGATTCTAACAAACTAACAATATATTTTGATAAAAACAGACAGCCAACAAAATATGTCGCAAGCGATAATGCAAGGTTTAAAATTCTTATCAACAACTCCCATTATAACGGTAAAGGCGACACTCTAACTTACGAGCCATTAGCCCAAACTTACTTGCTTAGCGGCAATGCTTATATAAACGAAGTTGAGACAAAAAGAGAGGTTTTTGGCGATAAGATTACTATAAACCAACTTAGTGGCAAGTATGAAGTTCAAAGCTTTAAAGATGAAAAAAACAAAGAGAAAAAGCCAGCTAAGCTTATTTTTCAAATCGAGGATAAAAAGTGATAAACGCACTTAGTGCAAATTTTATAACATCATCGCCGAATTTAAACAGT
The DNA here is from genome assembly GCF_013201685.1 of Campylobacter geochelonis. Taxonomy (NCBI): domain Bacteria; kingdom Pseudomonadati; phylum Campylobacterota; class Epsilonproteobacteria; order Campylobacterales; family Campylobacteraceae; genus Campylobacter; species Campylobacter geochelonis. The sequence goes on along the minus strand of NZ_CP053844.1, from coordinate 1,558,191 downwards.
TGCGATAATTTCAGTGTGAGCGAAGTGGCGTTTTTGGGGCGTTCAAATGTGGGTAAAAGCAGTTTTATAAACGCACTTGTTGATCAAAAAAACTTAGCAAAAAGTAGCTCAACTCCAGGAAAAACCCAGCTTATAAATTTCTTTGAAGCCAAATTTGGTGGCGAAGATGACTTTAGAACTACTTTGATTTTTGTGGATTTACCGGGATTTGGATATGCAAAAGTTTCAAAAAAAACTCATGAAATTTGGAAAACTTCACTAGATGAGTTTTTAAAAAAAAGAGAAAACATACGTCTTTTTGTCCATCTAATCGACTCAAGGCAGTATGATTTAGATATAGATAAAAATGTCGATGAGTATTTAAAAAGCTTTTTAAGGCCAGATCAAAAGATTTTAAATTTCTACACAAAAAGCGATAAACTAAATCAAAGCGATAGATCAAAGGTGCTTAAATTTGATAAAGATGCTAAATTTGTATCAACTTTGAAAAAAACAGGGATAAAAGAGGCTAGAGAACTTATAGTAAATGGAGCTTTGGGTCTATGCTAGAGTTTAGAAAGGCGAGTTTAAAAGATATCGCTTCCATGCAAGAGCTTGTTAAACTTGAGGTTGAAAAGGGCGTTATACTACCACGAAGCAATGATGAAGTCGCTACTAGTATCCGTTCATATACGCTTGCTATTTTAGATGGTGAGTTGGTTGGCTACTCTGCTTTATATATTTATTCTGTTGAATTGGCTGAGATTAGAAGTTTGATTATAAAAGATGGTTTGCGTGGCAAAGGCATTGGAAAAGGGTTGGTTAAAGAGCTTTTAAAAGAGGCATTAGAATTTGATATCAAAAAGGCTTTTGCACTAACTTATCAAAAGGCTTTTTTTGAAAGCATCGGGTTTAAGGAAATCTCAAAAGAGGAACTTCCTTATCAAAAAATTTGGGCAGATTGTATCAAATGCAAACATTTTCCAGTATGCAACGAAATCGCAATGATATATACTTTCTAAAAAATGCGATGTTTGTTATCTTGATAGTGAGTTATCAAGTTATAGCATCGCTTTTTCAGAGTATACCGCCACTTATCGGGCTGTTTTTTGCCTATGTTGTTATTCTAAACTACGAAAAAGAGCGCAACTACAAGGATTTTACGCATCATTGGTATCAAAGCATCGCATATCTTTTTTTAGCAGAACAAGTTCATGGTTTTGAGCTTTTTTCTGTGGCGATAACTTTTGGGATTTTTTACTACTTTGTTTTTGACTATCTTTTAACATCACTTAAATTTAGGAATTTGCTATTAGTTATTTTAGTTTGCGTTGGATATATAGGCACTTTTTTAGTAAGCAACCTTATATCATATATGAAAAATTCGCCAAAGCTAGAGCTAAGCTATGAGTATGGATTTTACATTTTAGTTGAGTCTGCGATAGCATTTTTACTTTTTAGGGGGCGAATTTTATGAGGCTTCGTTTGGCGTTTTGCGCTGTAGTTTTAGTGTGGATAGTGCTTCTTGTGCGGATTTATTACCTAAGTATCAAATCAAACGAATACTACGCCGAAATAGCTGAAGACAATGTCGTAAGAACAAAGCTTATAGCTCCAACTCGTGGGCAAATTCTAGACTCAAAAGGTCGCCCTATAGCTATAAACAGACTTGGCTTTTCTATATCGCTTGCCCCACATCTAAAACAAGATGTAAGAATGGTTGAGATAGAAAAAATCGTATCGATTTTCCCAGATCAAAACGCTACTTTACTAGAAAAAGAGTATAAAAAACAAAACTCTCCATACAATCAAGACTTTATACAAATAGTCGATTTTATAGACTACGACACGGTTTTACCACACTTTGCAGAGCTAAATTTAAGACCAAATTTAAAGCTTGATTCATCATCAAAAAGGCACTATCCATATAACTTTTTAGCATCTCACATCATCGGCTATGTTGGGCGCTCAACAACAAAAGATATGGAAAAAGACTCACTAGCAAAACTTACAAACTATGTTGGAAGAAGTGGAGTTGAGGCGTTTTATAATAACGTTCTTCAAGGAAGTAGTGGCGTTAGAAAGACTAAAGTTACGGCACTTAATCAGGTTGTAGAAGAAATTTTATATGAAAAACCAAAAAGCCAAGATATAGCACTTAATATCGATATGGAGCTTCAGCAGTTTTTAAAAGATACCTTTGGCGATGCAGCAGGAGCGGCTGTTGTGATGGATGTAAACACAGGAGCGATAATCGCGGCTGGAAGTTTTCCAGAGTATAACTTAAACCCATTTGTTACAGGGATTACTCAAAAAGAGTGGGATGGGCTTATACAGGATTTAAAACACCCATTTACTAACAAACTTGTAAATGGACTTTATCCGCCAGGTTCAGTTATAAAAATGGGCGTTGGAATGTCGTTTTTAAATAGTGGCAAAATAGGCAGAGAAAAGACATACTTTTGTGGCGGATATATCGAGCTTGGAAAGCGTAAATTTAGATGTTGGAAGGCTAGCGGACATGGAAATATGAACCTAAATGACGCTATTAGAGAGAGTTGCGATGTATATTTTTACGAGGGTAGTTTAGAAGTTGGGATTGATTTTATAGCGCAAAATTTAGAAAGGTATGGTTTTGGTAAAAAAACCGGAGTTGATTTGCCAAATGAATTCGTAGGAACTGTGCCTAGTAAAGCGTGGAAAATGGAGAAATATAACCAGCAGTGGTTTATGGGAGAAACTGTAAATGCCTCCATCGGGCAGGGGTATTTTTTAACCACGCCTATGCAAGTCGCTAAATACACAGCCGAAATAGCAAGTGGCAAGGGGCTTACGCCGCATTTTTTAAAAAGTATAGATGGAAAAGATGTCGAGTTTAAGCCAACAGAGCTTTTCACGCCTTTTGAAAAAGAGCAATTGCCATATATCAGAAAAGCGATGTATGAGGTGGCAAACCATCCAAAAGGCACTGTTTATAGGCTTTTAAAAGATAACATCGTGCCAATTGCAGCTAAGACTGGAACCGCGCAAGTTATTAGTATACCACAAAGTGAAATCGTTCGGATGAAAGAAAAGGATATGGAGTATTTTCACCGTTCGCACGCGTGGATGACTACATATGGACCTTATGATAACCCACAATACGCCGTTACTGTCATGGTCGAGCATGGTGGCGGGGGTGGAAGCGCTGGTGGACCAATTATCAAAAAAATTTATAAAAAGTTAGTTGAAATGGGATATATAAAGCTTCCAGAAGTGGTGGAAAAAACGGTTAAAAAGGGCAAAAAGTAGACTAAATTTGCTTTTTTGATACTTTGAGTTTTTTAACTTTAGCTTTGGTTGGCTTGTTGATTTGGTTAAATTTAGACTATTTGTTCGACATATCTATGTAAATTTACAACGACTTTAAAAATTTGCTTTAGATTTAAAACAATGGTTCGTTAAATTTATTCTCCTGCAACGACATTCTAAAATAATTTTTTTATATTTTTATGCTAATTTATCTAAATTTACTTTATAGAAGAGATAAAATTTACTTAAAAATTTTAAATTTATAAGCAACTTTAGTTAAAATTTCTTTTAAATTTAGCCAAAATTTAGCTCTAAATTTAGCTAATCTTATAAAAATATTTTTTAGACCAATTTTATTAAGTATATAAATAAATATTTGACTATTTTATAAAGTAACATTTAGCATTAAATTTTTAACGCAATCAAATTGATTATAAAATGCAAAAAGTCGCTTAGCGCGCTATAAAGCTAGCGTGTCAAAGTATAAATTTATAAGCTAAAAACATCATAGCAAAGCTATTTTTATAAATTTAAATAAATTTACACTTTTAATTTTATCTCTACGACTATACTAAAATGCTATTTTTATAAATTTAGATAATTTTTCTTTAGATTTTTATTTGTAATTTATATTGTATTAGATAGAATAACACAAAGCAAATGTATCATAATAACCTTATAAAGGAGTTGATAATGTCACATCAGCCAAACACACGCTTGCTTGATAAACTCAACCATGCGAATTCTCACAAGAGTCACAAAAACTCGTTTAAAAATTTAGTTGGCATTAGCCTTATAACCTGTGTTGTTTTATTCGGTGCTTCTAGCTTAAATGCCGATGAGGTTACTTGGAATGATGAATCAGACAAAAGTAAGCTTGAGTCATATGGTGGTTTTCAGCCGATGCTAGCTCCTATAGGAACGCAGTATGGTACTGCTAGTCTTAGTGGAAATGTTGTAAATATAGAAAACACTCCTGGCATAAATGATCTTGGAAATATATTTGTCTATGGTGTACATCATGATACAAAAGAAGTTTCTGGAAATACTGTAAATATAAAAAATGGCAAGATAACAAGAGATGTTACTGGTGGAAATAGTTATTTTTATGATTTGCTTAATAAAACTATTACTGGCAATATAGCTTCAAAAAATACTGTAAACATAACTGGTGGTGAGATAGATAACTCGGCTACCATAGTAGGTGGTAAAGGAAAAATTGGCGCTAACGGAAACATTATAACTATAACTGCCGGAAGTATGCTTAGTGGCACTATACGTGGTGGCGTTAGTGATAGTGGAGAAGTTACGGCTAATCAAGTAAGTGTTTCTCAAGAAGATGGTAAAACAACAATTATACAAGCTGATATTTATGGTGGCTCTGCTGCTAACGTAAGTGATGGTGAAATAGCTAATGTTACAGGCAACGAAGTGTATATAACTAGCGGAACGATAATCAACGATTATATATCTGGTGGTCAAAGTGTTAATGGAATTTCTAGCGAAAATAAAGTCTATATATCTGGTGGAAACATATCCCCAAAACGCGATAATAGCGCCATATATGGTGGAGAAAGTTCAGCCTCTTCTGCTACATTAAACGAAGTGTATATAACTGGTGGAGCTATAGAAACTAAAGATGGAATTTACGGTGGTGTCGCTAGTGGTAATGATAGTGCTATGATTAGAAATGCTAGTGACAACAAGGTTGTCATCTCTGGCGATACAACAAAAGTAGTTGGTAATATTTATGGTGGAGTTAACTATGGTTATGGTTCTGATGATGCCGAAGAAGTTTCTAGAAATATAATTGAGATAACTAATGGAACAGTAGAAGGCGCAATTTATGGTGGAAGCAGTTGGTATTCGAAAGTTAATAACAATGTAGTTAAAATAACAGGTGGTAGCATAATAGCCAAAGATGGAATTTATGCTGGTAGCAGTTATGGTATAGTCGAAAAAAACACAGTTGAGATAGAAGGTGGAACTATAAGTGGCGATATCGTTGGCGGATATATTGTGTCCTCTTCTGCAGGTCAAGCCACCTCAAACACAGTTACCATTAAAGGTAATCCAAATTTAGCTAACTCAACTATCTATGGTGGATATAATGGTTATTATTCAAACGATACAGCCTTTGATAACTTTGTTAAAGGTAATACATTAAATTTATACTCTAAAGGCTTAAATGCAAAAAACATAGCTAACTTTGAAAACATAAATTTCTATCTACCAGCTGACTTTAAGCATAATGATACAGTTTTAACTCTACACGATACAAAAGATACAGATATATCAAAAGCTAAAGTTGCAGTAGGAGTAATAGATGGTAAAGCGCCTAAACTTGAAGTAAATGAAAGAGTAAATTTACTGCACTCACTAAATGCTAAAGTAATTCACCCAACTGATATGAGTAATCACGTAAGCCTTATGCAAGGAGTTTCTAAAGAGTATACTTTAGAGCTAAAAAATGATGAAGAAAAATACCTCTATGCCTTAGTTACAAAAGTACCCAAAAAACCAGTCACTCCAGAAGAACCAGCTTATAAAGAAAATCCAGGAGTAAAATCTTTCTTAGAAGCTGAGCTTAGCACTGCTTCGTTGTTAAATCAAGGAGTTGATTTAACAAGTAGCGATGGTATAAAAGCTATGAGAACTTCATATGATGAGCAGTATGGTTTGGGTGTATTTTCAGTAATTGGAGGAAGTGATATAAGATATAAAACAGGCTCATATGTAGATATAAAAGGCTTTAACTTTGCAGCTGGTGTATCAAATAGTGTGTTGGATAACTCTTTAGTATATGGTCTGTTTTTTGAGTACGGAAAAGGCGAGTATGATAGCTTTAACTCATTTGCAAACTCAAGTGTTGTAAGAGGAAGTGGAGATACTAAATACTACGGTTTGGCATTTGCTTTAGAAAAAGAGCTAGAAGATAGATTTTACATAGATGCAAGCGTAAGAGCTGGTAGAAGCAAGAGCGATTATAAAAGCAATGACTTTAATGGCTTAGCTAGTTTTGATATAAGTAGAAACTACTATGGAGCACATATTGGAGTTGGTAAGATAGTAGAGCTAAATTCGGTTTCAAATTTAAACTTATACACTAAGCTACTTTACTCAAGATTAGAGGGAAAAGATGTTGATATAAGAGGAGATAAATTTAGCTTTAATGCGATTGATTCGATACGAACAAAGCTTGGAGCTAGATATGAGTATCTAATAAACAATGGCTTTGATATATACACTGGCGTAGCGTGGGAAAAAGAGTATGATGGTGAGGCCAAAGGTTTTAACCATGCAACAAACAAAAGCATAGACGCGCCAAAACTAAAAGGTGATAGTGCTGTGCTAGAACTTGGAAGCAACTACCAAACTAATAGCTTTAACATAGGCACAAACCTTCAAGGATATCTTGGAGATAAAGAAGGAATTAGTGGTGGTGTTAAGGTGGAGTATAAGTTTTAAGAGCTAAAAAGAGTATGGGTTTATAACTCATATTTTTATAAATTTAGGCTTTAAATTTTAGCGCTAATCGAACTTTTAAGAGTTTCAAATTTGCTAAATTTAAAGCCTATAAATTTTGGTTTTAGTATTTGATAAAGTTAATCCACTTTTTATAAGTTTGTTTACTTGATAAATTTATTTTATTTTTAAATTTGATTTAGAGATAAATTTGGCTTTTAATTACTGTGATTAAAGCGCAAAGTTTAGCTAAAATCGCTATCGCATGTCCTAACTATCAAACTTTTTGGAAGGTTAAATTTAGCTATAACTTCGCTCTCTTTATCTCTCATCTCTCCATTGTCTATTTCATGATCAAATCCTAGTATATGAAGCAGTCCGTGAATAAACAAAAGTGCGATTTCAGCGTCTTTTGAGTGTGAAAACTCATCAGCTTTTTGCTGCGCTAAGTCTAAATTTATAACGATTGAGCCGATTGGAAAGTGCGCCATTTTTTCAAATGGAAAGCTAAGCACATCAGTAGTCTTATCAAGCCCACGCTCATTTTTATTTATAGCTTGCATATCAACAGAATTAACAAACACAAGCTCAACTTCATCGCCACTTAAAAAGCTTGCAATTTCATCTAAAATAGCTGGATAATCACTCTCACAACTTATCAAATTTAGCCCTTTGTATGTAAATTTTGGTAAAATTATAGCAAAAAAAGGATGAAATTTGAAAAAAGCAGTTTGTGTTATAAGTGGCGGAATGGACAGCACGCTTTGTGCGTATATAGCAAAAAACGAGGGTTATGAGATAGTTGCGCTTCATTTTGATTATAACCAGCGAACAATGGAAAAAGAGCGAGAAAGTTTTTATAAAATTTGTGATAAGTTAGGCGTAAAAACAAGGCTTGTGCTTGATGTTAGCTTTATCTCGCAAATCGGAGCAAACGCGCTAACTGACAAAACTCTTGAAGTACCAAAAGATGGGCTTGGCGCTGAAGTTCCTATCACATATGTGCCTTTTAGAAATGGGATTTTTTTAAGCATCGCAGCAGCATTAGCCGAAAAAGAGGGGTGTGAGGCTATATTTATCGGTGTGGTTGAAGAAGACAGTAGCGGATATCCAGACTGTAGCGAGAGCTTTATAAAATCGATGCAAGAGAGTATAAATTTAGGCAGAGCAACAAAGGTAAAATCACAAATCAAAATGCCACTTGTTCATCTTAGCAAAGCACAAATCGTAGAAAAAGCCCTAAATTTAGGCGTTGCGCTTGAGCTAACTTGGAGTTGTTATGAAAACAGCGATGAGGCGTGTGGAGTTTGTGATAGTTGCAGACTTAGGCTAAATGGCTTTAAACAGGCTGGATTTAAGGATAAAATTCCATATAAAAATTGCAATAAAAACTAAATAATATAAAATTTTAAAATATTTGTTGCGATAAATTTATAATTCTTATTATGATAAATTTGGATTTGTTATAGAACTCTTAAATTTAACTTTGTTTAAATGGTTTTGGTACATTTGTATGATTTTGGCTTAGCTGTATTTTAAAATTTAGTCGCGTTTTTAGTCGTGCGCTTGTTTGATTTTTGGAATTATACATTTTAAAATTTGTAGTTATGATTTTTTTGTGGCGTAGGGCTTATTTATGGCTTTTTAAGGTGTTGATATTTGCATTATTTGGATAAATTTAGCCAGTGCTGATGATAGTTTTAAAACTGCTTTTAAGCTTTGAGTTTGGTTTTTAAGTTAAGCGACTTTGCAGCTTTACGTGGAATATAGCTGTTTTATATCTTTTTAAACATTGAGAATTTTTGAGATTTTGACTAATGACAATGACTTTAAAAGTGCTTTAAGCTTGATACCTTTTTAAATTTAGCCATATTTTATTTTTATGCTAATGAATTTAGTTTAAAACCGACTTTAAAAATTTTAAACGTTATATTTTTTCTGTTTCAAAGCACAGTATTTGTGCGAATTTGTAACTTTTCAAAGCTATTAAAAAGTTATGATAACTTTTGCATAAACATTTTAGATATAGCAAAATACTGCGCGCAGCATGTAGGTTTAAAAATTTACTATTTTAAAAGAAAAATTTAGCGATATTAAAAAATGCAGATACTAAAAATAATATCTTTTTAAAATGTCATAGCAAATGCAACTTTACAAAATGTTTTAAAAATTCATATGTGCAAAATAGCCTTTCAAAAGCGCTAGTTTCTCTAAATTTAACTTCCATTTTTCGCGCCTAAAATCGCGTCGTATCTGCTTAAATTTCAAAAACTTAGCATGAAATTTAGCTTTTAAAGCACTTTAAAAATATTTTAAGCTAGCTCTAAATTCCTTTAAATTTATCCAGCTATTTGGCTAAATTTAGTATTTTTATCGCACCTTTTAACACGATGATAAAGACAATCGCGCCGATAAGCAAGTCTGGAATCTTTGAAGATGTGATAAAAACTAAAATCCCAGCCAAGATAACGCCTAAGTTGATAACGATATCATTTGATGTGAAAATTTGGCTAGCTTTGATGTGTGCTCCATCGCTTTGGCTTTGATTTAGCAGTTTTAAACAGATGAAATTTCCAACCAGCGCAAGTGCAGAAATGCTAACCATAAGTGTAAAATTTGGCAACTCTATCTCATAAAAAACTCGCCTTAAAACCTCTAAAAAGCCAATTCCGGCTAAAAGCAGTTGAAATACTCCAGCTATTTTGGCTACTTGTTTTTTAACAAAATCGCTCTTAAAAACCGCATATAAGCTGATAGCATAAACAAAGCTATCTGAGAGCATATCAAGGCTATCAGCAACCAAACCCATAGAATCAGCCAAAAAACCAAAGCCAAATTCGATGATAAAAAAGGCAAAATTTATAGCCAAAACTACCCAAAGCAAACGCCTGTCTTTTGCCTCATCATCTACGC